>CAYPIM010000132.1:0-16412 GCA_964410795.1 uncultured Lewinella sp. | reverse complement strand
ACCAACAACTCAGCATCAGCCCCGAGCGTAATTCGCTCAGTTCCCAGCAGTGTCCGTTTGTGCGCAGAAACCTTCGGGAAGATATAGTTGAAGTAGAAACGTGCGGTAAGCAGTTTAGAACGGTAGAAATTCTGGTCGTCTTGTCCTTCTGCGGTCGGCAAGGCCTTATCAGCGGCAAGCGCTTCGCGCAGCCAGAGCCAGCCGATGACGTGGAGGCTGAAGTAATCGAGGAAGATGGTTGCGTCGGCCAGGAAGACTTTCGGGTCTTCGGACTGCGCCAGCCCCATCAGGTGGCCCATCACTTGCTGCACCCCGCCGAGGCTCTTGGCCAGGCTTTCCGCCAATGGCTTAGTGGTTTCGTTGGCCATTGCGGGTGCAATGGTAGCTTGCACCTCTTCCATAAGGTACTGTACGGTCTTGCCACCCTTCATCATCATTTTACGGCCCAAGAGATCAAGCCCGTGGATGGTAGTGGTGCCCTCGTAGATGGAGTTAACGCGGATGTCGCGGAAGATCTGTTCCAACGGGAAATCGTCGCAGTAACCAGCCCCGCCGAGTACCTGCATGCCCGTGCTCACCGATTCGTTGCCATACTCGCTCGGGAACGACTTTGCAATCGGCGTGAGCAGCTCCGTAAGCAGGTGAGCGCGCTCCTTTTCGGCTGGGTCTGTACTCACCTTGCTAAGATCTTCGTAGAGCGAGCACTGCAGCAGCAGATCTACACTGCCTTCTACCACGGCTTTTTGGAATAGGAGCATCCGGCGGACATCGGCGTGCTCTGCGATGAGAACCTGAGGAGCATTGACGTCCTTATTACCAGGGTGCCGGCCCTGCGGGCGCTCCTTGGCGTACTGCAGGCTGGCATAGTAGGCCGCCGAAGCCGAACCAGCTGCCATGATACCAGTACCGATACGGGCCTCATTCATCATCTGGAACATACAGTTCAGGCCACGGAATTCTTCCCCAACCAGGTAGCCCTTGGTTTCGCCCTGCTCGCCGTACATCAGGTGGGCGGCTACGTAGCCTTTCTGTCCCATTTTACCGTAGATCCCGGCCGTTGTAACGTGGTTATCAATAAGGCCATCAGCGGAAGGAAGATGCTTTGGTACTACGAAAAGGCTTACGCCCTTCATGCCCTTGGGGCCATCCTTCTTACGAGCCAGGAGCAAGTGAACAACGTTATCGGTAGCATTGTGATCACCACCAGAGATATAGATTTTCTGACCCTTAATGTTGTAGCTTCCGTCTCCGTTGTCTTCGTAGCTCGTCGTAATGTCAGACAGCGAGGAGCCGGCCTGTGGCTCGGTCAGGGCCATAGTGCCTTGCCACTCTCCGGCAGACATTTTATCCAGGTAAATGCTCTTCAACTCATCTGTTCCGAAATTACGGATCAGGTTAGCAGCACCGGTGGTCAGAAAGCTATAAGCTGCCATATTTCCGTTGGCCGCCTGAAAAATCAGTCCCGCTGCGTTGCCAATCACTGAAGGCATTTGCTGGCCTCCGTTATCGTAGTCCCACATCGCACTGATCCAGCCGCCGCCGCCCAGGTGGCGCATGCTCTCCCCTACTTCGGGCAATACGTGCACTTCACCGTCCTTATAATAGGCCTTGTTCTTGTCCATCTCCCGGTAGTACGGGAACAGGTGCTGATCGGCAAGCTGCTTGGCTGCGTCGAGCGTCATTTCGGTCGCGTCGTGATCAAAAGCTTCGTGGGCTTCAAAACTGCGAATTTTGGAAAGGTCAAGTACTTCGTTCAAAACAAAACGAAGGTTACGGGTGGAGATGTATTGCATAATGATCTTGAGTTCAAAGGCGAAGGTACGGAATTTAGCGAATTTTCGCTAATGGCTTTTCCAAGGCGCGCACGCAGGTGCAAGGGAAGGTTTTCCTAAACAGAATAAGGGAGCCAACTCGGAGTAAAACTCCTCTATCAAAATCCTTATCAAGACAAATTCAAAATAAGCAATCAAAAGCTTGCACACCTCAATCCGTCAACACTACCTTTGCACTATTAAGATTTAGTATAGATAAACTTAAGCCCAATTTCCTCAGCCCAACCAAACCATTTAAATGAAAACTTCTATCTACCTTTTTGCAGGCCTAATCCTGCTTTTTACCGCTGCTGCATGTGAAGATGACGATGGCATGAGCCTAAATCTCGACGTTCCAGCAACCTATAGTTTCGACCGCGATGGCGTCTCTACGGTTTCCTTTTCCGGCCAAACCACCCGCATTGCGATGGCAGAAGAGCTGACCGCTGCGATGCTCGACTTCGACCAGACCCGCGACGGACTAATGAACATGTTCACCAACGCAGAAGGCACCGAACCCTTTGCTGATGCCGAGCTGAACGCCTCAACTAAGTCGCTCCGTTCTAAAGTGGCCGCCAGCCGCGATCTCTTCGCCGCCAACTCTGTTGGCGCAGCAGAGGTAAAATCAGACTTTGAAACCTGGATTTTTAATCAGGTAAATGAAGTCTTCCCGAATCGCAACGAACTTGCTGCGGAAGGCCAGGCCGGGCAAATTGTCGATGGCAGCAACACCCGCTACGTAAGCTCTTGGGGCCTTGAGTACAACCAGGCCTTTGCAAAGAGTCTTATCGGCGCTCTTATGTACGATCAGGTAGCCAACAACTACCTTAGTACCGCGGTGCTTTTTGAAGGAACCAACCAAGCCGACAACAACGCCATGACCACGGTTGACGGCAAGCCCTACACCGCCGTAGAACACTTTTGGGACGAAGCCTACGGCTACCTCGCCGGAGCTTCTGCTGACCCCGCCCAACTGCTCACCGACATTGGCGATGCGGATAATTTCCTGAACGAATACACCGGTAAAGTTGCCGAACAAGGCAGTTTTACCGCGCTTGCCACCATCGTTGAGCGTTCTTACCGGACCGGCCGTGCCGCTGTTGTCGCCCAGGACTACAACGAAGTGGAGCGCCAGGCCATCATGATCCGGGCAGAACTCAACAAAGTACTCGCTGCCCGTGCCAGTTACTACCTCTGTGAAGCTATTGCCGACCTCGAAGCGATGCCCGCCAATAAAGGTGGTGCCTTCCACGCACTGAGCGAAGCTTACGGCTTCATCTACTCCCTTCGCTTTATCGCTAAAGATTCGGGCAACTTCGTCCCGGCTGACTTTGAAATCATCTCCGGCATTCTGCTCGAAGACCTCCGCAACGAAGGCGACTTTGGTTTCTGGGGCCTTACGGCCGAAGAAATTCGGGTGATCAACAACGAACTACAAGCCAGTGCAGTTACCGCCGGGCTTTACCCCTCAAGTGCCTTCTTCTGCAACTAAAGGCATTTCCGCTCTCATCACTATCCTTTATAAAGATTTCCGATGCAACGTTTATTTTTTCTTTCCTGCACTGCTCTACTACTCCTCGTCACGGCTTGTGGCCCGACAACTAACGGGACCGACGACGATGGGCCGATGCTCCCATCTTTTGATCGTAAAGCGATGCTCGAAGACTGGGGCAACGACGTGATTGTGCCTGCTTACGAAGCCTCAAGTGCTGCCTCCGTGCAGTTAACTACAGCAGCTTTCGATTTTGCAGCTGCTCCAACCGGCGAGAAACTTGGGGGGCTTCGCGCTGATTTTCAAGCAGCTTACCTATCATGGCAAGCATTAAGTCCCTTCCTGATGGGCCGAGCTGAAGAAATCAACCTTCGTTTCCGGGCCAACACCTACCCTACCAATACGGAAATGATTGAGCAAAACATCGCTACTGAAGATTTCAACCTGGAGTTGCCCAGTCAAACCGTTGCGCAGGGTTTCCCCGCCCTGGATTACCTGCTTTACGTTGATACCGATGAATTACTGGCCACTGGCCCCGCAGCAAACGCCCGCCGCGAGTACATAGCAACCCTCACCGTCACCCTTCGCGACCTGATCAATACCGCTAAAGAAGAATGGACCAGTGACTTCATCACCGCTTACGCCCTCAACGATGGCAACTCTGCTACCGCCAGCGTAGACCGCACGGTAAACGACTACATCTTCTACTACGAGAAATTTTTGCGCGCGGGAAAAGTCGGCATCCCCGCAGGCGTCTTCAGCGACATGCCTCTTGCCAACCGTGCCGAAGCACTCTACTCCGGCCACTCAAAATCGCTCATGCTTGCTTCTCTCTCCTCCTTAGAAGACTTCTTCAATGACCGAGGGCTGGCGGAGTACCTCAACACCCTCAACGTAATGCGCGACGGAGAGTTGCTAAGTTCAAAAATCTCTAATCAGTTCACAGCAGTCAGAACCGCAGCCGAAAATGTCGGTACTGACTTATCCGCCCAGGTAACCGATGACAACGTCCGCATGCTCACCCTTTACGACGAGATGCAACGCCTGGTAGTTCTCCTGAAGGTAGACATGCTTCAAGCCCTTAGCATCAATGTTGATTATGTCGATGCCGATGGCGACTGAAGTAGATTGATAGTTTGGTAGACCTGATAGATTGAGAGCCTGGCGAACTAACGCGGTCTCAAGCAGTCTAAGGCGAACCGTTTTTGGAGAGGCAGAAATCGAGGGCCGGTGTAGTGGAGTCGGAGAGTGTTTAAAATGTGTGTCTATCCCACCGAGGCGAACAAGCGCAGCGCAGTGAGTGCTAACAGCGGCAGCTCTATAAATCTATCAGATCTACTAATCTTTCAATCTAGTACACTATCAATCTACCTGCTTCCTCCCCTGCTCCACTGGCGACCTTCCGCATTGGCTTCGGCCTGTTGATGGCTTTGAGCATTCTGCGTTTCTGGTGGAACGGTTGGATTGAAAAACTTTACCTCGAGCCCGATTACTTTTTCAGTTACCGCTACTTCGAGTGGGTCAAGCCGTTGGGCAACTGGACCTACGCACTTTTTGCGATAGCCTTTATTTCGGCCACAATGGTAATGTTGGGTTGGAAGTACCGACTTGCTATCACCGTTTTCTTCCTCAGCTTCACCTACATAGAGCTGATGGATAAGACCACTTACCTTAACCACTATTATTTCGTCAGCTTGCTAGGTTTTGTGCTGATCTGGCTACCGGCAGCAGACTATTTTTCCATTGATCGAGGCGCAGATAAAAGTGTTACTGTTCCTCGCTGGACGATCAATTGCCTTAAGGTATTCGTTGGGGTCGTTTACTTTTACGCTGGCCTTGCCAAGCTCAATTCCGACTGGCTGATCGAGGCGCAACCGCTGGCCATCTGGCTGCCAGCTAAGTACGACATTCCGTTACTTGGCGATTTGATGCAGCAAGTTTGGGTGCACTTCGCCTTCTCCTGGGCCGGGGCTGCCTACGATCTCTTCATTGTATTTTTCCTCCTCTGGCGCCCTACCCGCCCGCTGGCTTTCGTTGCCGTGGTTGTATTCCATGTGCTAACCCGCGTGCTCTTTCCCATCGGCATGTTTCCTTACATCATGATTGTGAGCGCGCTGGTGTTTTTTGATGCGGGTTTTCATAATCGCTTGCTTAATCTACTTCGAAGCACTTGGTCCTGGGTCAAGCCTACTTCGTCGATCAATCTATCAGATCATCACATCGATCAATCTAATAAAAGGGCGCGGACGCAGGATGCAAAAAAGGTTAATTGGAGCAAAGCGGTCGTTTACGCCGTCCTCGCGCTACACCTTGTGGTCCCCTGGCGCTACCTGGTTTACCCCGGAGAGCTCTTTTGGACGGAGGAAGGTTACCGTTTTAGCTGGCGGGTAATGCTCATGGAAAAAGCGGGGTACCTTAACTACAAAATTGTAGACCCTACCTCCGGTAAACGGACCGTTGTCAACCCCGCCGACTATCTGACCACCTTTCAGAATAAGCAGCTGGCGACACAACCAGACTTTATTCTGGAATTCGCGCACCATTTAGCTTCCCTACACCAGGAAAAAGACGGACCTTTGCCCGCCGTTTACGCGGAAAGCTACGTTGCGCTCAACGGCCGTGGCAGTAAAGTATACGTCAACCCCGACATCAACCTGAGTACCATCACCAACGACACTCCCCGGACGGAATGGCTCATGCCCTTTGAAGATACTATCTATGGACTTTAGCTTTCGCAATATCATACGGAGGAAACCCAGGCAACTCACTTCGCCCGAAACCTATCCCCACGGGAGAAAAGAGACGAGAATGTACGCTTCGTTCGTCCTTGACAATACCCCCTCAAAGTTCCTGAGACAATGTCTTACCTTAAGCTATAATCACTTCATAAAAAAGCTATCATTGCGTAGCCAACTCCTTCGATACGTCACCCCTCTCCTGTGGAGAGGGGCCGGGGGTGAGGTTACAAGCAACCTAACCCTGCTCTTTTTACTTCTACTTTGCACCAGCGTCCGCGCCCAACCCCTTCAGGAAGCCACAGCGTTCAACACCCTTAATCTAACCATTCAAAGCAAAGAAGATGGCAGGATTCTTCCGGCAACGGAAATTTTTGCTGAGGAGACTGCTCGCATCTACACTACTGACCGCCGAGGTAAGGCTACGATTACAACGGAATCTACTACCCTCACCCTCACTATTCTGGCGACTGGTTTTAGCAGCCGGCAAGAGTTGGTAAGCTTCAGCAAAAACACCCAAAGCCTGACCCTCCAACTTAGCCCGCTTCAACAAGATCTTGCCGCGGTGACCGTTGTGGCGGAAGGCAAGAACCGTGCGGCTATTTCCCGTCTCCGCGCCGTCGAAGGCACTGCGATCTACGCTGGCAAGAAAACCGAAGTCGTCCGCCTGGATGCCCTTACGGTCAACCTGGCCAGCAACCAGGCTCGCCAGATTTATGCAGAAGTTTCCGGCCTCAACATCTACGAATCCGACGACGCGGGCCTACAACTCAGTATCGGCGGCCGCGGGCTCGACCCCAATCGGTCCGCAAGCTTCAACACCCGCCAAAACGGTTACGACATTAGCGCGGACGTACTTGGCTATCCGGAAAGTTATTACACCCCTCCTGCCGAAGCCCTTAGTGAAATCCAGGTAATTCGCGGTGCGGCAAGCCTTCAGTATGGCACACAGTTTGGCGGCCTGGTCAATTTCGTTTTCAGGAAACCTAACCCACGCAAAAAGATAGAACTGACCAGTCGGCAAACTATCGGATCCAACGGCCTTTTCACGAGCTTCAACGCCCTGAGCGGTACCGTTGGCAAACTTGGCTACTATGGCTATTTCAACTACAAACGAGGTGATGGCTTTCGCCCCAACTCCGGTTTTAACAGCTACAATGCCTATTTCCATCTGGATTACGAAGTCGCAGAAAACAGTAAAATCAGCTTCGAGTATACCTATTTGGACTACCTCGCACAACAGGCAGGAGGGCTCACTGATGCTCAGTTCTACGCCGATCCCCTACAGAGCAACAGAACCCGGAACTGGTTCGATGTAGACTGGCAGCTGTACAGCCTCCGTTGGGACCATAAGCTGAACGATCAGACAAACTTATCCCTAAATCTCTTCGCCCTTGACGCCGCCCGCAGGGCGGTAGGCTTCAGAACCAACCGTGTTTCTCAGGTAGACGACTTGTCTGCTCCACGCGACCTCATCGCTGGCGAATTCAATAATTATGGTGCGGAGGCACGGCTTCTACACCGCTATAAACTTGGCGAACGTTCCGCAGTTTTCCTGCTTGGTGCAAAGTATTACCGAGCCAACAACACTGCCATTCAGGGGCCAGGAACCAACGGTAACAACGCGGATTTCAGGCTAGCTACGGACGAATTCCCTGCCTTCTCCAACCAGTCTGCCTTCACTTTTCCCAATCGCAATGTAGCCTTATTCGGTGAGCATATTCTTTACCTGAACGACAAACTAAGCTTGACGCCTGGGTTCCGCTACGAGTACATTAATACGCAGGCTGAAGGCACCTACCGCCGCATTGATTTTGATTTGGCCGGCACCCCAATCCGCGACAGCGAATTCATCGATACGCGCGAATTCGCTCGCAACAAACTACTGCTCGGTCTTGGCCTTAGCTTCCTGCCTTCTGAACAACTTGAGTTCTTCGCCAACATTAGTCAGAACTATCGCTCCGTTACCTTCAATGATATCCGAACCGTAAACCCCAGCTTTCAGGTAGCAGCTGATATTCGGGACGAAAGCGGCTTTACTGCCGATGCCGGGCTACGAGGAGACATCAAACGGCTAAGCTATAACGCAAATATTTTCGGGCTGCGGTACAATGGTCGTCTTGGCGAAGTACTCACTCCTGAAGTCCGGATAAACGCCAACGGACAAGAACGCCCTACCGGCCGCATCATCCGCCTCCGGAGTAACATCGGCGAAGCCTTCATCTACGGGCTTGAAACCCTGGTTGAGTATAAGTTTCTTGAAAGTAAAACGGAACGTGGCACCCCTTATACGCTCACTGGCTTTGCAAACACAAGCCTTACACGCTCTGAATATCTTTCTTCCGACATCGCCGGCGTTGCGGGTAATGAGGTAGAATTCATTCCTTTCCTTAACCTCAAAACCGGCCTGCGGTTTGGTTTCGGCAACCTATTAGGTTCGGTGCAATACGCTTACCTCTCAGATCAATTTACCGATGCCTCCAATGCTGCGCAAGACCGGCAAGACAACCAGTCTGGTATCGTCGGAGAAATACCCGCATATGGTGTTATGGACCTGTCGCTTAGTTACCGCTGGAGAAAATTCACCCTGGAAGGTGGGATCAACAATTTCCTGAACGAAACCTACTTTACCCGACGAGCTACCGGGTACCCGGGGCCAGGAATTATTCCTAGTGCGCCCAGGGCATTTTACTTGACGGTTGGGGTGGTATTATAGCTGATCAAACTACTAGATAATTTCAGATTTCTGCCTCTCCCGCACGTCTCGCCTAAGGCTCGACAGAAAGGGAGCCAAATCTCGAAAAAGCCGTGTATCCAGTAGTATGGCAACTACTAACACGAGTTAAAAACCAACAAGATCAGCACCCGGGAGGAGTTCTAATAAAGCCGTTTTCACTGCTGAATTAGCAGAAACCGGAATCAAACCACTCCCAATACGCCACCTAGCGGAACTCCCAGCCATGCTGGCCGCGAATTCAGCTCATAAGCAACCTCATAAATCGCCTTCTCAAGGATGAAAAGATCGAGTAATGTTTTACGGTCCTCATCAGAAGCAGGGAGAAAGGCTGCATCTCCGCAGGCACTAAAATAGGCCTCAAGGTAAACTTCGGAAACAGTTTTGTACCATTCGTCTGCCCGGCCGAACAGAACAGCCTGGTCATAGCCTGTGTAGGTTTCTTCGTTCAACAACAACTGGGCGTTGATGGCGTAGTGAAAGGAGCGGACCATTCCGGCAACATCCTTCAGTGCGGGCCGCCTGCGACGGCGCTCGGGGATGCTCAGCAATGGTTCTCCTTCAAAGTCAATGATAACATAATCATCGGCAGTGACGAGTACCTGGCCCAAGTGGTAGTCTGCATGAATACGGATAAGGTCGAATACCATATCCTGATCGGCAATACTGGTAAGGCGTTCATTTAAAATTGGCTCCAAATCAAGTACCTGCTGAGCTAGGTCCTGCATTTTCGGAGCTAGGTCTGGCGCTTTAGCGCGAAGCTCCGTAACCTGGCGGTCAAGCAGTTTTTTAGCTGCGGAAGTGATTTCTGTACGGTAGTCGGTAGTGAGTGCAGTAGGCTTCAACATGTCTCCGACACCCGTTGCGAGCGCATGGTGCATTTCTGCTGTTCGTTGAGCCAGGAGACGGACACTGGCGAGGGTTTCTTCGTCTACATCACCGTCTCCGATAAAGTATTTGGCGGTAAGCTCCTGAAAATATTCCCAGGCGTCACCACTGTTCTCCACCTTACCACTGAGCATTCCAAGGTTTAGGTAGTTGGAGTCTGTCATTTTACCTACGCCCAGGCTACCGCCGTAGGGTGGGCAGTTTACAAATTCAGTTTTTTCCGAGAGGTAGCGAACGAGCTCCAGATCAGGATTAAGTCCTGGGTCAAGCTTACGGAAAAGTTTGAAGAAGTATTTATCGCCGTAGATAATGGCGGTATTGCTGGTATCAATACTGGGAACTATACTATCCAAGGTGTCAGGGGCGCGGTGCAGGAATTTCCCACATTCACAGTTGATACCGTCGTACGTATCTACACCATTTCTTACCATTTCGTAGAGGGCTCGACGAAAAGCCGGCAGCGGCACAGCATCAACGATGTAAATCCCCCCTGGCACCTTAAGCAGGATCATCTTTGGGGTACCTTTCAGGTACTTCCGCTGATCCTGTACCCGATCAAGTTGAGCAAGTGGCATTTGATAGAACTCCTTGCTTTTGTCGGCAAAATCGATACGAATTACCACTAGGGCGGTATCTTCCGTTACCGTATGGGAGTCTTGAATTGCGCATTTAGCAATCTCCTTTCCTTTGCTCGTAAACCATCGCTGCTCCGCCAGGTAATCGGGTAATCTTTTGAGCATCGCGTGGGTAAAGCGAGGATCTTTAAATCGATCGTCTAAAGATTGCGGTGCTTGCATACGCTGAGGTTTCTTATTGTATCGCAAGAGCTGGGCTTTTGTTGGGTGGCACGGCTTCAGCCGTTGCCTTAAATATTGTTTTACGGCAACGGCTGAAGCCGTGCCTACTTTTAGCGAAGGTAACTAGCTCCGTTAATATCCAAGATGGCACCGGTAGTAAACCCTGCCTCCGGGCTGGCGAGAAAGAGAATTGCTCTTGCCACCTCATCTACGGTAGCCACCCGGTTGAGTGGGCTTTGGGCTTTGACGGCTTCTCCGGCAGCCCCCTGCAAATGTGGCCGGGCCATTGCTGTTTCAATGAAGCCTGGTGCAACAGCGTGGACGGTTATATTGTCTCCGCCAACAGCCTGAGCTAATGATTGGGACAAGGAATGCAGCCCAGCTTTAGCTGCACCATAACCAACCTGACCGGCTTCCCCACGGAAAGCTCCCCGGCTGCCAACATTTACAATCACCCCTCCCCCTTGCTTGCGCATGACCTGAATGGCGGCAAAAGAAGCGGCAGCAGGGCCGATAAGATTGGTGTTGATGGTTTCCTGAAAAGTCCCCAACCATTCCTCAAAGCCCATGCTTCCGTCTACCGGATGAGAGCGAAAGATGCCAGCGTTATTGACGAGAATATCCAGTCTGCCAAGTTTCATAGCGGCACTGTCCACCAAACGTTTGGCTTCCTTCGGGTTTACAAGGTCAGCCTGTAAGAGCGTATGTCCGGCTCCTGGGAGCGATGCTACAACTGACTTTGCACCTGCGACATCGCCCTTATAATGCACACATACGCGAGCTCCTGCCTCCGCTAGAATCCGGGCGGTTGCTGCGCCAACCCCTTTGCTACTGCCCGTCACCAGTGCAGTCTTGTTTGTAAAGTCAACTGTTACCATTTTGCAAATGTAACCGTCTGATATATACTTTTCAGTCACTTCAGGCGTAATATAACCGAAACGATTTTCCGCCGGTAGACCAGGCCACTTCAAGTATCCCCATGAAATTAGTATTCTCTCTATTCCTGAGCGCTTTTTGCACGATTGCGCTTTTTGCCCAAGCAGGGCCCATCAGCAATGCCGACAATATAAAATTGCAGAAGGCGGAGTCCGACCTATTGCGTGTTTCTTACACCATGCATACCGACAGTTCAGACGATGCGCGGTTCTTTGCGTGTAAGCTTTTGATCAAAGACTTGGTCGAAGCTTTAAAAACGCCCAACAGCTTCAACTTTGACTTCTCAGGCGTAGAAGGCTTCAAAGTAGTAATGGCTCCGGACAGCAGTTTCCGATTTTTCACCTGGGAACTACACGTAAACCGGGAAGAATATCGTCATTACGGTGCCATTCAATACAATACTGGCGAACTCAAGTTACTCCCCTTGATTGACCGGGGCGGGCAACTCAGGCAAAACCCAGAAACGGCCATAACCTCAAATACGGATTGGCTAGGCTACGTGATTTACAAAATTTTAGAGGGCGGAACCTATCAAGGAAAACCATACTATTTCTTGTTTGGCTACGATCGGCATGCTGCCCTTAGTCGTCAGAAAATCCTCGATGTTTTCCACTTTGACGATGAAGGGAAGCCCACCTTCGGCCTCCCTGTCTTCGCAGTCTACACACCTGAGGGGCATTTACTGGAAGACCATACCCGATTAGTGCTCACTTACAGTGCGCAAGCCAATGTAGCCATGCGCTTTGAACCGGCAACCAATCGTATTGTCTACGAGAACCTGATCATTGCCCAGGGCGCCGATGGTGGACCAATCAGTCTTCCTGATGGCAGCTACCATGCCCTGGAGTACGGTACTGACGGCCGGTGGCACGAAGTGTCCAAAGTCTTTGACCACAAGTACGAGAAGGCGCCTATTGAGCGCGTTCGACCTACGGAGGAAAAAGATATTGTGGGACGGCCCAAGGGGACGGGAAATGGTTAGTCTTTAGGTTCACCTCGCTTCACATAAAACAAGGATGCTCGCTTTGCTCGAGAGACTTTGCCTTATCGGACACTGTTCGATAAGGCAAAGTCTCTCGAGCAAAGCGAGCATATTTTCCGGTAGTCCTAAATTACTGCCGAATTAAATTACTTCCCTGCAGTAGCAACGGGGAAAGCGATCACGAGGTCATCCCACATCATCTGGATATCATTGCCATCAAGGGCAAAATCCATGCGCTCCGCTTTTTCATCGGCGGGCATAGACTCAGCTTTTACCCGCGCAGCGTCTTCACCCTCTTCGTAATCATAAGCACCCCACTGGTCTGCTACTTTATTGAAAATGATCGTCCAATCATCTTTACTGCTTGGCAAGCTAAAGAGTGCATAGGTTCCGGCGGTCAACTTAGTATCGCTTTTTCCTACCATCACATCGCGTTGGAAGGTAATGCGCGTAGCTTCATTGGCACCGGTACGCCAAACTTTGTTGTAGGGAACCAGATCGCCGTAGATAACCCGGTCATTAACCGCTGGGCTACCGTAGTTGATCACAACTGGAACCTCTCCGATCTTGCCTACAAGCTCTTTGCGCGGGCTTTTGATCGTACCGTCTACGATATTTAGCTTATAGCCTTCGGGGGGTATTTCGGCTGTTTCGGTGGGTGTTTCCGTTTGAGGTATAGCAGGCTGAGGGGTATCAACCACTGGGGCTTCCGGAGTATCCGAAGCGGTGTTAGTTTCAGTGCAGCCCGTAAAAAGCAAAAGGGCGGCGGCGAAAAGCATAGCGTTTTTCAACATGTCAGGTAACTTGGTTTAATGGAGGAACAATTTTACGACTAAAAGGTCGATTGTTGTACCCTAATTTTTGTGCTAATGCTCCTTTTTTATGCTCACTTGTCAAATTTTAGCACTTCTAGCAACCGATTATTACTCGAAGAGGTTACTTAATGCTGGTACAGCAAAAGTTTTAAGAGCCGCAAAAAGGCGACTTTTGAAAGATGTTAAAATACTGTACCAACGCCACGTGGGAGCCATTTGACCGGTTACTCTTATAAATTGCCGCATGAAAACCCTCCCCCTCTTAGTCTTATCCATCCTTCTCTCTTCCTGTGTTACAACAACCCAGTACGTTGAATTTGCGGGAGCAGAAAGAGTGCATCAGGATTCCGCCAGAGTCGTCATTCTCCGAAAAAGCCCCTTTGGAACGGCGCTCAAAGCCAATGTATTCCAGGACAGTAAATTGATAGGAAAAACGGGGCCGCGAGGTTACCTCTCCTGGGCTGCTCCTGCTGATGGGCAACCAGTAGAGATTGTAAGCAAGACCGAAAACCGGGAACGAATCACTATTCCATTCCTCCCGGGAGAAACCTACTACATCAGGCAGCGGATGTCTTTTGGTTGGCTTATTGGCCGGTTTAAGCTTCGGCTTGTCAGCGAAGAAGAAGGCAAAAAGCTAGAAGCAAAACTTAAAAAGCCCTTGGTTCGGGTGGTGAAGCTGGAAGATGAGCTTGAAGCTACACAAAAACGCTAGTGCGCTGTCAATTCCAGCCTAAAGACTGGTAGACCATCAACGGCCTGAAGGCCGGGCAGCCTTTAGTCTAGCACCTGAAGTTTGGCAAATCTCAGCATGATGCGCTTCTCTGGTTGAGCGAGGTCGCTAAAGTGGATAGTCGCTATCCGGTTGTCCGAACCACCGTCAATTTTTGTAATGCGACCTTCGCCAAATTTCAGGTGCATCACCAGCTGGCCTACTTCAATCTCGGAAGGGGCATTGGGCTTAAATTTTGAGGGGTCCATTTTGGGCCGCGAGAACTTTGCAGTGCCACGCTTACGGACAGGAACGATACCTGTAACCTTCGCCCGTTGTCGCTCTAAAGGGTCGTACTCTGACTTCTCTGAGCGGCGACTGTAGCTAGTGTTTTCTACTGATTCGGCAGGAATTTCGGTAAGAAAAATGCTGGGTTCATTCATCTTCATCTTACCGTAGCGGTAGCGGGTATTGGCGTAGCTAAGGGTCAGGTACTGCTCAGCACGAGTAATGGCCACATAGAACAGACGGCGCTCTTCATCCATCCCCTCCATACTGTCCATGCTCATGAAGCTGGGGAAGAGTTCTTTCTCTAAGCCAACGACAAAGACTGATTTGAATTCAAGCCCTTTAGCGGCGTGGACAGACATCAGCGTAACGACATCCGTATTGTTCTTTTCTTCATTGCTGTCAAAATCCGTCAGGAGCGCAATGTTTTGCAGGTAGGTTGCCAGTGTTTTATCCGGCAATGTATCCGTATCAATCAGGGTATCTTCTTCGACAAAAGACTTGATACCATCCAGCAAGGCCTGAAAATTATCCAATCGCGCCATGCCCTCAATCGAGGTGTCTTTCCGCAAATTATCCAGCAATCCGGATTTACGAGCAACGGTTTCCGCCAGTTCATAAGCATTGGCGGTATCGGCTTTAGCACGTGCTTTTTTGATCAGTTCTATAAAACCATCCGCAGAATGACGCGTACGGTTTGGGAGGGCAACATGCTTAAGTGCTTCAAACTGGGTAATGCCTTTTTGGGCCGCTAGGCTGGCCACCTTAGCCAAACTAGTGTTGCCAATGCCGCGCTTAGGATTATTGATACTCCGTCGGAAAGCTTCTTCATCCTGAGGGTTTACCACCAAGCGAAGGTAGGCCACCATGTCTTTCACCTCCTTTCGTTGGTAAAAACTCAGCCCTCCATAAACACGGTAAGCAATATTAAACTTGCGCAGGTATTCCTCAAAGATGCGGGACTGGGCGTTGGTACGGTACAGGATGGCGATTTCCTCGTTCTTGAGGTGATAGCGGCTTTTCTGCTCCACAATAGTATCGGCAACGCGGCGGCCTTCGCCGGTATCATCCATTTCACGGATGATCTTGATCTTCTGCCCTTCTCCTTTATGGCTCCAGATATTCTTCTGAATCTGGCGGCGGTTATGACTTATGACCGCATTGGCGGCCTCAACGATGTGCTCAGTGCTGCGGTAATTCTGTTCCAGCTTAAAGGTCTGGATACCGTGATCAGCAAAGTCCCGTTCAAAATCGAGGATATTCTGGATAGTCGCTCCACGGAAGGCGTAAATAGACTGTGCATCGTCTCCTACCACACAAATATTGCGGGGGCTCTCCGGATACATCACCAGTTTTTTCACGATGGCGTACTGCAAGGTATTTGTATCCTGAAACTCATCCACCAGTAAGTATTTAAACTTACGGCGGTACTTCTTCACTACCTCCGGATGGTTTTGCAGTAATTCGAAAAGGCGAAAGAGTAAGTCGTCAAAATCCATCGCTCCAGCCTTTTTACAGCGGGCTACGTAGGCGGTATAAATTTTGTGCACCAGGGGCATTTTCGCGCGCTTATCCTGGGTCAACAGCTCCGAATTATTCATATAGAGCTTGGGCGTAACGAGGCTTGATTTTGCGCTCGAAATCCGGTTTTTGATGGCATTGGTCTGGTAGACGGACTTGTCCAGGTTCAGTTCCTTAATGATCGAGTTGATCAGGCTCTTGGTGTCGTCCGTATCGTAGATGGTAAAGTTACTGGGGTACCCAATATGCTTAGCTTCCACCCTGAGGATACGGGCAAAGAGGCTGTGAAAGGTACCGGCCCATATGTCCGAAGCTTTGTTTCCAACCACCTTAGAAATCCGCTCCTTCATTTCACGAGCAGACTTATTGGTGAAGGTCAAGGCCAGGATTTCCCACGGTGCGATCCCCTTCTCGATCAGGTGAGCGATGCGGTAAGTAAGTACCCGTGTTTTCCCAGATCCAGGCCCTGCGATAACCAGCACCGGCCCCTCCGTTGCGGTGGCTGCCTGGCGCTGCACTTCGTTAAGTTCGTCAAGGTAATGGGGCGGCCGCTGGGGTACGGTATCGGACATTGATGCTGTTTTCTTAGGTGGCGAATATACGGTGAGCGCCACGGCAGGACCAAAGAAAAAATCACAAAAATGTTTACGATTATAATTTACAGCAATTATTTGTGTTTTTGGCGCGGCCGCAGGTGCAGTGGA
>CAYPIM010000131.1:10524-16560 GCA_964410795.1 uncultured Lewinella sp. | reverse complement strand
CGCCCAACTGCTTGTATATCCGAACTCTTCGTATATTTGCAGCCGTTTCGCGAAAGCCGGGTCTGGGAGGCTCCGGCTTCGTGAACGCTGACTTTATTCTCCATGGGCCCTCGCAAGGGGGCTTTTGTTGTGTAAACCAGCATTTCAATCACCCTTTTTTAATTGTGGTGGTCCTCTACCCACGTAACTGTAGGTTAGGCCCCCGCTAAACCTAAATTTTTTCATTATGCAAGGCAAGGGAATTATCAAATTCTTCCTTGTGGTCATGCTCATCGTGACGGCCGTGCAGTACCTCTACATCATTCCCACCTCTGGTGCGGAAGGCGATGCAGATGACTTCGCGACGGAACAGTCAGGCGAGACCGAAGGAGAGGAATGGCGTGCAGATCGCGCGTATTTCCTCGACAGCATCTCCGATCAGGAGATCCTCAAAGTACCCGGATTCAAATCTTTCACTTACCAGGACCTTAAAGCCAAACAGCTTAACCTCGGCCTGGACCTCAAGGGCGGCATGTCAGTCGTCCTCCAGGTAGACCTCAAAGAGTTCCTCTTTGCGCTCGCCCGGAAAAACAAGGACGACATCACTCTTAATAAAGCAATTGAACAAGCCTCCCAAGCTCAAGCAAACGCCCAGGATGATTTCATCGCACTTTTTGCCGACGCATGGCAAGACGTTCGCGGAGACAAGAAACTGGCTTCCATCTTCAGCAGCAACGACGCACTGCGCGAAGACATCAACATCAACTCTTCGGATGCGGAAGTTGTCCGCGTTCTCCGCGATAAAGGCAACGAGACCGTTCAGTTGACGTTCGACCTGCTCAAGAAGCGTATTGACCAACTTGGTGTGGTACAGCCCAACGTTAGCCTTGATGCTGACCGCGACCTGATCCTCGTCGAGCTGCCGGGCATCGAAAACCCCGCCCGCGCTCGTACCTTCCTGCAAGCCGCCGCCAACCTGGAATTCTTTCACGTTAAGCGTGTAGACAATACTGCCCTCAACGCCCTCGTCACCCTTGATCAGCAACTCGACCGTAAGGCGAAGATCGAAGCGGGCCGCGACAGTAACTACGTTGAACCAACAACCGTTCGGTACGACACTATTTACGCACTTGACACCCTCGGCAACCTCACTAACGAGGTCGCAAGCATCGATACCACTGAAGAAGTTCAGCAAACTGCGGGTCCGCTCTTCAGCCTTTTCAGCCCTAACACGGGTAACCTTGGTGAGTCCGTACTCGGTATCGCTTCCGAGAAAGACCTCGATGCAGTTTCTAAGTTACTCGAATCTCCTGAAGTAGCCCGTCAGTTCCGTGATGTTGTTTTCCGTTGGGAAGAAGCGCCGATCCCCGGTGCCGAAGGCGAACCAGTAACCGATCTCTACGCACTGTACCAACTCCAAATGCCTCGCTCCGGTGAAGCACTCCTGACCGGTGAAGTAATCACCAACACCTCTTCTGGCCCTCAGCCCGACGGACAGATTGCGGTGAACCTGAGCATGAACTCCGAAGGCGCCCGCACCTGGGCCCGGATGACCACCGAAGCTGCGAACGATAACAACCGCCAGGTAGCCATCCTGCTCGACGACCGCGTTGTTTCTGCTCCGCGCGTAAACGGTCCCATCCCCGGAGGCAACACCGCCATTACTGGTAACTTCAACGTTCAGACGGCAACTGACCTGGCTAATATCCTGAAGGTTGGTCGTCTGCCCGCGCGCACGCAGATCATCCAGGAGAGTATCGTTGGCCCGAGCCTCGGTGCCGCTAACATCAACAGCTCCATCACGGCCCTGTTGGTTGGTTTCGGTCTCGTACTCGTGTTCATGTTGTTCTACTACGGTGGTGCCGGTATCGTTTCGATCCTTGCCCTGTTGCTCAACCTGGTTTTCATCTTCGGTGCCTTGTCTAGCTTTGGTACGGTACTTACCCTACCGGGTATTGCTGGTATCCTGCTCACAATCGGTATGGCCGTTGATGCCAACGTAATTATCTACGAAAGGATCCGCGAGGAACTGCGCGCCGGTAAAACGGAGCGCAACGCCGTCACGGATGGTTTCAGCAACTCTTACTCTGCCATCATCGATGCCAACGTTACCACGCTACTTGTAGCAGCAGTGCTCGCTTACTTCGGTCTTGGGCCCATCAAGGGCTTTGCAGTAGTACTCATGGTTGGTGTTGTTTCCTCCGTATTCACCGCCGTTCTCGTTGGCCGCCTGGTCATCGAATGGTGGTTGGACAAGGGCAAGAGCCTTAGCTTCTGGACCGCTCCTTCCAAGAACCTCTTCAGCAATGTCAACATCGACTGGATGGGGAGACGTAAGGTTACCTACATCATCTCCGGTATTCTCGTACTTGCTTCTCTTGCCTCCATTGCTACCCGTGGTTTCGACCTCGGCGTTGACTTCAAGGGTGGCTACAGCTACGTTGTAGAATTCGACCAGGACGTTGACTCTCAGGCGCTTCGTGACGCACTTGCAGATCCTTTCGGCAGCGTACCAACCATCAAGGCCGTTTCTTCTGACAATACCTACAATATCGTTACTGATTACCTAGTAAGCCAGACCGGCAAGTCTGAGGACGGCCGGGAAGCGCAGGAAGTTGTACTGGAAGCCCTTTACACCGGCGTTAAATCCGTTGTTGGTGGAGACCTTAGCCTGGACGCCTTTGGCGACCTCGGTGCAGACTCCGGCACTCATGTAACCAGCGTAAGTAAGGTAGGGCCAACGATTGCCGACGATATCAAGCGTTCCGCCTTCTGGGCCGGTGGCATTGGTCTCCTCCTGATCTTCCTCTACCTGCTGCTCCGCTTCAACAAGTGGCAATACTCACTTGGTGCCATCATGGCCCTTGCGCACGATAGCATCATCGTTCTTGGTATCTTCTCCTTCGGTTGGGCACGTCTAGGCTTCAACATGGAAGTAGACCAGGCCTTCATTGCCGCCATCCTTACGGTAATCGGTTACTCCATCAACGATACGGTTGTAGTATATGACCGTATCCGTGAGTACCTGAATACCTACGTGAGCCGTGGCAAGACGGAAGTCATTAATGCTGCCGTTAGCAGCACGGTTTCCCGGACCATCATCACCTCCCTGACTACGATGATCGTGGTGCTTGTTCTCTTCCTCTTCGGGGGAAGCAGCATCAAGGGCTTCGCCTTCGCACTCCTGGTTGGTATCCTCGTTGGTACGTACTCCTCCATCTTCATCGCCACCCCGGTTGTCCATGACCTCACGGACGACCTGGAAGCGAAAAATTCCGTAGATGCCGGAAAAGTAAGTACCGCAAAAGCCTAACCGTTTCCTCCCAGACGGATGGTTGCGGTGTGCGACTTTCGACAAAAATCCCCCTCTCGCTTTAGCTTGAGGGGGATTTTTGATTCGGGTAATAATGGGTCGAGAAGCTATGCTCCAAGAGCAAGGTAGGCCGTTCTACCCTGCTCGGAGCGGAGCTTCCCGAGCATTGACTATGCCACCTTTCATTTTTCTTGTCTAAAAAACTACGAACTATTTCCCTACCTTGTGAGCATAATCCCTACATAAGTAAAAGAGGCTGGTCTCCGTTCTCGCAATAGTGCGCCACGTTTTCCGGCAACTGCCTACCGATTCACAGAAAGCTGCAATGACATCCCACCGTGTATTACTAATCGAGGATGACCCTCTCGAAGCCACGCTTGCCCGGCGTACGCTCCTACAAATCGATAAGAACATCGATGTGGTACGTCTTCGAGACGGCGCCCACTTCCTTGAATTTTATAAAAAGAATCATCCTGTTCGTGGCATCAGTCTGGCGATCATGGACCTTCACATGCCCCGCGTTGATGCCTTCGGCGTGCTCAAGGAACTTCAAGACAGTGGCCAGCGCGCGCCCTTCCCCATCGTTATGTTTTCCTCTTCGGAAGATCAGGAAGAGATTGACAAGGCGTACGAACTCGGTGCCTCCGCTTTTGTGAACAAGCCCACTGCACCGAAAGCCTACCGTGGGGCAATGGAGCATATTGTTAACTTCTGGTTGACGATTAACCGGCGGTAAACCGTCAGGCTTACATCCATATTTTCAAATTCGCCAATTTCGTATCTTTGAGTTATGGAAGACGAATTACTTAAAAAGGCAGAAGGAAGGGTACAAGCTAGAGTATTCTTTTACCGTTGTGCCGTCGTTTTCTCTTTTATAGCTTTTGCACTGGTGATGATAAGCTTATACCACCCCAGTGGAGCTGCTTGGCTAATTCCGATTCCAGTATTGGTTATGATCTTAGCACTCATTTTTCCATCTGCCTACGGTTTGCCAACTATGAAAGGCTTATCCGACAATTGGGAGGAAGAACAGACAGCCCAGGAAATGAATAAGCTACGTCAGCGCAAAAAGGTCCAGCTTCCTCCACTGGAAGACCTTTCAGAAACCGAAATTTTGGAGCTGAAGGAACTAGAACGGTTACAGGACAAGTGGGACAGCGGAGAAGGAGGTTATGTTTAGGCTAGCCTCATAAGTACAGGAATTAGTGCTATAATTTGGATTGCAGTCTATGCGTGTCAGGCACTTTGTCAAAGACAACATCTTGAATACCATCTGCATTCACCTTAAAACCAATAACATTATCCGATTTGTCCCGAAGAAACTCTAGTGCTGTCATAAAAGAAGCAGTGCTGGAGAACACGTCCTTTTTTACGGCTCGGAATTCGATACCAGGATGGTCTAAATTTTTCGCCATTAACGCCCCACCTTCTTCAATAAATAAGGAATACAGTACAGCATGTGTTTCATTATAATAGGTTCCAGTATAAGACTGAAGCGTTTGTTCAGTAGGTATTACCGGCTCGTACCTCTCCATTATGTCAGGTGCACTATCATTGTAGGTGAAGAAAAGCTTCATTCCTGTCTTGCCCTTTCTGAAGTTGTACAGCCTGATGTCTTCGTTTGTTCCGAACTGTTGAAAGATATGATCAGCTACAGGAAGCAACCTTACTGATCTACTGCTAAACAACCATTGATTTCGTAGCGTATCATTCTCGACAAATACTTTGGAGGCATACCCTGCTTTCTGAAACCAGTAATGGCCTTCAAACGATTTCAACTCTTCGGCGCTCAGTTTTTCAGTTTTTAGCGCTGTGTAATCAACCGTACTGGGCTGCGTGTAGAGCTCTTTCACGAAGGGCTCTATAGCCCCCATAGCTGAAGCACCATTGTATTCGCTGGAGTTGCCTAAGACAAAAGAGATGATGTTTTGATCTATGTACCGAAACACATTCGTTCCATAACCGCCTTGTAAGCCAAAATTCCAGAATATCGGCAGGCCTCGTTCAGGGTGGGTAAATTCTCGTCCAATTACCATATCTCCCCAATAATATGAGAATTTTTTGTCCTTAGAAATAGTGACAGGCGTGTCTAGCTTTTGGACAAGTAGGCCTAATTCCCCATTAGGTTTAGAGAAATTCAAGTACCACTTTGCTAAGTCCTCAGCTGTACAATAAGCATTGATTGCCCCAACAACACTACTAATCACATTACTCTTCTTAAAACCTTTATCTACCTTCTGGTATGGTTCTGCAACGTTGGTAAGAATGGCTTCACTATCGTCTCGGATTAGGGAATTTTTCATTCCGAGGGGTTCAAAAATGTTGGCTTTTACAAAATCAGCAAAAGATTGATCGGAGCTTCTGGCAACAATCTCTGCCATTAGCACCGATTCCGTGTGGGATTCATGAAACGAAAAATCAGTTCCCGGCTTAAAAGAAAGAGTTTTTTGGGAAGCGATTAAGCTCAGGGCCTTTGCTTGGGTGGGTACAGTTGAAGCTCCCGTAACTATAGTGTTCAATTGTTCGAGGCCGTGAAGGCCGCTCGAATGGTTCAACAGATGACCAATGGTTATTTTATTTTCATAAGCTGGCAGTTCGGGTAAGTATTTACGAATGTCTTCACCTCGTGCAATTCTCCCCTGTTGCTCAAGAATAAGGATAGCCAGGGTAGTAAATTGTTTAGACATCTCTCCGAGTTGGAACTTGGTCTGAGGCGTTATGCGGGTCTCCGTCTCCAGGTTAGC
>CAYPIM010000131.1:0-10424 GCA_964410795.1 uncultured Lewinella sp. | reverse complement strand
CCCAATATCTTAAGCAATCATTGCACCTGCGGTCCGCGCCCACGAAATCCGAACACCGGTTTTATAAATCCGTACCTTCCGAAACCTGTTTTCTGTACTGTGCGGGTGTAACTCCGGCATACCGCTTAAAAGCGGAATAAAATGTTGATTTAGAGTTAAATCCACATTCATAGCCAAGGGCCTCTAAGGTATAGCTGGTCCCCTTTTTGAGTTTTTCCTGGGCTGCAGCGACCCTGAAACTATTCAGGTAACTGGCAAAATTCTGACCAACATTATCGTTCAACAACTGAGAAAGACGGTGTGGCGTAATATCTATTTCATCAGCAACCTGGGCCAGGGTCAGGTTAGCGTTCAGATAGGGATGGTCTTCCTTCATCCAATACTCCAAGCGGTTCAGTAAAGGGCTCGCCTCATCGGTTTCAATTTTGCGGTCCTCGTATTTCCCACTGTTCCGAAAATGTAAAAAGTCTTTTCTTTTATGGAAGTAAACAAAAAGAAAGAGCAGATAAAAAAGAAACGTAAAAGTCAGTGCTCCGGTGATGTAAGAAACGTAATAGCTGAAGGTATAAGCTGCCCAAACCAAAAAATTGCCGAGGTAAATGCTTAGCATCCAAATATCAACACTACCAGGTTTATCGGCCTTCGCCAATAGCTTTTTCCAACTAGGCCATAATAGAATTCCAGCAACAATTAAGTGCACCAACCAAAATGTATAGATACCGGGGATTACCCACTCCAACCAAAAATCTAAATAATCATCGAACGGCCTGAAGAAACCTAAAGCGACAACCAATAACAGCAAACCTCCGAGGTGCAAAGGCCAGTACTTACTCGATTTACCTCGCATCACGGTATGCAAGTATAGGTAAAGAAACGGTCCGATAAACAGGCAAGCAGACAAGCCAAACTGGAGAAAAACGCCACTCAGGTCTGAATAGAAGAAAAATACCACCGACTTGCCAACCCGGATGCTCATTACTGCAAGCAAGCCACCTAAAAACAGGTTCGCCGGGTGACGAGGCTTGGCGACTAGTAAAAAGTACAGGCTAAGTAGAAGCCCATTGAATGCACCCAAAGCACTGAAAAAGAACAGTAATTCTGAGGAGATGTCCAAAGTCGTCGATTTTTTGTTCCCTCTAAGGTACAGTTAAAGCAACGCCAGAAGGTGTTTGTACCACCGATCATCGGGGCAGCACATTTCTAAGTCTTGTTCCTTGGCTAATCCGTAACCAACTTATACCCCACTCCGCGAAGATTGATGATACTTAGCGAGGGGTCATCCACAAGTCGCTTTAAGCAAAAACGGCTTGCGGCAATGCCGCAAGCCGTTTTTGCTTAAAAGAGAAATCCGAACGTACCTCTACCGGTTAATCACATTCTTAAACCTCGGCCGCTTGGGCGTAACGTTCCCTAAGCGTTCCTTTTTAGCCGCCTCGTACTGAGAGTAATTTCCTTCGAAGAACTTGATTTCCCCTTCGTCTTCAAAGCTGAGGATGTGCGTGGCGAGGCGATCAATGAACCAGCGATCGTGCGAGATCACAAGCACACAGCCGGCGAAGCTGTCCAGCGCGTCTTCCAGCGCGCGCAGGGTGTTGATGTCGATATCGTTCGTCGGCTCATCGAGCAGGAGTACGTTACCGCCTTCGCGCAGCGTCATGGCCAGTTGCAGGCGGTTGCGCTCTCCGCCGGAGAGCATGCCGATTTTCTTCTGCTGGTCTCCGCCGGCAAAGTTGAAGCGACTCAGATAGGCCCGGGCGTTCACCTGGGCGGTCCCGACCTCGATCATGTCGTGGCCCTGGCTAACGACATCGTAGATCGTTTGCTCTTTGTTGGATAGCTGCTCATGGTTCTGGTCTACGTAGCTGATCTTGACCGTTTCACCAACTTTGATGTTGCCGGAATCGGGCTGGTGCTCGTCCGTCAGCAAACGGAAGAAGGTGGACTTACCAACACCGTTCGGGCCAAGGATACCAACGATGGCGTTTTTCGGAATGTTGAAAGTGGCGTTCTCGAACAGGAGGCGGTCACCGAAGCCTTTGGTCAGGCTATCTACCTCAACCACTACATCACCGAGGCGTGGGCCCTGGGGAATGAAGATTTCCATGTTTGCTTCTCGTTCTTTGCCTTCCTCGCGCGACATTTTGTCATAGGCTGCCAAACGGGCCTTACCCTTGCTCTGGCGGGCCTTTGGCGCCATCCTGATCCACTCCAGCTCCCGCTTAAGGGTCTTACGCCGTTTACTTTCGGTTTTTTCTTCTTGCTCCAAACGGTTGGCCTTCTGCTCCAGCCAGCTGGAGTAGTTGCCTTCCCACGGGATGCCTTCCCCCCGGTCTAGTTCCAGAATCCAACCTGCGACGTTATCGAGGAAGTAACGGTCGTGCGTTACGGCGATGACCGTCCCCTTAAAGCTCTGGAGGTACTGCTCCAGCCAGTGGACGGATTCAGCGTCAAGGTGGTTCGTTGGCTCATCCAGCAGTAGAATATCCGGATTAGAAAGCAAGAGGCGCGCCAGGGCTACGCGGCGGCGCTCTCCACCGGAGAGGACGCTCACTTTGGCATCGTCTGGCGGGCAGCGGAGGGCATCCATGGCCGTGTTAAGCTTGTTGTCCAGTTCGTAGCCGTTGGCGTTCTCAATCGCTTCCATCAGCTCCGCCTGGCGTTCGATGAGTTTGGTCATCTCATCGTCGCTCATCGGCTCGGCAAACTTCATGTTTACCTCATCGTACTCCTTCATTAGGTCTACCGTTTCCTGTACGGCTTCCTGTACAACTTCCTTGACGGTCTTGTTCTCATCCAGTTCCGGCTCTTGGGCCAGGTAGCCGATTTTGTAGTCTGCGTTAAAGACAACGTTGCCCTGGAAATTCTTATCCAGACCAGCGATGATTTTCAGCAAGGTAGACTTACCGGAACCATTTAGGCCCAGGACCCCAATCTTTGCGCCGTAGTAAAAGCTAAGCCAGATATTGTTCAGTACTTTCTTAGAGGCTCCGGGGAAGGTCTTGGAGACGCGCTCCATGGAGAAGATTATCTTGTGTTCAGCCATGTTCTAGATTGATAGATTGATAGATTGATAGGTGTAATAGATTTATAGATGCGATAGTACGACGGATTCAGCGGAACACCAACGAGTGGTGGTACTATAAATCTATCAGACTATCAGTTCCATCAATCTACATTTTGATCCAACCGTCCATATCAACCCACTTTTCCATATCGGCAAGGAGTTGAGCGAGCTTCTTTGGCGCATCGGAGTAGACTTCTACTTTACGTTCCTTGCCATAGACGTCATCGTAACGAAGCACGGTCGCCTGAGCGTCAGCGGGGATGTTCTTGGTATCTGCGGGATAAACCATACCGAGTTCCGCTGGCTCCGTGGCTTCCATAGCGGAAAGCAGGGCGCTGTATTCGGAGGCGGAGAGCAAACGGCTGTATTTGCCCTGTTTGTCCATATTTTTCTTTGCGTCCATGATCAAACGGCGATCGTTGGTAAGTTCAAGGCTGAACTGGCGGCAACCATCACCACCGTAACAGGCCGTTTTGCTGATGGCAAATATGGCACGGTCATAGTCGAGCACGGGCTTATTTTTGGATACAGGCATGGAGCTTGGCTTAGTACCGGCGGTTACGGGTTCACCGGTGTTTTTCGTTACTGGCGGTGGGCTTACCCTGCCTGGCCCCAAACGCTTGGCGAGCGCCTCGTCTTCAGGAGTAAGCTTGACGACATCTTCACTACCGTCACTCACGGCCTCCTGCTCTTTCATTCCTACTTTGGCCATTTCTTCTGGGTCTCCTGCCTCACGCTTAGGTAGATCAGGCGCGGACGCAGGTGCAAGGAAGGAATCATTACCAGAGTTGGCTCCGGCAGCATCTTTATTACAACCGAAACCGAGAACGGCCAGTAGACAAAAAGAGAGCAAAGTTGGAAGTAACGTACGCATTGGTTGGTTTCTTTTGGTTGGTAACTGGATGATCGAGCGCCCAGAATTACATAAATACCAGCCGCGAAGGTAAGGGACAGGAAATTCATAAACCAGAGGTCTTACAAAGCTGGCAATGGTTTGCTAACGCGCAGCTCTCCTCGGAGTACAACTCTTCGATCAGCGAGCCCATGCCTTAACGGTCCTTGCATCCTGCGGCCGCGCCTATTACTAGATTGATAGTATGATAGTAGTTAGATTGATAGAGCTACCGTAATTTACAGGGTACCTATAACGTGTAGTAGCCTATCAATCTACTAAACTATAAATCTATCAATCTATTTCTTCTTCCCTTGTTGCTTAGCCTGCTGTGCTTGCTGCTCCTTGAGTGCCTCCTGAAGCCGCTGGCTAAAGCCGCCCTTCTTTTTGGGTTTCGCCTTATTGGCGTTCATCTTCGCCTTCAATTTATCGTGATCAATCAGGAAGTTCTTCGTGATGATTGTCTGTGCGATGTTAAAGGTATTTGAGAACAGAAGGTAAGCCGTAAGGCCTGATGCGAAGCTGTTGAAGAACCCAAGGAAAAGGATCGGCATTACGTACTGGAAGTACTTCATCATCGGCTGCGAGCTATAATCCATGTGCATACTGTTGTAGTAGGCATAGATTACGGTGGTGAGGGCCCAGAGGATGGCGAAAAGACTCAGGTGGCCATCAAGGAAAGGAATCCATTCAGGGATTTTCGTAAGTACATCGTAGGTACTCAGGTCATTCGCCCAGAGGAAATTCTCCTGCCGGAAGGCAATGGAGGCGGGAAAGAAGCGGTAGAGTGCAAACCAGATTGGCATTTGAAGTACCATCGGTAAACAGCCACCTAAGGGGCTTGCTCCATACTCTTGGTACATTTTCATCTGCTGCACCTGTTGTGCCTGCTGATCATCCTTATACTTCGCTTTCATCTTCTCCAGTTCCGGCTTCAGAAGCTGCATCTTAACGTTAGAGACCAGCATTTTGTAGGTAAGCGGGTACACCAAGAGTTTCACAATCAGTGTAAGGACCAAAATGGCAATCCCCATATTACCGATAAAGCTGGAGAGGAAGTCGAAGAGCGGTCGAATAACCCAGCGGTTGATCGTACCGAAGAAAGACCATCCGAAGCTGATTACATCGGACATATCGTGGCCGATGGCCCGCAGGCGATCAAATTCGTTCGGGCCAACATATAGCTGCATACCAACAATCTCAGAGTTAGAACCGCCAACGGGAATTTTCAGGGAAGCGGACACCTTCTTGAGGTCTTCGCTCGTCTCAACGTCGTAAGCTTCGGTGCTCAGGGTTGCACCCGGTGCGAAACCGTTGTCCGCCAGCAGCGCGGAGGTAAAGAATTGCTGCGATCCCGCGACCCACTTCAGGCGCACGTCTTCTTCGAGTTCTTCGGTATCAGAGCTGGTGCAGGAACAGTAGTCGGTGTCTTCGTCCATCTCATGGAAGTACATCGTGGAGAGGCTGGCTTCGTAGCTGGCGTTCTTCTCGATGTTGTCCAGGTAGTTGTCCCACTGCAAAGCGATGGGTGCGCCGTTATTAGCGAGTACGGAATTTAGGCCTTCGAAGCGAAGGTCGTAGTCCATGAGGTAGGTTCCGTCTTCCAGGGTATAGCGTTGCTCAAAGTAGCCGCCATTGCCAGCCGGTGCACGCATCACCAGGGTTTTGCCCTGTACTTCCGGGGTGAAGTATAGGTCAGAAGACCGGATGCCTGCTCCGCTTACGCCATTAACCGGCAGGGTGTACTCAAATCGATTCTTTTCGTCTTCGAGCAAGACCAAGGGAAGTTTATTCTGGCTCCCGTCTTCGTTTTCGGTAACCTTGAAGTAAGTTTTCAGTTCCACCTGCTTAATGAATCCGCCCTTGGTGTTGAAGGTCGCCTTCATGAGGTCATTCTCCAGTACGACATCCTTTTGCTCACCCGCAGCAGCAGCTGCGAACTGGCCAAAGTTTCCGCTGAAGCGCGCCTGGCGCGCGGAATCCGTAAGACCAGAAAGGTCTGGTGCAGCCTGCGGCGCGGGGGCGACCTCGTTCATACGAAGCTCCTCCACTCGCTTAAGTGAATCTGCCATTTGCTCTTGGCGAGCGATTTCTTCGGGGCTGGGGGCAATCATCACCTGCCAAACCGTAAAAATTACCATAATGAGCACAAGGCCGATGATGGTGTTTTTGTCCATCTCCATAGGATAGTTCTTTCTGCTTTATCCGAACAACGTGCCGGACGACGTAAAGTATCGCCCAAGGGACCATTCCGTTCGAGAGCGCAAAGGTACATAAGCAAATACTATGCCACATGATTCTTCGGACAAGGGAAAGCCATAATTCGACGAGTAAGCCCTCAAACAATAAAAAAAGCCCCACCCTCCGAAAGGAGAATGAGGCAGGGAGCCTGCGGATTAAGGCGGGGTCACCGCAGGCTGTTTTTACCCGCGTTGGTGGCGGGTTGATCTTGCCGCGACCAGACTAACCGGTAGTAGTCTGATCGCGGACTTTTGTGGAGGCGGCGAGAGTCGCATCTCTCTTGTCTAAGCACGTTGCATCAAATACAACAATAAACAAAGACTAAGAAGACTAGCCTACGAGAGGCTATTCTTCTTTCCTAACTTTCATTAGGGATTGGACTATATCATCACCTGTTCTAGGTGTTGCTCGCTATGGGCTATCCGTAGATTCCCTAGTCTCTGAACGTTCTCACTTCTTCCAGTGAGCTTCGCTGCTGATTGGCATATGCACGTTTGCACTTAGCGTTCCAGCAATTCAAGCAATTCTAACTGTACATCCCTGTACAGCCGGTCCGATTGAACTCGCGTCCAGCGAAAGCGTAAGGCAGCTTTCTACACGCTTATTAACCAATTGAAATTTTCGAGCTCGGGGGGAGTATGGTTACCCACTCATGTCCGAGCCTTAAGTTCTAAATTTCGCCGATCGACTCAAACCAAGGTCGGCGGCTAGTCCCAGGGGGGGGTGAAGGCGGCGTGATGTGTATGGAACCTCAACCATGCGGCCTATATACTATGGTTCTAATCAGAGATTAGGCTGCCATAGCGTAGCTGGGAGTGCCAACTAGAATTGTAATCGTTATTTTTTACGGAGTAACCAATCATGCTCCGGCGTGCTTACTACAAAACTTACTTCCCTGTCGATTCCGGTACGCCCCCGTTAGGGCTCCGCGGTGGGTAGATTGCGGACCTTCGTTAGGATTAACCGCTTAACGGTGAGCTTGGTTGCATACTGTGCTTTCTTTTTTCTAAAGGCATCGGGTAGAGAGCATTTCTAAATTTTTGCTTCCTGATTCCCAGCGCTTTATAAAGCTGACATCCCGGAAAAGTGCTTCCAAAATTCACTACGCAAGAATTTTTTCGCCGAATCAGCACCACAAATTACTGACAATCAGTCCTTCGAGCTTAGGTATGCCCTAAGACTATTTATTTTACCTTAGGCCCGGAATCCCTTACTATGACAACGCGATTATTTCAATTTACCTCTCTTTTCCTGCTGGTTTGTATGACGCCGCTCTACGGCCAAATCAATTCCGACTCCTTACTTGCGGTTGCTAAAGCCATCCCGGATGATGCTGAGCGCGCGCGTT
The DNA here is from genome assembly GCA_964410795.1 of uncultured Lewinella sp. Classification (GTDB taxonomy): domain Bacteria; phylum Bacteroidota; class Bacteroidia; order Chitinophagales; family Saprospiraceae; genus Neolewinella. The sequence goes on along the minus strand of CAYPIM010000131.1, from coordinate 2,879 downwards.
TTCTGGCGGAACAAAGTTCCGACTTACTTTATGGCGATTTTAAGGACCCTGTTACCTACATAATGGAGGAACTGGTTACTGCGAAACGACTAAAAAACTTTGAAGACGAGGCCTGGCACGCCTTTGATTTGATTCAGGCAGCCAGTTATGTCGGGCAGTTTGCCCTGGGAGACTCACTTACCTTCCACTACGTGACCCGGGCTAAAGAATTAGAGGACAAAGAATTAAGTTTTAGCCTCTACCACGAAGCAGCCAAAGCTTCTTTTTTCGGCCAGCAATACGATCAGGGCATTCATTATGACACCCTCGCTCTTGAACTGGTGCCTTTCTTGATGCCCGTAAGTATTCAGGACTCTGCGAAGGCCCAGGCTTATAACTACTTGGGGAAATCTTACAACGCCAGCGGTCAGTTCGTCCCGGCGGCCCTGGCGATTAGTGAGGGCATCGAACTGATGCGTAAACATTCGCCCAAAGCCAGAGTCTTAAGCGAAATGTATACCGAGCTGGGGATCGTTTACAGTCAAATAGGCTTATATGATAAAGCCGTTGATTACTTAGAGCAAAACAGAGAGCTATCAGAATCTCAGGAGGGTAAAGCTATAGCAGACATAAACATTGCCCGTAACCTACTCCTGACGCACGACTACCCTGCCGCCAGAGACCGCTACCTGCGGGTGACCTCTTATGATTTGGAAGCTGGAGACATTCCCATTTACTCCTCCTATACTTACAATGGCTTGGTAGAAGCTTACTATAAAATGGAGCAACCTGACTCTATCAACCACTACTTTAAGAAATACAGTGACCTGGTAGAAGAGTACCCCGAGCTCAAGAAAGCAAATAGTTTTCTCTTCAAGCAATCCTCTCTGCTGTACCAATTGACCAACAACAAATTTGCTGCGGCAGAACAAAACGGGCTTGCACTCTACGACGAGGCAATTGCAAAAAACGACCCTGCGGAGCAATTGATGTACACGGAATGGTTGGCCGACCTGTACAAAGAACGCGGAGATTTCCGCGCCGCTTACCGCTATACGAATGAACTTACTGTCCTCAAGGACAGCATCCAGGGTGCCAACCGCAACAATGCGCTTTTACTCTACTACAACCAGTTTGAAACCAAAGAGAAGGAAAATGATATTCTACGCCTCAAGGTAGAGCGCCAACAAGTATCTGCCAGCAGAAAACTTTACCAAACGGCGGCAGCTTTATTGGGGCTCCTTCTTCTGGTAGGTGGCTACTCTTTCCTCCGCTTAAGAAAAGCCCGCCAAAAATTGGCGGTCCAGAATGATGAACTCAATAAACTCAACGCTACCAAAGATCGGTTTTTCAGCATCATCGCTCATGACCTCCGTAACCCCATTGCTGCACTCAGTACAGCAGGCCATCAGGTGAACAGGCTTTTAGACCGGGGAAAAACCGACATGCTAAAACGTGTTATTGGAAATGTGAGTGAGACCACCGGCCGCCTGAACGGCTTGCTGGACAATCTGCTAAAATGGGCGCTCAGCCAATCAAAAGACATCGCCCTGAATAAAGAGAAGCTATCGCTCCACCAGCTCATCAACGGACAGCTAGATCTGTACCGCCCCGCTGCAAACGGAAAAGACATTGCCCTAAATAATAAGGTTGCTGAAGACATAAAAGTAACGGCAGACAACGACGCCCTGCAAACCATTCTTCGGAACCTACTGGGTAATGCCGTAAAATTCAGCCCTTCGGGCCAATCAACTGAAGTTACTTTCGCCTACCGGCAAGAGGATAAGATGGACGTTATCACCGTAAGCGACCAGGGGCCGGGAATTAGTAAAGAAGCGCAAACACAACTCTTCACCTTACAGCAGGGCAAAGAAGTGTCTGGCCGGAGAAAATCAGGCACCGGCCTTGGTTTAATTCTTTGTCAAGAGCTAGCTGAGCTTCATGGTGGTCATGTAGCCTTGGAAAGTGAGCCGGGGAAAGGCGCACATTTTTCCGTTTGGTTGCCAAAAGAGTAAGCCCTAAAGCTTATCAATGCGCCGCAGGAACGCTTCCCGCTCCCGCTTTGCCAGTGGGATTCTTCGACCGCCGCTGAGTACTATTTCACTGTCTTGTAAATCAATTGACTCAACAAAGTCTTCATTCACCAAGTGCCCACGGTGCGTTCGGATGAAGCGCTCGTCAGGCAAGCGCTCCTGTAAGTCCTGCAGCGTCATACGGATGAGGTAGCGATTGGTGATGGTGTGAATTTCGCAATAGCGGCCATCGGCATTCACCGAAGTAATTTGCGCCACGGGGATTTTCCGCAGCTTCTTCCCGGTCTTTACGTATAAGTTTTCCTCGTCAGAAAGGCTTTGCTCCGTTACTGGTACTTCCTGCTTTTTTATACTTCCACTGGCCAGCTGAATAGCACGGCTTACTTGAAGGTCATCAAAAGGTTTGAGTAGGAAGTTAACTGGCCCCAGGCGGCTGGCGCGCTGAAAAGTACGGTCATCCTTCTCCGCGGTAATAAAAATGACCTGACAGGTTCCCAACTGCTGGATTCGCTCTGCCGTCTCAATTCCGTCGTAGGCTCCGGGAATGTTAATATCCATCAAAACCAGATCAGGCATGGTTTCCCTGGCCAGGAGGAGGGCTGCGTCAGCATCCTCCACACAACCAAGAATGGTATGGCCAAGATCTTCCACTAGTATTTCAAGATGGCTGGCGTAGAGCGGCTCATCTTCAACGATCAGGATTGTCATATACTCAAAGCAGGTTCGCGCCAAAGGTACAACCCAGGCAGCCAGTTAAGGATTCAGGGCAAAGGAGTGGCATAACAGATTGCAGATTTACAATAATTGTCTCCAAGCAGCAGAAGACGCGGTAACTCGCCTCCGCTCATAACCTCCCCCCCCCCCCCC
>CAYPIM010000130.1:0-16759 GCA_964410795.1 uncultured Lewinella sp. | reverse complement strand
CAACCTGCAACCTGCAACCTGCAACCTGCAACCTGCAACCTGCAACCTGCAACCTTAACGCTTAAGCTGAATTTTCTCCTTTACCTTTTTCGCCTTAAGCGCATCGGTGGCGGTCTTCATCTCTTCGCCCATTTGCTGGCTGGCGATGAAGCTGGCCGTCATCTGGCTGAGCATGTCGGAGCCGGCGTTCGGAGAGTTGGGGAGCATAATCAGGTTGGAGTTCACGTTCTCACCCATGCTCTGGAGCGTATCGTAGTGCTGGGTTACAACGATGAGGGCGGAGGCTTCCTGGCTATTGATGCCTACGGAGTTGAGAATGTCTACGGACTCTTCAAGGCCCTTAGCAATTTCTCGACGCTGGTCGGCAATACCCTGACCCTGGAGGCGCTTGGATTCGGCTTCGGCCTTGGCCTTGGCTACGATACGGATGCGGTCTGCTTCGGCTTCGTGTTCGGCGGCAAGCTTTTCGCGCTCTGCGGCGTTGATCCGGTTCATCGCAGACTTTACCGTCGCGTCCGGATCAATATCGGTTACCAGGGCACGAACGATGTTGTAACCGTAGCTTTCCATGGCTTCTTGCAGTTCGGACTTGATGGCGTTGGCGATGTCGTCCTTACGCTCGAATACGTCATCTAGTTTCATCTTAGGCACTTCGGCCCTTACCACGTCGAAGATGTAGGAGTTGATCTGCTCGTCCGGATTGGCGAGTTCATAGAAGGCATTGAATACACTATCTTCTCCAACTACGTATTGTACGCCTACTTTCAGCTTTACGAATACGTTGTCCTTGGTTTTGGTTTCTACGTTCACGTCGAGCTGGCGAACCTTGAGGCTCATTTTGCCCGCAACTTTATCAATGAACGGAATCTTAAAGTGAAGCCCTGGTCCCTTTATACTTTGGAACTTACCGAGTCTTTCCAGAACGGCCATTGACTGTTGCTTCACGGTGAAGAAAGCACCGTTAGTAATTAGGAAAGCGATAAAGGCAATAAGGCCAATAATCGCAAAGGGTATCTGGTCCATGGGTTTTGATTTTTGATGATGTGCCAATATAAGGTATCATTGGCTAAGTAGTTCAAATAGTGATTGCGGATTACGACCAACGTACCGACAGGATAGATAAGAGGCGGCTTACGCGGGTGCAATGAAAGTTTTTTGAGAAAGTTTGATGTGAAATACTTTTATCATTTCTATCCCGTAACCCCTTGTAAATACTAGCTTTCGGAGGAATTGACTGCCTTCTACAGTCCAGGGTTTAAATCTTTTTTCAATAAAAATGACCCGGAGCTGTGACCATTTTTATTTCCCTCCGTCATAAAAGCGTCTCCCGGAGGAAAGCTTGTAAAGCAAACAAACTCCTTCATACGATGACAAAGATTTAGGTTTTTCATGATAATGAATATGGGTTTTAGGTGTTTTTCAGGAAGGCCCGGGCAAATTGCCCGGGCCTTCTTCTTGTGTGCGAGAGATTATACCTTTGACTAATTGATACAGCCACATAAAACAACCCGTGACTCCCGAAACCTACCAACTAGCCGATCTCACCAGCTTCATTCAAAGGGTTTTTGCGCTTAACATTCCGGAACCGGTTTGGGTGGCTGCCGAATTGGCCCAGGTGAACGATTCTCGGGGCCATCGCTGGCTAACCCTGGTGCAAAAGGATCCGGATACCGATCAGATCATCGCCCAGATGGAGGGCGTAGCCTGGAGCAATAAGCTCCGCGAACTTCGGCAACAGCACGGATTGCAACTAATTAGTGGTCTTCTGCAACAAGGTATGTCAGTTCGTATCAGGGTCAGTACCAGTTTTCACGAACGCTACGGTCTCCGCCTCTCGGTAGAAGACGTAGACCCCACGTACACCATTGGCGAACTAGAGCGCCGCCGCCAGCTCACCCTGGAACGGCTGGCCGCGGAAGATCTGCTGGACCGGAACGCCCGGTTGCCTCTATCGCTCGCTCCGCAGCGCCTGGCTGTTATCTCTTCGGAGAGCGCTGCTGGCCTGGCCGATTTTCGGGAGCAACTGGAGGCCAACCCTTACGGCTATCAGTTCAAGGTTAAGATTTTCACGGCGGCAATGCAAGGCATCCAGACGAGCCCGGAGATCATTCGTCGCTTGCGGGAGATCCAGCGCAACTGGCCCGACCGTTTCGATGCTGTTATCATTGTCCGGGGTGGCGGCGGTCGGACGGACCTGGCGGCCTTCGACGAGGAGCAGCTCTGCCGGGCAGTAGCCGAGCACGACCTTCCCGTCATTGTAGGCATCGGCCATGAAACCGACGAAACCGTCCTGGACCGTGTTGCCCACCGAAGCCTGAAAACACCGACGGCGACCGCCGTCTTCCTGATCGAACAACTTATTCGTGCAGAGGGAGCCGTACTCCAATTAGGCCGCCGGATCGCCCAGTCGGCCCGCCAGATTACGACTTGGGAACGTCCGCGACTGGATCGCCTCGCGCGGACCAATCGCCAGGTAGCCCACTCCATGATTTCAGCAGAGGACTTCAAGCTTGACCGCCTGGAAGCTGATTTGAAACGCCTGCCTGCGGCAGCCATCAACTCCGCCAATGAGCAACTTCGTCATCTCGAGCAATTATTGACGGCTCTTCGTCCGGAAACGACACTTGCGCGTGGCTTCGCCCTTGTTAGCCAGGATGGGCGTATCATCGTGGACCCCAAGGATGTCGACGCCGGAGAGCTGGACGTTCGTTTGAAGGACGGAAGACTGAAAGTTGTGCGGGCAGAAGAGGATGGCAGTGTTAATTGAAAGCCGGCACTTAATTCAATTTTAATTTAGCGCTCTAAATTTCTAGTTCCTTAGTTCTCCATTTTCTAGCATCCTAATTTCTACCTTTGCAATCAATCCCCAACCCCAAGCGTTAAACCGCCAATGTTATCCCATAAACTTCTACACCTGATCCTGCTTTGCGGGTTGTCCTCTTTTGCATGGGGACAGCGGTGTGGCTTCACGGATACCATCGCTATTGGAAATCAGGGACTTACAGACGTTACGGTCTCTATTGAGAACTACCTGAACAATGATTTAGCAGACCCTTCGCAGGGCCTTTGTGGGGTGTCCGTTTATTTTCAGCACAGTTATGTATACGATTTTACCATGTCGATCACCAGTCCGGCGGGGCAGTCTGTGCAGTTAGTCGGGCCAATTAATAGCCAAACGCGCCCTCCCAGTAACCTCGCAAGGTGGTTCATTGATTTTAATACTTGTGCAGAAGTACCTCAGCCAGACCCCGGTGCTCCGGGGCAGTGGAACAATAATAACCCCTTCAACTGGGCGGCTTTTGGCCTGTACCGAGGCAGCTATACGCCCGCAGCTGGTTGCTTGGAAGACTTTAATACTGGCCCGGTAAACGGAGACTGGACCTTTAGCTTCAACACCGAACGCACGGGGCAACAGGGTAGGGTAAGCTATATTTTGCTTGAATATTGTGATGACCTCAATGCCGAAGGGCCTTGTTGTTTTGCAAACGCCGGAGAACTACAACCAATTGATGGACTTGAATTCTGCGAAGCTTCTCCTGATTTGCCCCTGGGGCTAACGCCGCTGTACCGCCAGCCCCGTCCGGATGCTGCGCTTTATGGCTATACTTTTGCAATTGCGCGCAACGATTCTGTGCTTTTTACTCAGGACAATGTAAACCTTGCTGGCCTTCCGGCAGGGGGCTACGAAATATGTGGCCTGAGCTACCGACTAGGAGAGTTGAATCAGTTGACGCTCGACGGGAGTCTTACGTTTGAGGATATCAGAACTGATTTTGAGGCCATACAGCCAGCGTTCTGTGGAAACCTTACACCGGTTTGTCAAACCGTAAACCTTTATCCTATCCCGGAACCGACCTTGCTTGACATCGAGCTTTGCAACGGTGGGGTTTACCGGGTAGGAAATACCGATTATTTTACCACAGGAATACGTAATATCGTACTTACGGGGCGGGCGGGCTGCGATAGTTTGGTAGTGCTTGACCTGGAAATTGTAGATGTTCTTTTCGAGACGAAAGACACTACTATTTGTGCCGAGGCGGTCTATACTCAGGGCGGAAATGTCTACGATACGCCCGGCACCTACATTGATACGGTGCCTTCTTTCCTCGGTTGCGATAGTGTGGTAACCCTGAACTTGAGCATCGCTCAGCCCATTGAAAAGGATACCCTGGCGGCCATTTGTGCCGGAGAGACATTCCTGATTGGGGCCGAAGCTTTTGATGCAACTGGTACTTACCAGCGTACGATCTCAGCGGTGAATGGCTGTGACTCAACGGTGATGCTTGACCTCTATGTACTGGAACCAGAAATTGTCTTTGCTCCCGTGGACCCTGGTCTGACTTGTGACGCGCCAACCATGACTTTTGATGCTTCTGCTAGTACTTTCCGGTCAGTTCCCGTTTCAACTAACCGAGGTGTTTGGACCGACGCGAATGGTACCGATCTTGGATTCTTGCGTACGTTCACGGTGGACAGCGCGGGGCTTTATATCTATGAACTTTCGGAACTGAGCCGAGACGTAGGTTGTACGATAAAGGATACGATCATAATTCAAGATTTTCGTTTTGAGGTCGAAGCTGATCTGGCGCTGACGCAGGTGCAGTGTGACGGACTGATGGAGCCGTGTAACTTTATCTCCTGCCGGAACCCCACACCGGGTATCCGGGCAACTCCGGATTCTCTGGGCCCAGCCTATGATTATACCTGGATAAACCCCGCCGGAGGAAACATCATTGGCCCTTCCGACGGGCCTGAAATTAGAGTTGATGCTCCCGGTGTGTATAACCTGACCATTGAAAACCCCTTCTCTGGCTGCCGCTTGGATACCTTTTTTGCCATTGGTATAGACACGCTGACCCCACGGGCGATGGTTTCTGGTAATCAGTTGCTCAACTGTGATACAACCGAACTCACCCTGGTGGCAGATACCCTGCAACCCAATCAACAATTTTTGGACTACACTTGGTCCGGAAGCTGTATTGTGGGAGACTTTGCCGGCCCCACTTACGTGACGGATTGCCCGGGAACTTACATCCTGACGGTTACCAACCGACGGAGCGGCTGCCAGCATGATACGACCTTCACGGTAGTGCAAGACATTGCTCCTTCTAACCTAGACCTTGCACCTGCGACCGCGCCACTATCTTGCTATTTCCCTGAACGATTGCTCGATGCTTCGGCAAGTTCTTCGGCAAACGATCAGGAGTTTTACTGGACGTATGCCAACAACCCGGATACGATTGGTACGGCAACAACCTTCAACGCCAGCCGTGCCGGAACGTATTACCTGACGGCTGTGGATTCGGTAAGCCGCTGTTTTGCCCTGGATTCTATCATTGTCCCCGCAGATACCCTACGCCCGATAGCGCGCTCCGGGCCGGATACTCTTTCTATTAATTGTTATACCAACGACCATACGATGGGCGGAGGGCCAACAAGTATTGGTCCGGAATTCGACTATAGCTGGGTGCGCTTGAGTGAGCCGAATGATACACTTGGCCGACTCTCCAATTTCGTTGTCCGTGATCCTGGCGGTTTTTTTGAATTTACGGTGCTTGATACGAACAATGGCTGTTCTTCCAGCGACAGAACCCGCGTACTCTCTCAACTGGACACCCCCAGAATTCGTATCGAATTGCCTTTTGATTTTGATTGTTTTGTTGATTCTATCGCCCTTGATGCCCGGGCGACGAACCTTAATTACGATAACCTTCAGAACTGGACCGGGCCTTGCCTAGCTCCGGGGCGCGATACTAACCTTACCTGGGCCTATTGCCCCGGTACCTACTTCTACACCGTCGTTAACCTGGAAACAGGCTGTGAAAGTCGCGATTCCGTAACGATTGAACTGGCGGACAATAGTGTTGTCGCGCTGCTTCCTGATTCTGCTTTCCTTGACTGTGAAACGGGGCTCGCACGATTGGACCGGACGGCTGGCACCGATGCCCCCGTTGTCCGTTGGTTCCGAAATGGAGAACCCATCGAGTTGATCGGGATGCGGCCCCGTGTGAGCCTTCCCGGGGAATATACCCTTGTGTTGGGGAACTTCAACGAAAGCTGTCTGGATACCGCCCGAATGATTGTATCCGCTTCCTGCCCCGCATTAGCCATAATTGTTCCACCCGATAGTATAACCTGTGCCAGGTCATTGGTAGAGCTGGACGCAACGGTCTCCTTCCCGGCCGGAGGCCCTAATGTGACGACAGAATGGATCATTCCCGCTGGGGCTACCACCTTGCCCGGAGCATCAGAACGAGAACTGGCGGTGTTTACGCCCGGCACTTATGCTTTTGTGGTTAATAACCTGGTTTCAGGAGACACCGATACTGCTTTTGTAGAAGTTATACGAAACCTGATCAGCCCAATCTCCTTCGCCGGTGAACTAGATACCATTAGTTGTATTTCCTCCGTAGTCACCCTGAGTGGCACCGGTAGTTCCGTCGGTCCGCTTTTTGATTATGTTTGGACCAATACCGCCGACGACACCCTGAGCCAAGAGTTTACCACAGATGTCTTGCGTGGAGGGGTTTATTTTTTCCGAGTTACCCAGCGAGAGACGGGATGTTCTAGCGTAGATAATGTCCGCATCGTTAATGACCTTAGGGTTCCCGGTCTGGATTTTACATCGGCTGTTATTCCTTGTGATACCGTAGACTTTCAATTAGCGGTAATTCCGGATATGCAAGATGACTATTCCTTTGCCTGGTCTGGCCCGGCCATCGTTGCTGGAGAGGATAATGATACGGTGCGAATAGCGACATCCGGCCTTTATTCAGTAGAAGTAACGAACCTTCGTAATGGTTGCGGCGCCACTGACTTTGTTGGAGCTACGCGCTTGCCATGTCCGCCATTTCCACGACTTGCGGACACGAGCCTGAGCTGTGCTTTTGACACCGTATTCCTGGAAGCTACCTTCCGAGATACTTGCCAAGGGTGCACTTATACCTGGCAGCGGAACGAGACAATACTCTCGGGAGAGAACGATATACGTTTACCCATAACTGAAACGGGGGATTATACCATCATCGCCATAAATCAGTTTGGTTTACGGGGAGAAGCTACCACCACGGTGACCGATAGCAGGCAGGTGCCATCCAATAATGCTGGAACTGATCAGGAACTGAGCTGTAAGGTTACGGATGTGCTACTTTGGGACGCTTCACCTGAGCCCGCCTTCCCATTAACCTATCGCTGGATAGGACCAAACGGGGTAACTATTCCCGGAGCTGGCCAAGATAGCCTTCGGGTATCGCTCGGAGGGCTTTACCAACTTGAAACAACCAATACTTTTAGTAACTGTTCCGTGCTGGATACAGTAATGGTGACCTATGATACTGTTGCTCCAATATCCATTGCCGGCCCCGGCAGGCTTCTTGATTGTGACAATAAGCGGAGAGTACTGGATGGCGGAAACTCCAGTCTTGGCCGCCGTTTTATGTACCGCTGGGCAGGAGGCCCTTCCTCTGCTTGCCTCGAAGGTGAAACCATCCTTAATCCCCTCATTCGCTGTGGTGGAGACTATCAACTGGTGGTAACCGATACGCTCAATGGTTGTAGCTCCGTCTCCAGCGTTCGGGTAGACGTTGATGAAGAACTTCCGATCGTTATTCCTTACCCCGACACCAGCGTTAATTGCGCTCGGGATACCTTGTTGCTGATTGGTGAAGACATTAGCCGGCCAAACATTGAATATGGCTGGGAGGAAGTTCTTCCACTCGGTAATGAACCACTGCCTGAAGTAGAACCCGGTGTGCTTCAAGTGACAAATAATGGAACTTTCCGATTCTTTATTCTTGACACCCTCAACGGTTGCGAAAATGATTTCACGGTCAACGTTACCGCCGATCTGAACGTGCCAATGGTGTCAACCAGTGCTCCGGATACCTTTTTCTGTGCACTTGATTCATTACTTATTTCTGGTTCAGCTGACCTGATTAACGGTCGGGATCCCATGCTAAGTTGGGTCTCCCGTACTGGGTTCTTTATCGACAACGCAGATTCTAGCGTGGCAACTATTTTTCAACCGGACATATACCTCTTTACCGCTACGGACCCCGAAAACTTTTGCTCTACGACCGACAGTGTAATCATCTTCCGTGACGTTGAGGCACCAATTGTAATGGCGGGTAATGATACGACCCTGACCTGTTCCCGAAGGGAGGTTGAGCTCTTTGGCGAGGGGACAACCATTAGTGGACAAAGTACCTACGGATGGACGACTATGAACGGAACTATTACCTCCGGAGCTAACAGCCAGCGCCCGGTTGTGAATTCCTCCGGCGGGTACCTCCTGACCGTAACGGACCCCGTCAGCGGATGTACGGGGGCAGATATCCTTAGGGTAACAAATGATACTTTACGTCCTCAGGCAAGTGTTTTCTTTCCGCAGGGGTCTCGCCTGGACTGTAATCGCCCAGCGTTATTACTGGATGGAAGGGGAAACCAAAGCCAGGGCTTGATTGACTTCTTCTGGATGGGGCCGGATAACGTCACGTTGGAGCCGCAAAACCGGCCTGATGACCTCATGGTTAATCAATCCGGCCTTTACCAGTTAGAAGTCCTACGACAGAGAAATGATTGCCGGGATACCTTAATTGCCGTGGTCACGGAAGACTTTACACCGCCAGCACCAGTGATCAATCCCCCACTGGAATTTACCTGTATACGCGACAGTTTCTCGCTGGGCCTCGAGCCGGGCTCTAACGACATTAACTACCGTTACAGCTGGTTTAATGAAGCGGACAGTCTATTAGGTCGAAACGATGAACAACTTATCTTCTTCGAAGGAGAGTATACTCTAATTACCGTAGATCTTGAGAACGGCTGCCGGGATACGACCTTTACGCTTGTTGGCTCAGATCTTGTGGAACCCGTAGTTACTCTAGCAACGCCTGAGGTGCTGGACTGCGACCGGGTTGTCGCCACCATTGACGGCAGAGGAAGTAGCAGCGGACCGCGTTTTAGTACAGTATGGGAGGGACCCGACAATACCATAAACACCACCGATGATCCCTTCCGGATTCGTGGTCAAGTTCCTGGCTTTTATCACCTTACCGTTGCTGATGAAGTCAACGGTTGTATTACGAGAGACAGCGTAGAGCTACTCCTTGAGGCGGTCCAGATTGCTGGCTTTTCGCTGGAGGTAGACCAGCCCGCTTGCGAGCAAGATCGGGACGGAGCACTTACCATAACCGGAGTTGAAGGCGGCACGGCTCCTTTCCGTTACCGTTTGGATGGTGGCTTGCGTACAGAACGTACGCAGTACGATGGTTTGCCGATTGGACAGTATGAGGTGGAGGTGATCGGAGCCGATGGTTGCTCTACCGTTCAGATGTTTGAAATTTTTCAAGGAGAGGAACCTCGGGTAAGGCTGCAAGAAGACACGACCATCACGCTGGGAGACAGCATAGACTTAGATTTTATTACCACTTTTCAGAATTGGGATACCCTGTTGTGGACGAGCAGTGGGCCGATTCCAGAACTTCAGTCGGGCAACGGAATTCGGGTGAGCCCTCTGGAATCGCAAACTTACCGCTTACAAATCCGTGACGACGATGGTTGTTCGGCCAGTGACTTTGTAATCATTACTGTAGACGGGAAGGTGGACGTGTACGTTCCTACGGCCTTTAGTCCAAACGGCGACGGTACCAACGAGCTTTTCCGTCCTTATGCGGGAACGCAGGTGCAAAGATTGTTGAATTTCAAGATCTATGACCGTTGGGGAGAGCTGCTTTACGACTTAAATCAAGACCCATTGCGGGATACTGATAACTTCGGCTGGGATGGCCGCCTAGACGGCAAAGTGATGAATTCTCAAGTCTTCATTTGGGAACTAGAGGTAGAACTTGTAGATGGTGCCGTGTTGCGCGAGTTTGGTGACTTTATTATTATGCGCTAACAAAGCTATTGGCTAAGCCCCAAGATTATCCTAGTAACGGAGAGTTGAGTTGCCATCGAATTTTCACTGCTGTAAGGGCCTAACCTTGAAGTATAGCTTCTCACTCAGGATAAGTAGTTGATTAGCCACCGTACAAATACCAAATCCTGTTGCGGAATTGTCGCAACGGAAAAGCTAACTTTGCACTGCTTCAAACCACGATATACACTCCCCAAAGAAATCCACATGACTACAACAAAAACTTCACCACTAAGCGATCGAGTGCTACGTATGAAAGAATCTGCGACCCTGAAAATGGCCCAGTTGGGCCGCGAGGTAAAGGCAGAAGGACACGACGTAATCAGTCTCAGCCTTGGTGAGCCAGATTTTGATACACCAGTGCACATCAAAGATGCGGCCAAAGCCGCACTTGATGAAGGAAAAACTAAGTATACACCAGTTCCGGGAACAGCAGAGCTGCGCCAGGCAATCTCCAATAAATTTAAGCGAGATAACGGGTTGGACTATGCTCCTGCACAAATTGTAGTTAGTACAGGCGCCAAGCAGTCCATCGCCAACGTAGCCCTTGCCCTGCTGAATGATGGAGATGAAGTGGTTATCCTGGCCCCTTACTGGGTCAGTTACTCCGCAATCGTGAAAGTGGCCGGAGGCGTACCGGTTACTGTTGGTGCGGGCATTGAAGACGACTATAAAGTAAGCGCCGAAGCCATCGAAGCGGCCATTACGGACAAAACCAAATTCGTCCTTTTCTCTTCTCCCTGTAACCCAACCGGGTCTGTTTATACCAAGGATGAACTGGCAGCTATTGCTCAAATGCTTGGTAAGTACCCAGACGTTTATGTCGTAGCTGACGAAATTTACGAGCACATCAACTTTACCGGTAAACACGCCAGCATTGGCACTATGCCGGAAGTGAAAAACCGGACCATTACGGTCAACGGTTTTTCCAAAGGCTTTGCTATGACGGGCTGGCGACTAGGTTTCATCGGCGCTCCGCTGGTAATTGCCAAGGCTTGTTCTAAGCTTCAGGGGCAGAATACCTCCGGCGCCAACAGTATCGCTCAGGCTGCCGGCACCCATGCCCTCAACACCAGCCTGAAACCCACGCAAGAAATGCGAGCCGCCTTCGAAAAGCGTCGTGAACTCATCATCGAAGGCCTGAGCCAGATTGATGGCCTGAAAGTGAACCGCCCCCAGGGCGCTTTCTACATCTTCCCCGATGTAGCGGCCTTCTTTGGCAAGTCTAACGGAGAATACACGATTAATAACTCTGATGACCTCTCCGAGTACCTGCTCATGAAGGCACACGTGGCAACCGTTGGTGGCAGCTCCTTCGGGGCACCTACTTGTATCCGGATCAGCTACGCCGCTTCGGAGACCCAACTTACGGAGGCCGTTGCTCGGATCAAGCGAGCGATGGAGGCACTGGCCTAACCCGGTGCGAGCTACCTCCGGTAGCGAGACTGGCATGAGTCGCCTCCGGCGATGAACTATAACTTACACCGTACTAGTACCCCGCAACATCATCATCCGGGTTCCGGCTGTCTGCAGCAGCGGTGATGCTCCCGTCCTCCATCCGTTGCAACGCTTTGATAACCGCCATATACTTCACCTCGCGGAAACTGTAGCCCATGGCAGCCAGTTCTTCCTTGACGCCGTTGGCAAGGGCTTTCTCTTCGTGGAGAATTACGTCAGGCAGCCACTGGTGGTGGAAGCGGGGTGCATCGACGGCTTCGGCCAGGGGCATGCCGAATTCGGTTACGTTCAGGAAGGTTTGCAGGACTGCGGTTATGATGGTTGATCCGCCTGGCGCACCGAGGACCAGGAAGAGCTCTCCGTCTTTCTCGACGATGGTCGGGGTCATACTGGAGAGCATCCGTTTACCGGGCTGAATGGCGTTAGCTTCCTTACCGACGAGGCCAAACATATTCGGGACTCCGGGTTTGGCGCTGAAATCGTCCATCTCGTTGTTAAGGAAGAAGCCAGCACCGTCTACGATCACTTTGCTGCCAAAGTTTCCGTTGAGCGTGGTAGTGATGGATACCGCGTTGCCCGCCTCATCTATAATGCTGATGTGGGTGGTCTCGTAGGTTTCGCGGATGGCGTTGAGGCCTGCACCGATGAAGTCTGACGAGCCAGCAGAATCCGTCCGGAAATCAGCCATTCGTCCTGCTAGGTATTCGTCGTTGAGCAAAGAATCAACAGGGACGTGGTAAAAATCGCTGTCGCCCAGGTACTCTGCCCGGTCGGCGTAGGCCCTACGCATCACTTCCGCAGTAAGTTGAACGGTTTTGGTGGACTGGAAACCATACTCAGCGAGCGGGTAAGCCTCCAGCATTTCGGCCATTTGTGCAAGGGCAACGCCACCACTGCTGCTGGGCGGCATGGAGATGAGTTCGTAGTTTTTATAAGCCTTTTTGATGGGCTTGCGCCAGGTTGCTTCGTAACCTGCCAGATCTTCGTGGGTAATGAGGCCGCCGCCGGACTTCATTTCAGCTACGAGTAGATCAGCCGTTTCACCAGTGTAGAACCCCGCTGCGCCACCGTCCCGGATGCGGGAAAGGGTAGCGGCCAGTTCTGGCTGTTTGACTAAGGTGCCCTCCACGGCGGAGGTGTCCAGAAATGGACTTTTGTCGTTGAACTGGGCGAAGCCTTCGTGGTAGCGCTTCAGCCTGCCGATCTCCGTCTGGCTGAGCCGGTAGCCATTTTGGGCTAGGTCTACGGCGTAGCTCACCAGTTCGGCCCAAGGCTTGGAGCCATGCTTCTGGTGCATGGCTTCGATGCCCGCTACCGTTCCGGGAACGCCGACGGCGCGGTGGCCAAGGGTACTGAGCTTAGGGATGACGTTGCCTTCTTCGTCCAGGTACATGTCCCGGTCAGCGGCGGCGGGTGCGCGCTCGCGGTAATCCAGGGCTTCGGATACGCCATCCTTGTCCCGGTACACAAGGAATCCTCCTCCTCCAATGTTTCCGGCGCGAGGATACACCACCGCCATGGCAAACTGTACCGCCACGGCGGCGTCAATAGCATTACCGCCGTTCTTCAGTACCTCCAGGCCTACTTCTGTTGCTTTGGGATGCGGCCCGGCGATGGCGGCTTTGGCGAATACGCCGGTTTTTTCGGCGGCGTAGTCCAGTTGGGGAGCCTGTCGACAGGTGGTGAGCAGGAACAAGGCTAAGGAGCACAGTAAAAGGAGGCGCATACGGTTATAGTTAGTGGAAGGGAAAGGTAATTATTTCTTGGAGATAGAATGGGGCAGCAACGTACTATTGGGATTTGGTTATGTTGACTTCGGTTATCAGGGCGCTGACGCAGGTGCAAAGAAGGTTTTAGAACCTGGATCCTGACCAAGTAAGAAGGAATGAGCGTCGCTGGTTTGTTTAGCCAACACACCGCTGGTGTATTAGAATTATGTATATTCGGATGTTCTAGATGGCGTGCCTTGAGCCAGTAGAATAGCTGATTCGATCACTACTGCGTTTAATTTTGTTGTTAGTTCTTATTCGAAAAAATGAAAAGAAGACAGTTGACATTATTCTTGGACGAAATTGAAGGAGTCCCGTTTGAATCGATAAGAAGAAGATTCAACCCAAGACAATACTTATTGATTAAGAGTCATATTACTCTTTGTCGTGAAGATGAAATTGAAGAGCTAAGCCGTATTCAATATAATCTAAAAAATATTGAAATGTATGAATTTGAGATGCAGGTTGGCGAGATAAAAAGATTTTCTGAAGGAAGAGGTGTTTTAATGTCAATCAAGGATGAAGAAAATGAGTTTCTCAATTTGAGGAAATTAATTCTAAATAATGGGGGTTCAATTCCGCGAGAACACGAACCTCATATTACGATAATGCACCCTAGGAACTCAACTTGTAATGATGAAATATTTGAAGAAGTTAAGAAGGTGAAATGGCCTGAAAAAATAAGCATTAAAAGGGTTAGTTTAATTGAACAAGAAATTGGGAAAAAATGGAGAGTCTTAAAAGAGTATGAGTTGAAAAATAAACACAAGAATTGATGGCAGATATGAAGATGCGGGAATATTACATAGGATAGGTTTCTAATAATGCCTTTGTCGTTTAGGAGTATAACATAAGGACAACTACTACTTATTTAGGTTTAATTGGCCTCGCCTCAGTAAGTGTAATTCACGAATAACCCAGAGTGCGGTTCAATCGAAAAGATGAAAGGGAAATGGCTTAAAGATCTCTTTAGGCAGTTAAAGTGATGAAATTTGCAAGTTTTCGATTGTTTTTTGGTGATTGACTTGCTGGGGGGTGATGTTTTTTGTGTATTTTGTGAGTGGCCAGGAATGCTCGCGGACTAGAAGGAAATATCGGTTGGAGCATCGGACTTGTAGAGGAATTACTACCTGGATTAGAAGTGTGTGCAACTAAAAAATGAAAGAAGAAAACAAAACACCACACGAAGCTATTATTAAGCTAGATAACGAAGCATTTATTTTGAAGAAGATAAATGGAGAGTTTACTATTGCCCCATCTGATAAGCTAGTCGGTGTGGTAATTGATTTGCTTTGGGAGAATACCAAACCCTGCCGATTTGTACTATGCTATAATCTTTTTATCATTTTAGAAGATGTAGTCTCAGATCTTTCGATCAGAAGAGAACTTGTGAATCAATACAGGAAAAAGTTGTGCGATGCAGTATTTAGTTATCTGAATGAAAATTACGCTAATATAATTAATCCCTATAACTTGAAGCTTATTCCGTTAGAGTTTGAAATTGACGGGTATAATATCAATAAAGATTTTGGAGGAGTTGGCGTTGATTTTTATTCTACCAAGCAACTTCATTTCGATATAGTTGAGCCGTTAAGTTCTAACCTTTACGGTTTAAATAAAAATATAAAGAACGGGTTTCCCATATTTGCGGATTGTAAATCATATTGTGTTGATAAGGGAATTGATGTTGTTACAATAATTGAAAAAATATCGGGTAGCAGGATTATAACGATAAAGAGAGAACATTATATAAATATTTTAAAAAGATATACTGTTGCTGTAAATGTAGATATGGCAAGTGATACTCCATTTTCTATTTATATCAATAGAGTAAAAGAGGCTGGAATTATGCACGGCGCTACTGATCCATTACCTATTGTTGCTAGTATGGAGTCAAGTAGGCCAATAATTCATTATTCTTTTGATTGTATTGATGAAGAGTTGACTGATGATTGGTATAGTGATTTAGGGTTGGTTAATTCAATGTCAAAGGGGAGTATTTCAAAAGAAAAACCATTGTTCCCATTCTTAGGGGATGGGGACATCGAAATAAGGACAATAAAGATAAATCATGATTGACTTACTATTGCAACCAACAATAACGGTGCTTGTAGCTATTATAGGCTGGTATTTTGTGTGGAGGGAGAAGCGAAAAAATAAAGAGAAAAACCCAACCACACTAATAGAAAAGCACGAAGAGAAGACGAATAAATATAAAGTAAGGGACCCTGAGATCCAGAGTTCTTTCGCTGAAGAGGTGTATCCTATTTTGTCTAATGTGATAACGCAGAAGAATAATTACGCGAAAGAAAAAAATTCCATTGTTCATTGTTTAGATGGCTTTTTGTACCCCTTGCTTTACTCGAAAGATAGAAAGCAAAATAACGCTTTCGCTTGGGCAATAGGTGAAGCGTTTTTCTATAGTATTTCAAATAGGAATAACTTGTTAATTGCAAACTATTCGTTGTATGCAAGTGCAACGGTGACCTCTCTTCTGAATTTATTGCGAATTTGCAGGAAAAATAATCAAATGGCAATAGTCTTCATCGCAACAACTCAAACACCAGGAGAACTCGCGTACGGAAGTGCTGATTTAGAGTTGGAAGATAACTTTACGGAAGTTAATGAAGCATATAAAACAGAATTTCGAAAACTAGTGTCTCAATATAAGTTAGAAGATAAAGACATATTAATAGAGCGGCATAATTTTGTTAGAGACAAAAGTGAAGAAGACTTTGAAGGTGATTTGCAAATGCTTGAAAACGTTTTGACTCGAATTAATAAGGAAGATGTGCCTGCAAAACCGTCTGATGAACTTACTGAATGGATAAGACTTAATCATGCTTGTTTTACTGATAATGTTGATGCGCCTGAAAAATTGGCACGGATTCAATGGGTTAAGAATTCAAGGATAAATAAGGACAAATTTAATTCAGATACAATATGTACTGATGTGATTCTTTATGGTACAATTGATAAGGTGTCTCTAAATAAGCATTCATTTAAATCGATTCCTCCTTTGTACTCTAATTTTAAAATTAACTGGCGCTTTGGTTTGCAATCGATAGATTTAGGAAGGGTCGCTGAAGGGAGGGCCATAAAGCTGCTTTACTCAAATCAATTGCACAACGAGAGGTTTGATTTTCTAGGCTTTAATTATGAACGTCTTAATGATTTTATCAAAATACTTCAAAATGGGGAAGGTAAAAACATTGCAAATCCTTTAGGGCTGGAGAAATCAAAATTCCTAATCAATGAAGAACCTTGGAAGAATTATATCAAGGGAAGTAACAGGCCGCAAAATCCTAAACGTATATAGGTAAATATAACTCTCCAATTTAGCCTGACGAAGCTTTATAGTTGGGAGAAAGACGGTCTCGATTTGCCGAGACGAAGAAGAACGTTGAGTAAGAAGCTTAGAGAATGAAAAACACAGATTTTAACACAAGTTTTACATGAATTTTGCTGCACTCTGCTTGAAGAAAGTTTAGCTTTCCATACTTATTGGGTGAATCGTTGGAAACCAATATAGTACATTGGCGCACCTGCCGATTTTGCTGTTTAAAACCTATGATGTAATGAGTAAGAGAAAAACATTAAACGCAATACTACTTAA
>CAYPIM010000129.1:3012-16762 GCA_964410795.1 uncultured Lewinella sp. | reverse complement strand
CATAGCCTTAGCTACGGAAATAATTTTTAGCGAAAATGGGGCAAAACAAGACGACCTAAACCGGTAAGTTATTTGTACGGCATCCCTTAAGAATTTAGGTTGACGTTTTGAGTGTGTCTTGCCCGTTTCTCCTCCGCGGGGGGAACGGGTTTTTATTTAGGTTGCGTAAAATGCTCAGAAGACCCAGGCCGATGCGGCCTCCGGTAGCGAGTGGTCGGGACGCGCCGCAGAGCGCGGGCAGGTCTTGGTGCAAAGCACACTACTGGATATTTCGCTTCGCGGATTCTTCGAGGTTTGTTTGCCAACGGTAACCGCTCGCACTCGGAGAGTGCTCGGTCCACTCGCGCTCAGGAGAGCGCCTCGACCAATCCCTTAGAGGTCAAGCCAGCCGTTCAGCTTTCGCTTCAGTTCCTTAATCACTCTTTCTGAGACCTTTCCTTGGCTGTGCGGAATAAACAATCGTTCAGGTAGTGTTTGGACTCCACCAATGTAGGCAGACATAGTACGCACTATTTCAACGTCCGGGTTGCTAGCAGGATCAACGATTACAGTAAGGGGGTGGTCGTAGGTAGTTTGGGAATCGCGCAATGGCACGACGGTAATTTGTTGTATCTCCTGACGGCTCACATAAGTGGCCGATGTAATGCTTATAAAAAAGTGATCAGGAAGAGGTGAATTAGGGATAGACTCGTAAACGTGGTAACTCTTAAACGGTAAAGGGGGCATTGGCAAGTTGGGTGTAGAACGCCAGGTAATCTTCGCATAGCTGGCTCGTCTCCCGGCATCCTGTTAAGTAAGACTGATATTCAGCCTCGCTCATCCCGTAACGGTTTACTTTTGACTTAGCAACCTGACCGGGTTGGACTCCAATCTGAGTGGCAACGGCGCCTGCTCTTGCGTAAGGAGCGTTATTTCTAAAATTATTCACGTTATGCAACCTTTAAAATTCGGAAAGAGTAAGTAAGACTAAGAGTCTATTCTAACATAGAATACAAATATAGCACTCTATGTTTTCTGACGAATATTATACGGTTAAGTAACTAAGTCGTTGAAAGACAGGCCCAACTTTAAAGGTTTGCTAACAACAGCCAACTATGAAACCAATTTGATTACATATCAATCAGTTAAATCCTCTCCGATTTAAAATGGCGCATTTTAGTGATAAAAACCGCTAACGCTACACTTATCCTCAAAAGTTGCAATGTGACAAAAAATTTACGGAACGGTAGCAAAAAACTACGGAACGGTACACTACTAAAAGCCATTTGGCACGTTTTCAAGCGTCATTTTCCGATACAAAAGTTGGAAAATATGTTTCCGAGCAAATCATCTGTGGTAATCTCCCCGGTTATTTCTCCCAGCTCACGCAGGCTTTGACGGATATCCATGGCGACAAAATCCTGGCTGAGGCCGACGTTTAGCCCGTCGAGAACACGGACGAGAGCTTCGTCCGCACGGCGAAGAGCGTCGTAATGGCGAGCGTTGGAAAGTACGACCTGTTGCTGATCTAAACCGGCCGTTCCTCCCGTCGCCGTAGCGAGAAGGCGGTCCTGTAAGTACCCCAAATTAGCCTTGTCTTTGGCGACCATTGGGATGAAATCTTCCTTATCCACCGTCCACTTTCCGGTATAATTTTCGCCAAAGTATTGTTCGTACTTGGTGTAAGGGTTGAGGTCCATTTTATTAGCGACAACGACCAGCTGTAGATCTTCTCGGTAGAGAAGGTCGAGATCAGCGGTAAGGGTAGCGGGATCCGTTTCGATGACATCAAATACGTAGATAAGTAGTTGACTCGTCCGGACCCGCTCAATGGCCCGTTCCACGCCAATCGCCTCAATGGTATCCGAGGCTTCACGAATACCGGCGGTATCAACGAGGCGAAAGGTTACCCCACCAATGTTTAGGGTTTCTTCGATCGTATCACGCGTAGTGCCGGGGATGTCGGAGACAATGGCACGGTCTTCGTTAAGCAGTGCGTTGAGCAGGGTTGATTTGCCAGCATTGGGCCGCCCGGCAATCACTGTTGTGATGCCCAGTTTAATGGCGTTACCGAGGCGGAAGCTCGTGGTGAGCTGGGCGATACGGGCACGAATTTTCTCTACCAGGTCACGGAGTTGGGCACGGTCGGCAAATTCTACATCTTCTTCTCCAAAGTCGAGTTCTAATTCGATTAGGCTAGCGAAGTCGATCAACTTTTGGCGCAGGTCTTTGATCTCATTGGAGACCCCGCCCCTGAGTTGGTGCAGGGCGATACGATGGGCAGCAGCGGATTGGCTGGCGATAAGGTCGGCTACCGCCTCCGCCTGGCTGAGGTCCAGCTTACCGTTCAGGAAAGCCCTTTGGGAAAATTCTCCGGGAGCGGCCATACGGGCTCCTGCATCAAGGCAAAGTTGCACCACACGGCTGAGGATGAAAGGGCTGCCGTGGCAACTGACTTCCACGGAATCTTCCCCCGTATAACTCGCCGGAGCACGGTAGAGGGTAACGACAACTTCGTCAATTGCCCTACCCTCCTCATCGGCGAGGATACCAAACCATGCTCTTCTGGCCTCACTTTGCACCAGCGTCCGCGCCGGAAAAAAAGTATCTACCAAAGAGATACAATCCTTTCCCGATAAGCGAACAATGCCGATGGCTCCTTCTCCAGTAGGCGTAGCTATGGCGACAATGGTTTCTTGCATGGGTGCGAAGGTAAACTAGATTGATAGATTGATTGTGTGATAGATTGATAGATGCATCACCCGATCAATCTATGCTCTTGGCAGCGTAATGGTAAACGTAGTCCCCTTCCCCACCTCAGAATGGCTAACCGCAATCTTGCCTTTATGGTACTCTTGCACGATTCGTTTCACCAGGCTGAGCCCTAGCCCCCATCCTCGTTTTTTTGTGGTGAAGCCCGGGTTGAAGACTCTACGAATGTCTTTTGGTGCGATGCCTTTTCCCGTATCAGTGATGTCAACAAGTACCCTGTTTTCTTCTTCCCGAATCCTTCCAGTGAGCTTGCCTTTTCCGTCCATCGCATCCAGCGCATTGCGTAGCAAGTTTTCAAAAACCCAGTCGAGCAACAGTGGGTTAATGGCCACCTGGGCGTTGCCCGCATCCGCCTCCGGAAAGTCAAAAGCGACTTTTCGAGGGGCTCTCTTCTCCATATAATCCCGGCATTTATTGAGTTCAACGTAGATATTTCCAGGCTCTAACTCCGGAGTTGCTCCAATTTTACTGAAACGATTGGCCACCATACTAAGGCGGTCCACATCGTACGCCAGCTCGTTGGAGACTTCCATGATGTCTTCATCATCAGCGTACATCATCTTCAGATGCTCTACCCAGCCCAAAATAGCACTAATGGGGGTGCCCAACTGGTGGGCAGTTTCTTTGGCAAGGCCCACCCAAACACGATTTTGCTCGGCTTTTCGGGTTTGGTTGATGCCGAGGAAGCCGAGGAAGATGAAGGAGCCTATTAGTACAGCTTGAACATAAGGGAAGAATCGTAATTGGCGAAGCAACCGGCTATCACCAAAATATTGCAACTGAGCAAAAGAGCGTACTGGAGTTCTCCCTTCTTCGATCCATCCTTCTAGAATGGGTTCCAAATAATCCATGTCCGTATTGGAGTCGCCAAAACCAAGGGCATCTACGATTGATCCTGTTTGTTCGTCTACCAAGATCCGGGGTACCGTCTTCATTCGGTCAATAATTGCCTGTTCAGTAGACACATCATCCCCTTTTTGCTCCGCAAAGTTTTCAATATTCGCCACGCGTTCCATTGCTTCTCCGTAAAGTTCTACGTAGCTGCGTTCAATCTCGGCCAATTGAGTAGCCAACCGATTGGTGTACCACACCGAAGTAATTACAATCACCAATCCGGCAACAGCAAGGTAAAGGGGCCAACGGGAAGAGGAGGGGAGAATACTCATGTACTAGTTCAGCTAACAAGAATAACGACGTAGTAAGCGCAAAGGTATTTGCTGGCGGTGGAAAAGTATTTGGGCGCGGCCGCGGGTGCAGAGTGAGTTGGTGAATTGGCGAGTCACTGAGTGGCTGCCGCTGCTGCTTCGTGGTGATAGATTTATAGTGTGATAGATTTATAGAGCTACCGCAAGCACCACTCATTTCACTTCGCTCATTCGCCTCAGGTGAGCAAGCGTAGCGCCGCGAACGGTACTTGCGGTAGCAAACTCAGCGACTCCCTCCCTCAACAACTCTCTCCCTCACCGATGGGTAACCGTCATTCCCATCCCCTGTAGGGCCCGCTTCGAAGCGATTTGCTCTGCCGATTTTTTATTGTAATCTTCTCCAACCGCTAGTTTGACGTTGTCCACCATTACTGCAACACGGAAGCGATCGCGCTTATCCTGTTTGAATCGCTTGAGAATTTTATAGTCTACCCGTTGGCCTTTTTTCTGGCAGTGCTCCAGTAATTGGCTTTTGTAGTTATCATCGAAGGTTTCCAGCCCTTCTACATCTACGTAATTTTTGAGCATTCGCCGGACGACAAATTTAGTCGTCAGCACATATCCCTGCTCAACATAAACGGCGCCGACCAGGGCTTCAACGGCGTTGCCCAGCATCGACTTAGCAATCCGGGTATTATTATAAGTTGAGAGGATTTCGTCCAGCCCCATGTTGAACCCAATCTCGTTAAGGCTTTTGCGCTTTACGATTTTGGAACGCATTTTAGTCAGGAAGCCCTCATCCTCGGTAGGATACTTTTTGTAAAGATATTCCGCCACAATGGTCCCGAGCACTGCATCTCCTAAATATTCCAGGCGCTCATTGCTTTGCCCTCCGTAAGGAGATTTTTTTGCACCATCGTTGCTGCTCTTATGGTGGAAAGCCAGTTTAAATATTTTAAGGTAAGCGGGGGTAAAGCCAAGCAGACGGCGCAGCCGGCGGACGAAGTCCTTCTCCGGGCTAAAATAAAAATTGTAAAACCGTCTGATCGTTTTGATCACCTGAATTAAGTGTTGTAGCGCTTGAAGATGGTGGCTGAATTATGGCCTCCAAAGCCAAAGGTATTAGAAAGCGCCACATTCACCGGCTTTTCAACTGATTTATTGAAGGTTAAGTCCAGTTTTGGGTCAATTTTTGGATCATCCGTGAAGTGATTGATCGTTGGCGGAACAAAATTGTTCTGTATGGCCAGGATACAGGCTACGGATTCAATGGCAGCAGCAGCGCCAAGCAGGTGCCCGGTCATCGACTTGGTGGAGCTAATATTGAGGTCATACACATCTTCGCCAAAAGCGAGTTTGATGGCATTTAGCTCGGCCGTATCACCGAGTGGAGTAGACGTGCCGTGCGTATTGATGTAATCAACATCTGCGGGTGAGAGGCCAGCATACTTCATTGCATTGATCATGGCCATTTTCGCACCTGCACCTTCGGGGTGCGGGGCGGAGATGTGGTAGGCATCGGAGCTGGCCGCGTAGCCAGCAATCTCTGCCAAGATGGTAGCGCCACGCGCCAGGGCGTGGTCCAAACTTTCCAATACGATGATGCCAGCGCCTTCGCCGAGAACGAAACCATCTCGTTCAGCATCATAGGGTCGACTGGCGGTTTTAAAGTCATCGTTCCGGGTACTTAGCGCTTTCATACTATTAAAGCCACCGATACCGACTTTGGTTACTACGGCTTCAGAGCCACCGGTAATCATGAGGTCAGCCCGTCCGAGACGAATATCATCGGCAGCAGCGGCCAGGGCGTGGCCTCCGGAAGCACAAGCACTTACTGTAGCGTAGCTTGGCCCGCGTAAATTATGTGCCATGCTGATGTGGCCAGCTCCCATGTTGGCAATCATCTTTGGGATCATGAAAGGGTTGTAGCGTGGTGTACCACTGCCGCCAACAAAATCGGTAATTTCCTTTTCTAAGGTACCAAGGCCGCCAATACCGGAAGCGACAATCGCTCCGGCGCGGTCAGGGTCGAGATCAAAAACTCGTTCTCCTGCTTCGTTGTTAATGCCGGCCATTTTCAGTGCTTCATCCGCAGCGTAAAGCGCCATAATGATGTAGCGGTCAAGCCGGCGAATTTCACGCTTATCAAGCCGATCGGTTGGTTCCCAATCGGTGACTTCACAAGCGAATTGGGTTTTGAACAATTCAGCATCGAATTGAGTAATGGGCTTTGCCCCGCTTTGGCCAGTCTTAAGGCCCGCTAAGTAATCGGGTACACTATTCCCGATAGCCGTCAAGGCACCAATACCGGTCACTACTACACGCTTCATGGGTATTTTTTTTGGGTATGAGGGCGCAAATATAGCCAGCCCCGACTGAACCCGTTAATGGCTTACTTGCAAGCCAATTTACTTAGGGGCGTGAATTAAATAAAGTATCATTCTTGAATTCGCACTTTTGTTCTCACTACACTTGAAAAATTCTTTACCCAGTTTTAACCATGGAAAGAAATTGTAAGTGCGGTGAGGGCAAAATAAGTCGTACAGGAATAGTACTCTATTTTGTTCGCGTCCCTTAAAATAAAAACCGCCGCCCGGGGCCTGCTGGCGCAGGAACGTCGGGCGGCGGAAAGAAAGTAAATGGGAACAATTACGCTTCCACGCTGCTTTCAAGGTAGGTAACAGCATGGCCGACAGTTTGGATATTCTCCGCCTGCTCGTCCGGAATACTGATATCGAATTCTTTTTCGAATTCCATAATCAGTTCGACAGTGTCAAGACTATCCGCTCCCAGGTCGTTTTGGAAGCTGGCCTCTTTGGTGACCTCTGCTTCGTCTACGCCGAGCTTGTCGACAATGATTTGAATTACTTTTTTCTCAATGCTAGCCATAACTTATTGGCGTTTAATGAACAATTGCGGCGCAAAGAAAACCCAGATGGGCAACTTTAGCAAATTCGTCCTCACTGCATGTGATTCTGAACCGCGGTGCAAACTTACAACAAGATAAGCAAGTAATTTGCAGAGCCTAACCCCATTGATTTGTAATTTTTTATAAAAAAAAGGACCCAGCGCGCACCTTTCAGCCCTCCGATACAACCGTTTTCTTTTAAAAACATACCGTTTTCTAATTAATACATACCACTTGCACACATAAGGCTAATTGCCTGACCACTAACCTAATGTGTATTTAGCTTTTTGGTGGCTATCTTTGATTGGCATTAGATTGACTTTTCTGAATTGATCAGAGAACGCATCCCAATTTATGAAACCGATTTTATTTTGCCTGACGATGTGCCTGGCGGGAGCTTTTTTACCCGCTCAGCATCAACAGGAGCTAAAACGCGACTTGGAATTACGCCGCATATCCGGAGCCTCCTTCGACATCTCTCCTCTGAAAATGCCTTGTGATCCCACCAACGGACTCTCCATCACTTCGTGTGAAGGGGAAACACCCGCTACTGGAGACAACCTTCCTGAAAACGGAGCCTTCATGACCTGGACGGTCACCGGAGGAAACTTATTCTACAGTCGAATTTATAGTTTAACGGATACTTTTGAAATTTCAAGAACCAACTTCTCTAATCTTCCCATTCAGTCCGTTTTCCCTCCTAACCAACCCGACGGTACCACTTACGAAGCCTTTATTCTTGTCAGCGATAACATCTTTAACGAATGTATCCCGCAGGGCATCTATACCGTTCAGGTCTGGAGTGTACAAGACTTTGACGGTGATCTACAGCCTGACACCGACTTTAATGGTAACATCATTGGTTGTTTCGAAGAGTGCTCCTACGATTTTCGCCCATCCTGTGCTCCCGCCAATATCCCCTACTTTACCGTAGATGCCCGCGATATTGGCTGTAATGGCTCTGGCGGGTCTGTGCGTTTGCATACCTTCCGAAGCGAAAATTTTTATTGCGTGGAAGATGACGGTACCGGTACTACAATTAATTGGACGGGCCCCAACGGCTTTACCGGAACCGGCCCAATGATTTCCGGACTAACCGAAGGTATTTATAGTGCTGAAGTTATGGATCTTTACGGATGTACTGCCTATTGGGATGCCAATATTACCCAACTAGACAATGTAGCCTTTGCCTGTTCTAACTTTACCCGCCCAACCACCATTGGAGGAGCTAATGGAACTGCAGACATAGACATCATTGCTGGGTTAGGAGATTATGACCTGAGCTGGACAGGGCCCGTAAACGGAGTGCTCAACAATGTCGGAGACGGTGTAACCACCATTACGGGGCTTCCTGCTGGAACCTATGTTTTCACCGTGACAGATCTGGAAAGTACCTGTACTGAAGATTGTACCCTTACCATTCCTGGCTTGGACTGCACCGATATAATGGCGGATGTTACTGAGGTCATCAACAGCGACTGTGATGGTAGCCTCAACGGTGGCATCTCTATTTCTTTTTCAGGAGACCATAATCCTACACTCGTATGGGATGGACCTGGTGTGGACGGATTCACACAACCCATACTTACTGGCCTTGGGCCCGGCACCTATACCTATACCGTTACAGATAGTCGGCTGTGTGAGACAAGTGGCTCGGTAAACATTGTGTCGGAGCCATCTTTCACCTTCAGTTGTGGAGGTGTAGACGAAACATTACCTTTCCTTAACGACGGGAAGATAGGGCTAGAATTAAACGGTGGAACGCCGGCTTTTTCACTTAGCTACGTAGCCGTTAACCAGTCTGGGGATAGTCTCCCGGCGGTCAATGACATGATCGTCATCAACGGAGACACAATATTCGACCTTGAGTCTGGAACTTATTTCCTTGAAATAACAGACCAAACAGGCTGCACAAGGACTTGCGTGACCACCATCGGGGAGGCCAATTGTGACATCTTCCCTAACTGTACACCAACTAATCCTGTTTCCATCTTTGGTGACGGACGGGTAACCCTTAACTTTGATAGTAGCCCGGACTGGTTTGTCACCTTATCTGGAGGACTCGACTCCACGTTCGTGACCTCAGTACCAACCGTTGAAGTCACGGGGCTTCCTGCAGGAAACTATACGGTAAGTACTTACAACACCGAAGGTTGTACGGGGAGTTGTACCTTTTCCATCGTACCGCCACCCTGCATCCTTGAGGCCAGTGTAACATTTGACCCGCCCCGCTGCAATGATGAAGAAAACGGCAGCATACGCCTTGATATAACCGGCGCCGGTCCTGGCCTCGTCATCGACTGGAATGTAGACGCTCTCGACGGCCGACAGGTAGTTAACAACCTTCCTGCGGGTACTTATCGCATTCACGTTTCGGACCGTACAGAGTGCCCACTAGATACCATTATTGTTGTTCTGGACAATCCTGATTTACTTAGCGTTGACCTGATCTTAGATAATGCCGTTGCTTGCTTTGGCGACAGCACTGGAGCGCTTGCAGCTATAGTTTCCGGCGGTGCCTACCCTTTAGCCTACAACTGGTCAGTTGACTCTCTTCCGAACGACAGCCTCGTAAACGGGCTGATTGTGGGCAGTTATTCCGTTGAAGTAACAGATGCAAATGGTTGTGTAACGACCGATAATATTATCATTTCTCAGCCTCCCTTACTGACGCTTAATTGTAGCGCAACAGCTGAGGTCCTCGCCTCAAGTATGGACGGAACAGTTTCAGTCGGGAACGCAGGTGCAGGGGGCCTTATGCAGCTGAGCGGTGACCTGGGGAATTTCGTCCTAAGCTCAAACGCTGATACAACTTTCACAGGTCTTGGCCCGGGAACATACAATCTTGTCTTAACGGACGAAAACGGCTGTACCGCAGCGTGTTCTGCTATCGTAAACCCTGGTCCGTGCATGATCGGGCTTTCAACCGCTACGGTTCAGCCGGATTGCGACAATGCGAGAGGCTCCGCTACGGTAAGCCCAACCAATCCTTTTGGTCTCGTTACCTACCGCTGGAGTAATGGCGATTCAACGGCGACCATTTCTCAGCTGTCTCCGGGCATCTACACCGTCACCATATCAGACGCCTCTGGCTGTGAGGCAACAGGCGGGGTCAATATTGCCCCTTTTACCGATGTGCCTTCCCTTACAACGAGTGGCCTAAGTCCGGTTTGTGACAATGGTTGCACTAATCTACAGCTGGGCCTTGCGGGCACTGCTCCTTTCACTATCAACTATTCGTTCAGCCAAAATGGAGCACCAGAGCAATTTAGAAGTATTACCCGCAACGCCTCTGGTTCTGAAACCATCTGCCCTGCAGAACTTGGGCTAACCGACCTCAATGATGTAGTCATCAGGCTGATTGATGTAACGGATGGAAATGGTTGCTCACGCCCGATTGACCGAACGCTTCAGGTATTTGTCTATCCTGAGGCCATTGGCACACTGGATACTGTTTTGTGCCCGAACGCAGAGCTTAATCTCTTCGGCGAAATATTCAATGAAGCCAGGCTATCTGACATAATTGTGCTTCCAATCACTTCGGCGCGGGGCTGTGATAGTACCGTTATGGTGAATGTAAGCTATCATCCACCGGCCTTCAGTTTCCTGGATACTACGCTGTGTATTGGCGCTCAACTTAGCCTATTTGGTCAAACTTTTAACGCCAACCGTTTGAGTGGTGAGGTATTGGTTCCAACTCCTTCGGCGACGGGGTGCGACAGTACAATCTTTGTTTCTGTCCAATTCTTTGCACCTGCGTTTAGCGCCCTTGACACCACACTTTGCCCTGGGGAGCAGCTCAACTTTTTTGGTCAGTTTTTTCACGCAAACAGGCCATCTGGCAGAGTGGTAGTACCTACCCCAACCGTAAATGGTTGCGATAGTACCGTGTTGGTAAACGTAAATTTCCGGGAACCTGCAATTGGCGTTTTGGACACTACAATCTGTCGTTATACCCGACTCAATTATTACGGTCAGTTTTTTGATGCGAACCGACCTAGCGGCACTATTCGCCTCCCCATCTCTTCCGCTGCCGGCTGCGACTCAACCGTAACAGTTAGCGTAAACTTCCCTCCCGAAGTTATCGGCATGCTTGACACTACGATATGTGTAGGAGATACCCTGGTGTATGGCGATGTCATTTTCGGCCGACCAGCTACCTCCGTTCTTACTCAGTTAGACATTCCCGATCAGTACGGTTGTGACAGTCTGGTTTTTGTCACCGTTCGCAATTTCCCAGTACCATTAGTCCGGCTATCCGGAGACGGAATTATTTGCCCGGGAGATGAAGTTGAGCTTACCCTAAGTTACAATGGCGGAGGGGTTGCTACGGTAGTTCTGAGTTCCGACCCAACAGAAACGATATCATTGCCTAATGGCACC
Organism: uncultured Lewinella sp.; assembly: GCA_964410795.1. Classification (GTDB taxonomy): domain Bacteria; phylum Bacteroidota; class Bacteroidia; order Chitinophagales; family Saprospiraceae; genus Neolewinella. The sequence continues at coordinate 5,575 of CAYPIM010000129.1, read as the reverse complement.
ACCACCGTCACCCGACCAGTTAATGTTGGCACACAAATAAGTATTTTATCCGTAGGAGGAGGAAATGGTTGTACCATCGAAGGCCGCGGAAGCCTTTTAGTAAGAGAAACCGACCTAGCGGTTAACATCAATGTACTCAGCGGGGACGCCGTCTTCGCCGTTAGTTGTGCTGATGCTACAGATGGAGCGGTAATTGCAATTCCAAGCGGCGGCCAACGCCCTTATACCTATGAATGGAATACTGGCAGTGGTTCTGCAGTACTTCAAGATTTACCTCCCGGAGAATACAATGTTCGTGTAACCAGTAGCCGAGGATGTATTGCCGACGCGCGGGTAGGTTTGATGGCCCCTGAGTTGTTGGTAAGCCAGGTAAACCGGGTAGAAGCAAACTGTGTTGACACACTCCCAAAACTAGTTTTAAGGGATGTACAGGGAGGAATAGGCCCTTACATATTCCGGACGAGTAACGAGCAAGGTTACCGACCATTACCCAACCTTCCTGATTCTTTATTACTGCCCATCGGCTCCTCCTTACTTCAAATAGAAGATGCGAATGGTTGCCTACTGAGTGAGCGCTTCGACTTTAATTCGCCTCCGGAAGGGGAGCTCATCGTAAGTCCTCGTCGAGCTATAATCCCCGAAGGAGACAGCGTGCGCATTCAGGTACTAACCAACCTTACCGTGGATGGTTACCGTTTAACTCCAGGGCCCGAAGAGCTTATTGTAACCGATAACTTCTTCGTTGCACCAAGAGAGAACACCATGTATGAGATCACGACGATGGACGAGTTCGGCTGTTCTGCTTCGGCTATGGTTGAGGTGATCATAGATGACTTCGTCCCAATATATGTTCCCAACGTATTTACCCCAAACGGAGATGGGATCAATGACCTGTTTAGGATATTTGCCCGCACCACAGTTATTAGCTTTAGTGACTTTGCTATTTTCAGCCGATGGGGAGAAATGGTGTATTTGATGGAAGACCCCGTCTCACCGCAAGACGTAAATTGGGGCTGGGATGGCCATCACGCTAGTGGCCGTGTATACGAGCAAGATGTCTATGTCTTCAAAGTAACCGTAGAGCTTTCTGGTGGTCGCAAGGTGGAGGTTTCCGGAGACGTTTTACTGCTGCGCTAAAGTTACATTTTGTTCTTTTCTCCTCTATCTGGACTCTTTTGATTTACTGCCTTTCCTCCCGCCCTTTCCTTCAAGGTTTGTTGTGCAGTACTCCGTGCTCGCTTAAGGCTCAGCTGGCCGCCTCTGGCCGTCGCGTCGTGAAAGGGAGCCAAACCTTGAAGAAGCCGCGTAGCGAAATGTCGAGTAGTATGGTTCTTTTTGCCAAATTTTCTGTAAAATCGGCAATTCCTTCAGCAAATATTCTTAAGAAATTGAGAAAGTAAGGTTACAACACCCTGATTAACCTTTACTTTGTCGTTCTACATTGACATATTCACATCAAGAGCAATAGAGACATGATTAAGTACCTTCTAACCTCCCTGCTGATTTTGGGCAGCCTCGGCTTCGCTTCGGCGGAAGCAACTGCTCCAAAGATTATTCTAACTTCTTCCATTGTTGATCAGGAAGCGTACATCAAGCGCTACAAGAAAATCGCCATGCGCGAGATGGAGCGTACGGGAGTACCGGCAAGTATTAAGCTGGCTCAAGGTATTTTAGAGAGTGATGCTGGCAGAAGTAAACTTGCCCGCTCTGCTAATAATCATTTCGGCATCAAATGTGGTAGCCGCTGGAATGGAGAAGAGTATTACAAAGAAGATGATGATTATGATGACCGGGGTAAACTGATCAAAAGCTGCTTCCGGCAATATAGAAATGCCGATGCCAGCTTTGTTGCGCATTCTGAATTCTTACGCGACCCGGCAAAATCTTTTCGCTACGGTTTCCTTTTTCGTCTGGATCCCGTTGATTATCGGGCATGGGCAGAAGGCCTACGCCGTTCCGGTTATGCGACCAATCCGAATTACCCCCAATTATTGATCACACTGATTGAGCGCTACAACCTTAACCAGTATGACCAATCAAGTGTCGCGGTTGAAGAGCCAGAAGTTGTAATCAAGCCGGTAGAAGAGCTTCAGCGTGGCATCCTGAGAACGAACGACGTGAGCTACTTTATCAATGACGCACCCATCAGCGTCCGGGAAGTAGCCCGCCAGGTTGACGTAAGCGTTGGCCGGCTATTGGAATACAACGAAAATCTCCGTCAGGAAACACAGCAAGTTCCTTCTGGTGACCGAATCTACCTCCAGAAAAAGCGTAAGTCTTATCGGGGCCGCGAAGCTTATCACGTGGTGGAAGAAGGAGAAAATCTTTTTGATATTGCTCAACGCTATGGCCTTCGCCTGGACAAGCTCGCCAATCGAAACCGTATGCCAGAAAACGGCGACCCAGCTACTGGTGAAAAAGTAAAGCTCCGGGGGAGTAAACTCCGGACAGCTCCCCGCCCCGAAGGGATGGTCGACGAGACTTTACCTCCGCCTCCAACCGTACCGACGGACGATAACGGGCGCATCATTGTTGATGACCCCACCGATCCGCCAACAACAAC
>CAYPIM010000129.1:0-2912 GCA_964410795.1 uncultured Lewinella sp. | reverse complement strand
CAACAACAACTACCCCGACCACAACCCCACGACCGACTTACCCGCCAACCAGCCCGCGCCCCAATACCAACGTACCGCCCACAAATACTGGACCAACTACGACAAATCCAACTATCCCAACCACAACCCCACGACCGACTTACCCGCCAACCAGTCCACGCCCCAACACCAACGTGCCGCCCACAAATACTGGGCCAACTACGACTACCCCGACAACCAGTCCGCGTGAAGAATATCACTCCGTATCTGCTGGCGAGACACTCTACGCTATCAGCCGGCGTTACGGCCTAACGGTTGATGCCTTAAAACAACTCAATGGACTAACCGGCAACCATATTTCGATCGGGCAGCGGTTACGGATAAAGTAGTGAGAAGGAGAAAGGGAAAAAAGGAAAAAGGAGTAAAGGAATTCCTACTGCTGTTTGTTCAATAATTTTAATCCCTTACTTCTTTCCCCCTTTACTGCCTACCTTAGCGACGTAACCAATCTCCACCCCGTGCGTCGTTCTAGCTACCTCCTGCTTTTCATTTTTACCTTATTCGTTATTCCAACGGCTTTATCCGCTCAGAATTTGGAGCAAGAGGGAGAATACGGCGTAGACTGGGGAGGTTACCTCTTCGGCTTGAAGGGAGGACTGAGTCTCGGCAATCAGGACTGGTCAGGGCTAGAAACCGAACTGTTGTTGGGCTACCATGGAGATCTTTACCTGGAGACTGTACCCGCTCAAGGGCGGTTTAGCTTCTACGGACAACTCGGATACCATACAAGGGGAAGTAGGATAAGCCGGAGAAGAGGATTGCTTTTCAATGGGAATCAGGTCACTCTTCCCAGTGAAGATTTTCGGTTTTACAATGTTTCCCTTGGGATAGGTGCTAAATCCGTGTTTGGCTATTCTCAGCTTGGCGATTTTTACTATATCCTGGGTTTGCGGGCTGATTACAACTTAGGAACAAACCTCAGCGATTACAATATTCTGGAACAGACCAATGGAGGTTCTTTTAGGCTAAACTTCCCTTTGGATAGTCCTGACTTCATAAAGGACATCACTTACGGGGCTAGTTTTGGAGCGGGAATTCTTTTTCCTATTTCAGAAAAAATTGGTGGAGTAGTGGAATTACAAGGGCATCCTGATTTCAGTTTTCAATATGAGTCTGGAGAAATTGGGAATGTGATTGATGGCACAGGAACTCCTCGTACGCTGCCTGCACGCGCGATCCGTAATTTCACTATTGAAATTTCCTTCGGGCTACGTTTCTTGCGCAAGTGGACTTATGTCGATTAAGCGAACATTGCATACCCTCGGTGATGGGCTAATGACCTTGCTTTACCCTCGCCTCTGTCTCAACTGCCAACGTACAGTAACCGCCGGGCAACGCCCTCAACTATGTATTTCTTGCAATAACGACCTTGCACTGACGGACCACTGGTTGCTACCAGAAAATGCCGTTACGGATAGGTTAGTCGGTCGGTTACCCATCACTTTCGGTGCAGCCTTACTTTCGTTTAGTACTGGCACCGTCTGCCAACAGCTCATCCATTCCCTGAAGTACTATCACCGGCCAGAGGTAGGGATTCAGTTGGGAGAACAACTGGGAGAAATGATCAAGGAGCATCCAGCTCTCCGGGACCTGGACGGCATCGTCCCCGTCCCCATCCATCCGAGGCGGCGCCACGAGCGCGGGTACAACCAGGCGGAGAAGATCGCAGAAGGGATTGCGGCGGTCCTCGGCCGGCCAGTATATGCCAACGCCTTGAAACGCGTTGTTTTCAAGGGTTCACAAACCAAAAAGACACGCTACGAGCGGGTAGAAAACACGCGGGAGTCTTTTGGTTTGGGTCAAGGAGACTTTACCGATCAGCACTTGCTCATCGTTGACGACGTCCTTACCACCGGAGCTACGATTGACTTCTGTGGTAACGTTTTGCTTGAGGGCCATAAAGGCCTCCGGCTGGGAGTTGCTACGTTGGCGATTGCGGAGTAAGTTCACCTGTTTCAATACTTCCTTTTAACCTTCACTGCACCTGCGTCCGCGCCAAGAAAACATGGTTCGCCTTTTAGGGCATACTGGCCTTTTAAAATACTTTCTTCAGGAAAAACAATCGCCCCAACCAAGCAGGTTAGGGCGATCATTAATATTCTGGCTCCTTTTAAGGAACGTTGTATAAACCGGAAAGGCTTACCGCTGAACAACAACGCGTCGTTGGATAACTCCCGCACGTGCTCTGATTTCCATCAGGTAGGTACCTCCAGGTAAACTCGCAGCATCAATTTGCTCAAAAGTAGAGCTTGCCCGACGTTGAACGATTGTTCGCCCACTCATATCTCTTAAGGTTAATTCAGCGTCTCCCAGGATTTCCTGAGGGAGACGGACACCAATATAGTTTGTCGCCGGGTTAGGCATAATCTTCACGTTCTCCGCAAAAGATGGTTCACGCGTATTCACCGATCTCGGTATCATTACGGCATCAATAACGTGGACAACACCGTTATCCGCCATAATATCGGTCATAGATATCATTACGCCTTCAACCTCTACACCATCAGTGGTAAAGCTGATGTCAAGACTTTCGCCTTCCAGGCTAGGAAGCATCTGGCCATCAGAAAGATCCGTAGAGAAAAAGCTGCCGTCGGCTACGTGGAATAGTAGAATATCTGCTAATTCTTCCGTAGGCATCTCTAACAGATTTTCTAATACGCCATCTGCCAAAGCAGCGAATGCATCATCAGTAGGCGCAAAAACCGTAAACGGCCCTTCGCCGGCAAGGTCATCGTCAAGCATAGCGGCAATAACGGCGGCCTCTAAAGTATCGTGCGCTTCACTAGCAACAATGATATCTACTACCGTTGCTGGCGGCGGCATCAGCACTGCGTCAATAACGTGAACGACGCCATTGTCAGCCGCAATGTCCG
>CAYPIM010000128.1:14920-16799 GCA_964410795.1 uncultured Lewinella sp. | reverse complement strand
TCATTGATTTACTTCAACCACCACTTTGCCTACAGTTCGCCCGCCTTGAAACGTCCGAATGGCCTCTGGCAATTCCGAAAAAGCGAAGCGATGACCAACGTTAGGCCGTCCAACATCAAGCGCAGCCAGCTCGCCCAAAATCTCGTGCATCAATTCTGCCCGCTCGTAGAGCCAAATTAGGTTGAAGCCCATCACTGATTTATTGATCTCCGGGAGGTTTTGTGGATCAATTTTCGGTCGGGTAAGGTATTGCCACAATAGGCGGGGATAATTAGGGCGGTTACCGACTGAGCTGTAACGAGCTGCGCCGTAAACGATACTTCGCCCCATCGGGGCTAAGGCGTCGAAGCCAACAGAGAATATTTTCCCTCCGATGCACTCCATGATGAGGTTGAGCTCTTTTTCTCCGAGGGCTTGCTGCAAGTCCTTCCGGAAGGTGCGCTTATTGCGGACAATCCAGTCGTCGTAGCCTTCTTGTTTTAGGTAGGACACTTTATCTGCGTGGCCGATGGTACCGATGGTGTAGGCACCCAGCTGGCGGGCGATGCGGCCCGCAAACGTCCCGACGCCACCCGCTGCAGAATGGATGAGCACCGTCTGACCAGCTTGCAATTGCCCCAGGTTAACCAAGCCGTAATAGGCGGTTAGTACTTGTACGAGGTAGGCGGCACCTTCGGCCATCGTCCAGCCCTTCGGTAAAGGAAGTACGTAGCGCTCGTCAATGTTCAGCGCCGTGGTATAGGCACCGAAGCGGGTAACCCCCATTACGGCATCACCTACCGATACACCAGTAACGCCATCTCCGACGGCCGTAATATGGCCGGCATATTCCAGCCCTGGAGTGAAGGTTCCCTCCGGCGTTGCGCCGTAGAGCCCCCAGATGGCGAAGACATCCGCGAAGTTGAGACCGATGGCCCGCACGGCAACGGATACCTCGCCCGGAGCGGGCGGTGGCAGCGGTTTATCGACAAGTTTAAGGTTGGCCAGGGAGCCAGCGGTGAGTTCATAGGTCATAAGCGGAAGGTACGGTATCTTACTCCAGGTCCAGTTCGCTTCGCATCTTCCATTCCTGACTTCGCCGACCGCCCAACAACCGCTCTGTGATTATTTTAAGCGCCATGATGGACGTTGTTGCCTGCCAATGTTCGCTCAGTGCAGTCAGGATGTTTTGCTGAAAAGCTACGTCGATGCTCCCGAGCTGTTCTCGAAGACGCTTGTCCTTGCCCCTTCTCACCTGATGTGTCTTACAGAAAATATCAATACAACGATTGACGATTTTTTGACGGATGAGGTTCGCTCCAATAGGATCTTCACGGACTATTGCATCTTCCAGATCTTTAAAGTAGTCGTCAAGGAAGTATTTATGGAACTCCAGTTCGTGAGGTTTTAGTGGTGGGGGCAACTGGGCGATAATGGATTTAGCAGTGCTTACGAGCTCGTGTATTATTGAAGATTTGCTAAAGGCAATAGTGCCAAAAGCCAGCATGTGTGCAGTAAGCGGGCGTTCTTTTTCTCTGGCGAAATAGACCTTAATCTGAGCAGGTGGATTTTTAAAATACTCGACCTCGATTCCGTCAATCCAAGTGTTCCCACGTTCCCGGTAGGTGCAATCCGGGTGGAGTATGACTTGAACATCAATATCTGAATTCTTATCCAGACTGGCGTTGAGGATGGAGCCAGAGATGATGACGCCAATTACCTCTTTATCAAGCTTTTGCCGCTCGACGTAAACTTGACTTGCCTTCAGGTACCTTTCCAGTCTTTCGTCCATTGTAGCTGCTGCGGTTTTATGCGTACCTCTTGCTGCTGGCTTTTATACCCTTGTTTTTGCATTTAGACCAAGCGCTGAAAACCATCACATTGCACCTGCGACCGCGCC
>CAYPIM010000128.1:0-14820 GCA_964410795.1 uncultured Lewinella sp. | reverse complement strand
AACCCTAATTCTTAGGTCCAATTACCCGTCCTGGAGTCCAAGGGGCCCGGGCGCTATCAAGCACCGCATCAATCGCTGGGATGTCCTGGGTCATGATGTTCTGGAGAGCTGCCATCACTGGTCCAAGTTGTTCTTCTGCAATCGCCTTCACCATTGCGGAAGTCTTTGTCGGGTCGGACAAAGAAGACGTCCCCGTCCAGATGGCTGTGTTGATGCGCCGACTAATGGCAGGGGCTTGGTCAATCTCCAACTTTCGTTTGATGGGGTCACCATAAAGCTGGATGCGGATGGCCTTGAGTTTGTCTTCCAGTGCGTCAACCTTCTCCTTTAGATCGGGGCGTTCCACCAGCCGGAGGGCAGCTTGGTAGTACTCGAGTCGTTCGTTCAGTTCACCGAAGGTGCCGCGCATGGCGTTGGCACTTTTCGAGAGTTCGCTAAGCTCGCGGTGGTAGGCCAGCATGGCGGCCGGATCAGTGGCTGGAAGGGTACGGTTTTCGAGGTCTTTGACCTTGAAGGCCACCGGACTCGCCAGCTTCGTGACGGTGCCGTCAACACTCTTCGCTAGTTCTACGGTGTAATCACCGGGCAGTACCATGATGCCAGAAGAGAGGTTACTAGAAGGATCTCCTTTCTGTGTATTAACGTTGTCAATGTCCGGGTACTTTAGGTCCCAGTGAAGGCGATTGATACCTTTACGTAGGCCGGAGCGGACTTCATCCACCACCTCGCCGTTGGCATCGCGCACAGTGAAAATAAGGAAGGCTGCTTCTTGTTCAGCTTCAGCGGAAAGTTGCTCGTAGGTAGGGTAGAAGACGTCTTCGCCCTCCTTGCGTCGCTCTTGCTCACCTTCTTCCCGGATGTCTTCCTGAGATTTATGTCCTTCTTTCAGATAGTAGGTGAAGGCCGCGCCGAACTCAGGGTTGTCGCCCAGGTAGTAAGTCTCCCCCTGAAAGCCTTTAGGACCAAGCCAAGAGATGGTGTTGCTTGCTGCAATTGGGCTGTAGGGTAGGTACTGGAAAGCATCGCGGACGCTGAATAAGTGGGCTTCTTTTTCCACAACTTCGGATGTGAGTTCCCGTAGGGCGGAGTAATCGTCCATGATGTAGAAACCGCGACCGAAGGTCGCCAGCACCAAGTCGTTCTCTCTTTCCTGGATGTTGATGTCGCGAACGGCTACGGTTGGCAAGCCACTACTGAGCTTGCGCCAGTATTTCCCGCCGTCAACGGTGGCGAAGCAGCTGAATTCTGTACCAACGAAAAGAAGACCAGCCGCCTTGGGGTCTTCCGCAATGGCGTAGACCGAGCCACGCTCCGGTAGGTTGGCAGCGATGGAGGCCCAACTCTTACCTTGGTTGCTACTCTTCAGTAAGTAGGGTTTGAAGTTGCCGCGTTTATGGTCGTTGAAGGCGACGTAAACCACGTTTTCGTCGTGGGAAGAAGCGATGATCTCGTTTACATAAGTCGTGTCTGGGACATCCGGAAACTTATCGTACTTCGTCCAGTTGTCACCACCGTCGGTGGAGACATGTAGGAGGCCATCATCCGTTCCTGCGTAAAGCAGGTTTTCGTTGATTGGAGACTCGGCCAGGGCTACGATGTTGCCGTAGGGCGTAGTGGAGACGTTCTTAGCGACGGCGTCCATTGGCCATACTTTGCCCATTACTTTGAGCTTATTGCGGTCAATTCCCCGGGTCAGATCACCACTGGCTTCCCGCCAGCTCTGGCCACGATCGTCGGAGCGATGGACCCGGTCGGAGGCGTAGTATACCCGCTTGGGGTCGTGGCTACTTACGAGTAGGGGAGAGTCCCAGTTCCAGTTGTAAGAGTATTCTCCTTTCGGAGGCTGAGGAACGATGTTGGTCGTTTCTCCGGTAGCGCGGTCGTAGCGACTCAGGTTGCCGTACTGGGACTGGCTGTAGACGATGTTCGGATTGGTAGGGTCAACGTGGGGTTCAAAGCCGTCACCGAGGGTAGTTACGAACCAGTGGCGATTGGTGATACCCGTTGGTGCCGTAGTTCTGCTGGGGCCGCCGAAACTGAAGTTGTCTTGCGTACCGCCGTAGATATTGTAGAAGGGATAGTCGTTATCAACGGCTACCTTATAGAACTGCGTAACGGGAAGGTTCGGGAAGAAACGCCAGGTTTTACCCCTGTCCCAGGACTCGTAAACACCGCCGTCGTTTCCGTTCAGCAAGTAGTTCGGATTCTTAGGGTTGATCCAAAGGGCGTGGTTATCGATGTGCTTATTCTTTTCACCGACGGTGCCGAAGTTCTTACCGCCGTCTTCGCTCACGGCCGCGAAGGTGTTCATTATGTAGACCAAGTCTTCGTCTACGGGGTCGGCGATTACTTCCTGGTAGTAGTTGCCGCTGGAACTGTATTTGCTCCGCTTTTCCCAGCTTTCACCACGGTCTGTGGAGCGGTAAAAACCACCTCTGCCGGTCTGGGCTTCAACCACTGCATAGACGATGTCTGGGTTAGCAGGGGAGACGTCTAGACCGATTCGACCAACGTCGCCTCCAGGCATTCCCTTCATGACTTTGCGGAAGTTTTCTCCGCCATCGGTAGATTTGTAGACCGCAGATTCCGGTCCGCCGCTGATGTAGGTGAATACGTGCCTGCGGCGTTGGTGGGCTACTGCATAAATCAGGTCGGGATCACGCGGATCAAGGTGTACTTCGTGAATACCAGTGTGGATGCTGATGTCCAAAATCTTCTCCCAGTTATCGCCACCATCGGTGGTTTTGTAAAGCCCGCGGTCTCCGCCCGCGCTCCAGAGAGGGCCGGTAGCGGCAACGTAAACAACGTCGCTGTTTCGTGGGTCTACGGCGATCATCCCGATGTGCTCGGAGTTTTTGAGGCCTTTGTGCTTCCAGCTTTTACCGCCGTCCACACTTTTATAAATACCGTCGCCGTAGGCAACGCTGCGCTGGTTGTTGTTTTCGCCGGTGCCTATCCAGACAACGTTGTGGTTGTTCGGGTCCATCTCTACTACACCGATGGAATACGACCCCTGGCGGTCAAAAACGGGCTTGAAATTGAGGCCTTTGTTTGTCGTTTTCCAGACGCCACCGGCAGCGGTGGCGACGTAAAATTCGCTCGGATTGTCAGGATTGACGGCGAAGTCCGCAATCCGACCGGAAGTAAAAGCCGGGCCGATGGACCGGAAGGAAAGACTGTTCCAGCCGGCTTCGTAGCGGGCGTCTTTGTCGTCGTCCTTTTTCTTGTCCTTATCCTGAGCAGAAATACTAAGGGTAAGCAATAGTAATAGGAAAAAAGTGGTGGTACGTAGCATACGGGTTGATTATTTGGGGACAGGAAAGATACATGGAATCCTGTTAACCGTACAAACTCCCTCGGCAAAACTTTCGCCTCTGATGGTCGAGGGGAGTATAGTGTCGGCAGGGGACATTTGCCCGCTGCTGACGCTCAACCATAATCCGTAACGGAGGGTTTCAAAGGGCATGCAACAATTGCTTTTCATCCTGGCTACGGTCTTTACCGTATCAGTAAATGCCCAAAAAATGACCACTCCTCCCGGCTCCTTTTGTGACCCCCAAACGGGGCTTTGTACTCCCGCCCCAGTTGCGGAAAACCCGGCTCCTGCCCTCAATTTATCTGATGATCAGGAAATCATTTACGTCGGAGACCCCATGTGTTCCTGGTGCTGGGGTATATCCCCCGAACTAAACCGCCTGGAACGGGCGGCTACGGCAAATGGCATCAATTACCGGATCATCCTTGGTGGGTTGCGACCAGACAACTCCGAAGAATGGACGGAAAAGTTTAAGGGCTTTCTGAAGCATCACTGGGAGGAAGTCAACAAACGAAGCGGCCAACCTTTCGGTTATGCCCTGTTTGAGCGTGAGCACTTTCAGTACAATACCGAACCTAGTTGCCGTGCCGTAGTGGCCGCGCGCAAGATGAATCCTGAAGTAGAAGGCCGGTTTTTTGAGCTCACACAGCATCACTTCTACGTAAAGAACAACGATCCGGCCGAGACGAGTTTCTACGAACCGATCTGCAAGGAACTCGGCTTAGATTTTAAACAGTTCTCCGAACTGTTCAGTAGTGAGGCCATCAAGGCGGAGACGCTGGCCGACTTTCAAACCAACCGGCAATGGGGGGTAACCGGATATCCAACCGTCATCTATCGTAACGGAGATAAGCTCTACGCTATCGCGCGTGGATATGCAGATTTTGATCGGATGTGGAGCGCAGTGAAAGAACTGTCGGGAAAATAAATGGAGTTCACTCCAAAGCAAAAAGGCTACCACGGTTTTCCGTAGTAGCCTTTCTGCATTTAAGCTAAGCTGGTTGTTTAACCAGATTAGATTTACCGTCGGATCACAACCCGTTCAGCATTACGCTCCTCGTCCGTAAGGACGCTGACAACGTACATGCCTGTGGGCAGTTCTGCTACGCGGAGGGTTGCACGCTCTACACCTTCGAAGGTGCGGGTCATCAATACCTTACCGTCAATACTCAGGATGCTAACTTCGCGAATTGCTTCATCGGCGCTCACCTGGATGAGATCGGTTGCGGGGTTCGGAGAGATGCGAACGTCTGCTTCGCTCTGAGGTCCTTCGTCAAAGCGCGTAATGGTCGGAAGCTCTTCGATGTTTTGACGTCCCGGGCTATTGGTTCCAGCAACGTTTCCTTTAATGGTAACTGCGTCGATATATACTTGGTCAGCATTGGCGCTGGCATCACATTGGATGCGGAACTGGCTGTTGCTGTTCAGGTTGTAGTCGGCGGCGGACAGTACGAGCGTAACGGTGTAGAAGCTACCGTTGGTGAAGCTGCTACCAGCTGCGTAGGTCGCAACCGTTTGCCAGCCGCTGCCGCTGTTGTAACGAATCCAGAAGTCTTCACCGTTCTCCATACTGTTAGGGTAGAAGATGAAGCTGATTTCTACGTTGTTGAGCCCGCTAAGGTTAAAGCCCTTAGTCATTGAAGAAGCCGTGCCGCTGTTGTCGCGCAGGCGCATGGAGCGTTGGCCTTCGTAGCTGAACTGACCTCGGTAACGGAAACAATCGCTTCCACCGTCGATCCAGCCGTCAAGGCCGGATTCGAAGAAGGATCCGTCGATGTCAACGGGATCTCCGCCGCCGGTTGGGCAGCCAATGGTTGTGCCGTTAGCGGAGCCGGTGCCGGAGGTGTTACCAGCTGCATCGAAGGCAGAGACAGAGAAGTTGTAAGTAGTACAGGCAGTAAGGCCGTTGATCGTTGCCGATGTCCCCGTCACTGTACCTGCGCTCGCGCCGTCTACAAAAACGTTGTAACCGGTTACGCCAACGTTATCGCTGGAAGCATTCCAGCTAAGTAAAACGCTGGTTTCTGCTTCGTTGCTCACCGAGACACTGCTTGGGTTGCTTGGCGGGGTCGTATCGGGACCCGGGCCGCCGATACAGAAGTCTGTCGCTTCGCTGCTGGCAAAAGAACCGCCGGAAGCAAGTGTCGTCCCACCCTGGCTGAGGGTGTAAGAGCCGTTGCCGTAGCTACAACAAATACCGTCGCCGTAGGCGTCAAGGATCGTAAAGGTGTAGCAGTCATCAACCAGACAGAAGTCGAAAGTGATGGTGCTGCCATCCGGCTGGCTGCCGTAGGTGCCTCCGCTTTCTACCGTGGCGCCCGCGTCGTTGGTCAGCGTCCAGCTGGTTTCTTCCGGGTAGTTGTCGAGGGTAATGCTAAGCGTTACGTCGGTGCCGTTACAACCTACTGGAGGACAGCTTGGGCAGCTTGGGCCACCACAGTCTACGCCAGTTTCCTGACCGTTCTGAACACCGTCAGTACAGGTCGGACCACCGCTTCCACCAGCCGCCTGGATGGCGGCAAGTGCGTTCACCCGGCCGTTACCGAATTGGTTGTCGAAACCACTGGCGCCCATATCAGTAGCTGTGGTGTAAAGAATGTTCTTTACTTCACCGGAAGTAAGGTTAGGGTTGAAGCCCAGTACCAAGGCAGCTACGCCGGAAACAACCGGACATGCTGAAGATGTACCACCGAAAGTATTGGTGTAGTTGGAGCCGTTGTAGCCGGGTGAGCCCATGCGGTCCGTAGTCCGGACACCAGCACCTGGGCCACCAACATTATTGGAGGGCGCCACGATGTCAAGGGCCGGGCCATAGTTGGAGTACGCTGAACGAGCACCGGTATTTGCGACGGCACCTACACCGATGACGGAGACATTGTCTCCAGGGTAACTTACACAGCTGTTGTAGTCGTTACCAGAAGCGAAGGTGATCACACAACCAAGGCCGCCACGGCCGTTAGCATTGGCATCAGCCAGTGCATTGTTGAGAACCGAAATGCTGAACGTACAGGAGCCAAAGCCCCAGGAATTACTCATTACGTCTGCACCATTGTTCTTGGCCCAGGTGATGGCGTCGGCGAGGTCCTGGTTAGATTCTCCACCGACGAAGATGTTGACAGAGATCATATTAACCAGTGGCGCTACACCTCGAACACCAATGTTGTTGTGGCTGGCAGCGATGGAGCCTGCACAGGCAACACCGTGGTTACTACCGCTTATGGCATCGCCATTACCGTTGTTTGCGGGGCTGAAACCGTTGGTGTAACGGCTTGCACCACTTGCATTGTTGAAGTCTTCGTGGTCTTCCATACCGTCGTCAATTACGGCTACGGTGATGGAAGAAGAGCCGAGGGTCAGGCCCCAGGCTTCAAGCGCGTTACAATCAATGTCGTTACCACCGGTAACACCGTCGATAGTCTGGCCGGTATTGTGCATCTGGAACTGCTCACTGAAGAGCGGATCGTTGATCTGGAAACGCTCGATCGGAGCGTAGAAATCGGGATGGGCGAAATCTACAAGGCCGCTGGCTTCGAGTGCGTTAGAAGCAGCAAATACTGCATCTAATTCATTGAGTTCTACCCGGTAAGTACCAAATTTTTTCTCAATTGTTTTCACGCCGTACTGGCCGAGCACCTGCTGAATTGCAACGATGTCGTTCTTATCGCCTGCTTTAAAGGCAATATTACGAGTGGGGTAGATAACGTAACCATCTTCAAGGGCGAAGGCGGTGCTTACCTGTACTTCGTCGGTGTCGAAACCAAGACTGCTGACAACTTCCGCAGTGGTCATGGCTCGGGTAGCTTCAAGTACAGCGTAAGGCTTATGCGCCCAACTTTCGTACTGTTTTACGTCGTCAGTTCTGACACTTTGCAGAACGCTTGCGTTGTCAGCGGTGATGATGAATTGGTGAGTTGTAGGGACAAGGTCTACTCTGTTGTTGTCAGCAAAGTAATGCTGACTTTGAGCAATAGCAATGGATGTCCAAAGGAGGCACGCAGCCGCCAGGAGTAAAGATCTTAGCATAGAAGAATTAATAATGTGATGTGAGAGAAAAATTAAAGAACAGCGTTATGAAGCACCAATTGGGTCGGTTTATGTTTGGCGTTCAGTGAAAATCCGGTGGCAATGTAGTGATTTGTATCGTTTAAGCAAACTAAATGAAGGATTGATTTAAATTTTACAGAAGATCATAATTCAGTGGATTCGGGTTTCAGCAATTGATTGCCTTCTTAACTTTACCGCTATGAAGACTATCCTCTACTGTTTGCGGATCACAGCACTATATTTCATTTTGGGCGCGGCCGCAGGTGCGTTGTTTGCTTGTGAAAGCGCAGGGGAGGGGCAGCCACCTACGGAAATTCCTAAGGGAATGGTCTGGATCGGAGGCGACGGCAATACTCAGCCGGGGTTCCTAATAGATGCCACCGAGGTGACTACTGCCGCTTTCGGTGCCTTCGTAGCGGCCACCAACTACGTTACCGAAGCTGAAGAGTTTGGTTGGTCTGGCGTCTTTAGTAAAGACAGTCTTGGCTGGTTGCCCATCGATGGTGCGACCTGGCGCTATCCCCTTGGCCCAGATTCCAGCGCAGCGGCCCCTGATCACCCCGTTACACAAATCTCCTTGCGCGACGCCAATGCTTACGCAGACTACATGGGGAAGCGTTTACCAACCGAAGAGGAATGGAGATGGGCCGCCAGCCAGGGCGATGAATATCCTAACTTTCCCTGGGGTACGGAGATGGTGCCCAACGGGAAATACCCCGGTAATTGGTGGCAAGGGCCTTTTCCCTACGAAGACCAGGTGTTAGACGGCTTCCCCGGCATCGCACCGGTAAAGTCCTTTCCTCCCGCTGGCAACGGCCTCTACGATATAAGCGGCAACGTCTGGGAATGGACGGCTACGCTAAAACTATCCACAAAAGAATCCGTCATCAAGGGCGGTTCCTTTCTCTGCAGTACCAGCTATTGTACTGGCTTTGACGTTCGACAGCGGCAGTTCACACCGTCGGACAGTGGGTTGAATCATTTGGGGATGCGGCTGGTTAGATGAAAAATAAATAAGTTAATGTTTATTTTTTATTTTTTATTTTAGATAGTAAATCCTAGCTTTGAAATATACTTACACCTCTTTTAGAGTTGTTTGTGCGTGTTTTCTTTCGCTTAGTGATACGTTTTTATTGTTTTGAATTTATTATTTTGGGCAGTTAAGGCTGCTCTGTAACACCAAAAAAACTATTAACCATGTATTTACTTACTTGGCGACGTATGGTCGCCATCACACTTTTTTTGTGCCTGGGTATACTTGCCCCTCTATCTGCGCAAAAAGCATCTGCAGTTGAATTCTGCGGCGTCCTCCCAAATCATCATGTAAACCCTAGGAATGGTGAAGAGATAATCTCAGATCGTTTTGGTAACACCTATTATGAAAGTGAATTCTCGACAAAAGATAAGGAGCTGTCTAAGATGATGTGCGTCAACAGTAATAGATTTGACCTCATTTTGGCCGGTAGCTGGACAGCTGAAGAAGAAGAAGTTATATGCCAAGTATTCAATTATCTTGCTACGATTGTAACTTCATCAGTTGAGCCAGGTAGGATCATAATGTTTAAAGACGATACGCCTTTGGGAGTATTAGCCTCTGCCACTCCTTTCTATGATGTAAGCTGTGGAGTTTCACATAATTTACTGACAAGGAGGTTACTAGCAGGACGTGGTGACCCCGATGCAATAGATGGCTTTATAATTGTTAGTTCAAACAACAATCAAAACTTTTATTTTGGGGCTGACGGTCCAGTTCCTGCAGACGAGTTTGATTTCCATACAGTGATTTTACATGAAGCAATGCATTTGCTAGGGTTTGCATCTAGAGTAAATATAGATGGTAATCCTATTGCTGGAGGGTATACTTACTGGGATCGTAGGTTACACCGGGTTTTTTCGAACTCACAGGGTGGTGAACAACTTTTGCTGGGAGAGCCCTCTTCTGATGACCATTGCTGTCATGACTTAGTAATTAATCCGGCCTTTAATTTGCCGGATGATGTTTGGGATCATGTATGTGATGAGCAGCGTATTGTATTTCCCGTTGCTTCTGAACCAACGGTAGGTACGGAGTATAATACCCAAACCACTAGTACGTTCGTTAACTCCTTAAGCCATTTTAATGAAGACTGCGACGGAGAGGTATATGTCACATACGGATTGCTTAATCCAGGACCTGAAAGTTTTAAACGTAACTTACATCTTGCTGAAATCGAGACACTCTGTCATCTTGGATATACGACTCCTGAGAATTGTGTTGAGAGTTGCTACGTTCAAGCAGAACCAGATGGACTTTTTTTTCTTAATATTAATGAAACTCTAGAGCTTTCTGTTGAAGATTTAGTATTGAATGATATTTTGGCACCAAATGCTCAGTTTGAATATTTAGGGCCTGATGTTGGGATTACTGGCATTACTTCAAGCTTTTTAGATAATCAACTCGTAGTAACGGCTAATACTCCTGGATTGTACCGTGTTTTTTATAATCTTAAATCTTGTAATGAGGAATGTGACCGGACATCTGTATTTATTAGCGTTCTAGACGACTCTAACTGTGGTGAATGTCAGTTGATCGCTGATCCTGGATTTGAAAATTTTTCAAACGTCAGTGAGTTTCGGACGGCGGTTGTAGGTGAATTGTCAGGTTTTTTTACCCCTTTCTTATTTAGAAGTGATGTTTCAAATAACAGCCCTGATTTGTTCGAAGAAGATGGTCTTACTTCATGGTTTAATAGATGTGGGGATGGAGCCGAAGTTGCAACTTCTAGTAGTGGGGGTAATGTCGCTCACTTTTGGGAAAGTTCTTCAGAGAATGATTTTAGTTCTGAGGGTATGGCTATAAAGCTTTGTCGACCGATTTTACCAGGAGAGAGTGGTACTATTAGTTTTGAAGCATTGACTAGTAATGCTTGTCAAGATTTTGATCCTAGAGTTAGGATTAACTTTACTTCTTCTTCTCCAAGATCAGGTGAAGTTATATCTGTTAACCCGGGCTTGTCTTTAACGGAGTACTTAGTACCCATTGAAAATGATAATTCAAACCCGCCAGAGTTCGTATATATTGATCCAGTGCTATTTTCTAATGATACTGACGAAGAGTGGGATTTTATTGTTCTTAGCGGAAATGCTACAATTTCGCCAACAGCACCAATTAGTTATATGCTCGATGACCTGCAGGTAACGTTAGACCCTCAAACTACTCCAGAAGTAGATGTCGCCTTAGGATTTATTGATTCCTGTTTATCTGATGGACAGAACTCAATAACTGCTAGCCTAACTATTTGTTCTGATCAGGCGCCTGCTGTTTTTGATCTACAAGGAAGTCTGGTGCTTCCTCCCGAATTAGCGCTTGCCCCTGGTTCAGGTTTACCCTCCAGAGTCGTGTTTCCGCAAGGTAGTGATTGTGTCCAATTTGATATTGATCTAGTTTTGACCTCTAACATGTTACCAAGCCAGGCTTTAGGAGTGAATTTGGTTCTGTCTCAGCCCAGTGATTGCTCTGACTTTGGTATGCAAAGTGAAATGCTAGAAGTTACATTGCCGGGAAGTTGTTCTTCTTGTGTTCCTTGTGCAGGAGCTAATGCTTTTAATATTGAAGCAGGTAACGGGCTGCGGCTTTCAGCTTCTGAACTGCCACAGGGGGGGCTGTCCAACGGATGTATAACACTTAATGGTCGGTTGATTATTGATGATAACTACACGATTACTTCTAGTCAAATTTATATGGGGCCTGGTGCTGTTATTGAAGTAGACCCTAAGTCTGACTTAAAACTTATTTCTAATACAATTTTGGCTTGTGACCTTATGTGGCACTCAATAATTGTAAATTCAAATGCAGAATTAATTGCTGATGATAATGTTATATCTGACGGAGAGTACTCCATTCAACTTAGAACAGGTAGTAGGGCTATGATTCAAAATAATATTTTTGATGGCAACTACATCGGAGTATACGTACCGCCGTCTTCTAATGGAGAGACTCAAGAGGTAAATTTGTTTGAGCCTATGGTCGGTAACACTTTTACATGTTCTAATGGCTGTAATATGGTAGATCCTTATCCCGGGCAACCAACCAACCTTGGTCCAATTCCATTAGCAGGAGTATGGGTAGAAGACTTGAAAACGTTCACAGTTGGTAACTCCGTAAACCCTTTATTGAATCCGAATACCTTTGAGGGACTTAGAAACGGTATCGTTGCTTCCGCAACAGATTTAAAGGTTTACGGAGCTATGATAATGAATATCCTATCCGATGGGAATAGCTTCAATAGTGCTTTGCCGAATGGAACTGGAGTTTTTGCTAAGGATATTTCTTTATTGGTACAGCAGAACAGGATTGAAAATGTACAAGTTGGTGTTCAGGGCTATAACGGACTGTTGCGGGCCTTGAATAATACTATCTTGAAAACCTCACAAGGAATCCGATTTGATCGAGCTGATAATCGTTCAGAAGCAAATGACAATACGATAGAATTTGTAAATAATGGTATTGTTAACGTAAATGCGGACTATGGATCAATACAGTCCATAGTCGGGAACACCTTAACTAAGTTAGAAATATCTAGTGGGACTGCAATAAGCCTAAAGAATAAATCTGCATCAAGCGAATTGTCAAGAGTCAAAAAAAATACACTGAACATTTTTCCTAAAACCTATGGAATTCTTATGTGGAATTGGGATGGAGCCATAGTGCAAGATAACGATATAAGTTACCTTCCCTCTGCGCCTATTCAAGGATGGCGAACTTTTGGGATTTGGTTGTATAATAGTACAGGGACTGGAATTTATGAAAATAATATTACTAGTACCGCTGACATTTCTTTTGATTTACATGGTGTAACGATAACCCAATCGCCCAATACTAGTATCTGTTGTACAAATACTAAGGGAATGCGATTTGGCTTTACTTTTGGAGGAGCTTCTCCTGGTTCATCTATTAGTGGTTGTACAATGGAGAATCACTATCAAATGATGAGATTCGAAGATAGCAATGGTACAGTTGCTCAGATAGGAACCCAAGCCCGGAATAATAATGAATGGTTAGGTGATCCAATAGAAGTTGGGGCAGATTTTGCTCATGTTTTCTATGGAGGATCGGGTGATATTGTTGCTAATGCTAAGTTTATAACGGAACTTGGTTGTTCTGATGTTATGACCCCAGCCATTGTCCGCTACAATGGTGGTTTACAAAATTGCCCAGGAGATGCCTCTGATTGGTTTGAAGTTGATTTTCAAGCACCCATGGTGTTTGATTGCGAGTTCGATAATGACAGGTGTCCAGATTTTGAAAGAACAGAAGAAATTGAAGGTAATAAGCGCTTTGTAAAAGAGAAAATAAAGAATTCAGATATAGTTGTGGAGGAACTTGTCATCGCACCCAATCCTGTTAATGATCGACTTACCATAATTGGTGAATCACTACTGAAAGACGGATTGTTGATAGACCTTCTGGATGCTAATGGCCGTATAGTAAAATCTTCAGTGATTAATTCTGGAGAAATTCGAGTAACCTTGGACGTTTCCAATCTATTGCCAGGCGTGTATCTTTTACGATTACGCTCGAAAAATGGTAAAGTGAAAGGTCGTCGAATTGTGATTAGCAGATAGCTAAATAGACGATTAAAACTGCCTCGTTTACTACTCTTGAAATAGAAACCAAACTGAGCCCTAATTTAGACTTTCTTTATGTTTCTGAGAAATCCTTCCAGAAGGAGTTGAGTATCAGTTTTGAAGTCTCTACCTTGTTATCTTACGCCGTCAGATAGCTGGGGAATCATTTGGGTATGCGGTTGGTAAGATGATCGGAGTCGGAACTTCCGGGTTAGGGTGTCTGATATTTAAAAGCTCCGAGTGGTCGGAACGAAATTCTTTAGTAAAAAACTACGCTGCCGCTACGTTTTACGCTATGGAATTATCGTTCCGACTGCTAACGCTGGACAACACCTTCCAAATATCTGACACCCTGCCTCGTAGTATCCGTTCCTCCTGTTTACCTAGTTAGTTACTCGAATAATAGATTTTACAACGTAAGGTAGACGGCACCCCTTAGCTTGGTGAAAACCGCTTAGCTCCCCGCTTGGCTACCTTTATTGTTCTTTGGAGTTTATGGTACATGATTTTCAGCATACCCTGAACGCAGAAACGTCGTTCTGCGCAGAAAATGAAGGTGGACTTCCCGTTGATTTTATCTTCGTGAATCAACATGGATTTTTCTGTTTGGCCGTACAATTTGGCCAATGACCGGGAGCAGGTACCAAACAGGAAAGTTTTACGCCCATATTTTATTTGCGCATAAATCATGGCCGCCCAGGAGGAGAAGTTGGTGAGGGTCTTTTGTCGGTAGGCCCGGGAAATGAAGAAGCAGCAAATTTCCGTACATTCTTCTTCTGTAATGAACTGATGGTAAAGCGCCTCTTGATGACTTTCACTAGCAAATACAGAAATGGTCCGGAAAGCGGGGCCCTGGCCTAAAATAAATCCGCCAATCAAATTGCCTTTGATGTAGAGGCCAAAGATTTGATTCGTAGTCGCTAGGATGAATTCATCTGGAACTGGTAATCCTGAACACTTACTATAAGTCTTTGCGAAATGGTACCGGTCAGGGGTAGAAGTGATTTCTCGGAAGGTGGGTAAATTAAACATGGCTATATGGGTTTTAGCCGGGCGTAACGCCCGACAGTTAGTAGTGTGGAAATTGACTTATTTCAGGATCTCAGCTTCGCGCTCGTCCATCCATTGATCGATGGCTTCAAGGCTCAAGGATTCCTCTTGTGCTTCAATCCATTGCTTGCAGTATTCCATTTCCTGGCGGATGACGGTGTCCGAAACACTACTGAGGTCGTTGAAGGGGCGCTCATTAAAAGACCAGCGCGGTCCACCAAGCCGAACGCCCGCATACATGACCTTGGCTTTTAATCTGCGGGTGCCGTTGGCCAGGCAGGCGTGGTAAAACATCCGATGGGTTTCCTCCCATTTTTCTGCCTGGTATACGGGAAGGTGAGCGTTGGATTCGCCGCAGTAAGCATCATGAACGATTGCCGCAAAAAGGAATTCATGATTCAGCTTCCCGCCGAAGAAGTCCGCCACCACTCCGGGAATTGAGGCGCCGTCGGTTATCGTTCCCGCTGGGGCCGTCCAGACTTTTCCATCAGGAGCATGAAAAGAAACATCAACGATGGTGTCGAATTGTCCGTCAGGACGGTTGATGAAGGAAAGTTGGGTTGCGTGGTTGGGGGTGAAGTGTCCGGATTGCGTTAACATGAAGCAAAGGTTTGGCCAATTGAAGCCGGTCATTTGACTTCAATCGAAGGGTGATAATGAATGGAATTGACTTGCCGCTACTGGCAATCTTGTTGAAGCAAAGTTCTGGGGAGCGAGTAGTTTAGTCACCCACATATTCATGCGGAGGGGGAGTTTTTGGACATTTTGCTTCGGGGCTTCGAGGTTTGATTTTCTGCCTCTCC
>CAYPIM010000127.1:3113-16806 GCA_964410795.1 uncultured Lewinella sp. | reverse complement strand
CCATCACGAAGACGACATCCGCCCACTTAAGCAGGCCGGCATTGACCCGGATACGCGCTTTAGCAACCGTACCCGCAGATTTCACGGTGATGTCGTCGCGTTTCCGGAAAATGGTTTCGGCAGTGAGGCTGCGCCATTGGTTGCGGCTACAGATGAAGAGGAGATTGGGCATGGGTAGAAAACTAAGTCTGAAGGCTAAAAGTTGGTCGCCGTTGATTTTGGAAAAACAACAGTAAGCCTGGTTGAAGTTGCACCAAACAGGCGTATTAAATTCTACCTTCGCACTATCTCGTTCAACGGCGGCCTAAACCAGGTATTCCCCCAAGCATTGCGCCCGGCATCAAAACAATCATCTTAATGGATATCTTGCAAAAAGAACTTACCCTACCTAACGGATCGATATTGCCTAATAGGATCGCAAAATCCGCGATGAGTGAGAACCTTTCAAACAAGCACCATGCACCTACGGCAGTACTAATTAAAGCCTACAAAAAGTGGGCAAAAAGCGGTGCGGGCCTCCTCATCACGGGCAACGTAATGGTGGACGCTAAAGCCATCGGCGAGCCTCGCAACGTAGTGGTAGAAGATCGCAGAGATCTTGATCTCCTCAAGGAATGGGCCGCCACCGCAGACGGCACCAACACCCAACTGTGGGTTCAAATAAATCACCCAGGAAGGCAAGCAATGGAGCAGGTCAATAAAACACTGAAAGCGCCTTCTGCGGTACCGCTCAAAACGGGCGGCCGAAAAGGGGCTACGGGAAAAATCCCTAAGGCTCTGACGGAGGAAGAAATATTACAAATCATCGATGCATTCGGCAACACCTCCCTGATCCTAAAGGAGGCTGGTTTTACGGGCGTTCAGATTCATGGCGCTCATGGTTATCTCGTGAGTCAGTTCTTATCGCCCTACGCCAACGTTCGTAAAGACCGCTGGGGCGGTAGCCTGGAGAACAGGGCCAGGTTTGTGGTTGAGATTTACCGAAAAATAAGGTCGCTGGTTGGGGCGGAGTTCCCCATCGGCATTAAGCTCAATTCGGCCGACTTCCAGAAAGGTGGATTCTCCGAAGAAGAGTCGATGGAAGTCGTAAAAATTCTTTCTCAGGAGGGCATTGACCTGATCGAGATCTCTGGCGGCACCTACGAAGCACCCGCAATGATGGGCAAGCGTAAAGAAAGCACCGTAAAACGGGAGGTCTACTTTATGGAGTACATCGAGAAAGCTCGAAAAATCACGGATACACCGCTAATGCTGACCGGTGGTTTCCGTACGGCCTCCGTTATGCGGGATGCGGTCACTTCGGACCAATTGGATGTAGTAGGCCTTGCCCGCCCCTTTACCATTTACCCCAACTTCGGCCATGAACTATTCAACAATAGCCGAACGAGTTTTCCGACCGATACGCAGAAGACAGGCGTAAAGGGAATTGATGGGTTTATGAACATCATTTGGTACGAAGCACAGATCAAACGACTTGGGCAAGGAAAAGCACCTGACCCTGGATTGAGCGCTTGGTCGGTTTTCCTCAACTATGTCTGGTTGATTTTGCTAAGTAAGTTTAGCGGCAGCAAATAGGGGCTAACGCCCACCTACTATTTACTTCCCCAAACCTCAATCACGAACCGAAACCCGCACGTTGTCCACATAAAGCTGAACATCAGCACTTGTGGGGTTGGCCGTAGCTCCCACCTGCAAGCGTTCATAAAAAACGGGTTCCTGTAGGGTAAAATCGATGTTGTTAGAGGCGGCAGATTCGGCAAAGACCATCGCGTTGGGCATGTTCATTCCCGTTGCTCGGAGCACCTCTGTTCCATTCAGTCGAAGGATATTACTCCCTTCCGTTTCCTCAGCGGACAAGGTCATCTCCCAGGATACATTGACCCATTCGCTGCGCGGAAAGGCCATCTCGGTTTGTACTAGGGTGGCTCCACCGATTTTACCACGCTCTATCGAAAGGAAGTCGTTGCCGCCACTCATCATCAGTCGGACACCGGGGCACTTATTGTCCGGCACGTCGGGATCCCAACAGGAGCAACATTCAAAGTCGACAAGAAGAAGATCGGTGAGGTTTTCATCAGATTCGATAAAAAAGTCTGCTTCGATGATGACCGTTTGACCAGCTACAGCGGCGAAGCCCCCTTTCTCAATGTCCATCTTCGAGAGCGGGTTCAGGCTACCGTAGGCGAAGAGACTCAAAGACTGCTCTCCGGCAGCGGCTAGCGTGGTGGAGAGTTCGACCACATTAGCATTGCCGTCGGGATTGTCCTGCTGAAGCTTTGTCCAGCGAGAACCATCTTCCGGAAAGAGTTGATTAAGGTTCGTTTCATTGGTCTCAAAACCATCAAAAAAGTCGGTGATTCCAACGGGGACATCTATTCGGCCAGCAGGGGTATCGTCATCGCAACCAGTCATAAGCAGTGCACTTAGCAGGAGGCAGCCAATAAAAATCGGTGTCAGGTATTTCATACTTATCTGACCGGAGCCACTTGATAAATGTTGCGGAGTACGCGTTTTGTAACATTACTAAGAGAACGAAAAAGCTAAAAACCTGAAAGGCATAATGTATACTATTTTAGAAAGAGACAATTTTCAGGGCGCAGACGCAGGTGCAATGAACCTTTTTTGCACCTGCGTCAGCGCCATAACATCCTACTTTTCAGCTATTAATCAAGCCCGTTACTAGGTTAACAGAAATATCACCAAGACTTAAAATGCATTGCCACTTCTATCGCTAAAAGAACACTTATCTTACCAGCCAATTGCACAAACCGATAAACCAACATCCACATGCGTTTTAAAGTATTTTTCACGGCGATCCTGATCGCCCTGACCGTCTCTCTCTTTGCCCAAACCATTCCGTCTTACTACGACGACGTAAACCTCAACCTGACGGGCTCGGCTCTTCAAACAGAACTTTCGGACAAAGTGACCACCTCTCAGTTCTTCACCCCTAGCTACACACCCGGTGTCTGGAACGCGCTCAAGCAAACCGACCTCGATCCCAACAACAACTCCCGCGTCATCCTCATTTACGGCTACAGCGACACCGACGGCGTAACCAACACCGACCGCACCCGCAGCAAAGACAGCAACGGTGGCGGAAGCACCGACTGGAACCGCGAGCACGTATATCCCAAATCTTTGGGTAACCCGAACCTGGGCACTTCAGGCCCGGGCGCGGACGTACACCACCTTCGCCCGTCCGACGTG
Organism: uncultured Lewinella sp.; assembly: GCA_964410795.1. GTDB lineage: Bacteria > Bacteroidota > Bacteroidia > Chitinophagales > Saprospiraceae > Neolewinella. Next base: position 13,596 of record CAYPIM010000127.1, on the reverse strand, counting down.
AGCCGAAACTCAAGCCGTGGCAATCGCAAATTTGCCGATGGTTCCGGCAACTCCGCCATCACGAGCCAGGGCCACTGGTACCCCGGAGACGAATTCAAAGGCGACGTAGCCCGCATGGTACTGTACATGTACTTGCGCTACGGCAATCGTTGCTTACCTAACAACGTAGGAATTGGCACCACCAATTCTTCCGATGCCAACATGATTAACCTGTTCCTGGAATGGAACGCCGAAGATCCCGTTTCTACGCTGGAGCTTCAGCGCAACCCCATTGTGGAGACCATCCAGGGCAATCGAAATCCCTTCATCGATAATCCCGCTTTTGCTACCACCATCTGGGGCGGCCCCCAGGCGGAAGACCGCTTCGGCAACAGCAGTGGAGGAGGAGGCAACAACAATCCTTTCTGTAACAGCAATAATACCGTAAATGATTCCTACGCAGAGAGCTTTGAGAGTGGCTTCGGCGTTTGGGCACAAGCCTCTGCCGGAGATGACTTTAACTGGAGTCGAACCAGCGGTGGCACCCCCTCCAGAAATACCGGCCCTTCCGCTGCAGCAGCAGGCAACTCCTACGCCTTCATGGAATCCTCTACGCCCAACTACTCCACCAAGCGAGCTATCCTGTACGGCCCTTGTGTTGACCTGAGCGGAAAAAGCAGCGGAAACTTCAGCTTCAAATACCACCTCTATGGTTCTTCGAACATGGGCTCCCTTCAGGTAGAAGCCAGTGAAGACGGCAGCACCTGGACATCCATCTGGAGCCGCTCCGGCAACCAGGGCAATAGCTGGCGGTCAGCTTCGGTAGACCTTGCTGCTTATCTGGGCGGAACCGTTCAGCTCCGCTTCAACGGACTGACCGGCACCACCTGGCAGGGCGATATGGCCATCGATGACCTCGGCGTCAGCACCTCCGGTAGTGGCGGCGGCGGCGGTGGCCCGGTAGCCGCAAACCTGAGCATTACGCTGGACAATTACCCCGAAGAGACCAGCTGGACCATCAGAGATGCCAACAACGCCGTAGTTTACAGTGGAGGCACCTACGGAAATCAGGCCGATGGTTCAACCATCAATATTGCTGTTCCAATGGCAGCAGGTTGTTATACCCTCACCTTCAACGATTCCTATGGCGACGGAATTTGCTGCAGCTACGGTAACGGATCTTATACGCTCACCAATCAGGACAACGGAACAACGCTCGCCAGCGGTGGTTCCTTTGGCAGCAGCGAAACAAAGTCTTTCTGCGTAGGTGGTGCTTCCCTTACGGCACCAGAGACAACGGAAATCACCGCTGTCTCCGGCAGCTTTGCTCCCGTGGACAACTTCACCCTTTTCCCGAATCCCGCCGGAAACGTGATCTCTTTCCGCAATTTCCCGGCCGGTGCTACCTTCCGAATGATTGACACCAATGGCCGGCTCGTGCGTCAGGGCACACTAAGTAACCAGCTCGAGATTTCTGACCTTGCAGCTGGCGCTTACCAATTTACGGCTACCGCTAAGGGTTGGAAAGTGAGCCAACGCGTGATTAAGCAGTAAGCATTTTTAAGGCGCAGACGCAGGTGCAAAAACGGTTTTAGCACCTGCGTCTGCGCCTTAAAAATTGTAATAGCAGCGCTAAAGCCATCGCGCCGCTATTTATCGAATAGAGCTACCGAATGTTTTCCAAGTACTCTATCACATTAGCCATCAGGCGTCATCCACGGTGCTCTCAATGACTAAAAACTCCTCCTTTCGGGTGTCCAGAATTATACATCCTTCGATAAAGGGCTTATTGCCAAGCCAGCCACCAATTCGGGTAAACGGCGTCATAAACCGCTGTAAACTGGCATACATATCGACGTAGCTGATTCTGCGCAACGGTAAATCCTGCCCCCCAATCAATAGGCGCGTCTTGGTCGCTTTATGATGAATGGGCAACGAATCTCCCCACCGGCTTGCGTCGTATTCGATCTCCTTTTCCTTTTTATCCGTGTACTTTTTGTAGCGATTTTTCGAGGTAATCAGGCCAAAAGCACTGCACCCCGAATCGTAGAGCAGCAATCGTTTTCTGCCGCCTATTGTACTGGGCAGCATCACCCTTCTACCGTTAAACTCAAAGTCTTTGAAAGCGGGCAAGGTAGTCATCCAATCAGGGCGGTCTTCGTAGATATTGATGCGCTGATTTTTGAAATCAATCATCGTCACTTTCCCGTCGATAAAATCTGCACCGATGGTCCCCAGGCCAATTACGGTCGTAGTATCCTCCCAATTAATTGGGCTGCCGTAATTCTCTTTTACGACCATTGAAGAGATGTCAATATTATTCCCCCCGAGGGAAAGCTGGAAGCCCTTCACCATCTTATTTTTTTCCTGGATTGTATCAACCTCCAGGCCATGCGCTATCAACGACTCCAATGGCCTTCCGTAAACATAGGAATGTGGAGACCCCGTATCAAACTGCAAGGAGAATTTCCGGGATACCCCTTCAATTCTGGCGATGAATACCATGGCACCGTGTGGCTCAAAGTATTCCTCACTTCCATCTTCTGTCCACTCAAATTTCATTGGTATTGTATCGTGGGTATAAGACAGGTAATTGGGCCGATCGCCGAAGTAACTCTTATTAAACTTACCAACGATGACGGTGGCACCGATAGCAACCAGTAAGACAACTCCGAGAAAAACATAGCCTAAGATCTTTAACATTGCGATTTGTTTTAGGGTGAGTCACAATGTTAGGGCGTACGGGTACGGCCATACGTTTTTTAAGGCCGCCAATAACCCGCCAATAACCCGCCAGGCATTAGAATAAGGCGACGGGCGACTTAGGGAAATTCATTTCCTCGCGTTGAATGGAGCGGGCAGTTGCAAAAACCACCCCCATATTAATGGCCAGGAAGAGGAAGAGGACGTACAAAATCAACGGCTTCGCCGAGTTAAAAGCGATGTTGATAAATGGGCTCATTGAGAGGGAAAGCATCAGGCCTAGCGTCCAAAATATTTGAAAATTGATGATCCTTTTCCCCATTTCATCTACCAATTTTGAACGATGGTTTTTCCGCCACATGATGATCGGGCAGAAGAGATTTCCAAAAGGAAATATGAAAAAAGCCAGTACGGAAAAGTTGATCATTTTGATGGCGTAGACATCTGAATTGTCCGTATCAACCTCCTTGGAAAACTTTCCTTTTAGCTCGGCCGGTGTCATCTTAAATGCCCTGGCCAGCATTTTCAAGGAATGGCCCTGGGGCACATTGCCCTCTGCTTCGAACCGCTGGATCGTTCGCAGAGATAAACTCGACTCCTTAACTAAGTCTGCCTGGGTGTACCCAAGCTGTCGGCGTAGTTGTTTTATTACATTCATGGCAATAGTTTAGCGTTTTCTCACATGAGTTTCGTGTTACCGTACTACGTGTTCCTTCCTAATTCCCTACATTGCTCCCCACGCTTATCGTTACGTTAGTCCGGCTCGACTAATATATACATTTCCTTAGCACCAACAGACCAATAAGTTCAACCATGCTCCCAACACAAATCCAATCCTTCGCCCACTACCAATCAGAATACGCCCGTTCCGTAGCCGATCCCGAAGCCTTCTGGGCCAACGAAGCGGAGGCCTTCGACTGGTATAAAAAATGGGATAAAACCCTGGAGTGGGACTTCGAGGGGCCCGCCGTCAAGTGGTTTCAAGGTGGCAAAATGAACATCACCGAAAACTGCCTGGATCGGCACCTGGCCGAGCGTGGAGACCAGACCGCCATCCTCTTCGAGCCCAACGAGGCGGGTGACCCGGCCCAAAAGTTTACTTATCGCCAGTTGCACGCCCACGTCTGTAAAACGGCAAATGCCCTGCGGGAGCTCGGCATCGAAAAGGGCGACCGGGTCTGTTTTTACATGCCGATGGTACCAGAGTTGGCATTTTCGGTATTGGCCTGTGCCCGGATCGGTGCCATACACTCCGTTGTCTTTGCGGGCTTCAGTGCGCAGGCACTGGCCGATCGCGTCAACGACGCCGACTGCAAGATGATCATCTGCTCCGACTACAATAAACGCGGCGCGAAGAACATCGCGGTGAAGGAAGTCGTCGATGAAGCAATAGCCATCGGCTGCCCGAGCGTCGAGACCGTAATTGTCCATAAAAATACCGGAGGAGACATCGCCTGGGACGCTAGCCATGATGTTTGGTATCACGACGTAGTCGATAACCAACCCGGCACCTGCGTCCCCGCCCAAATGGATGCCGAAGACGTGCTCTTTATCCTCTACACCTCAGGGTCTACCGGCAAGCCGAAGGGCGTTGTCCACACTTGCGGCGGCTATATGGTCTTCACGGCCTACAGTTTCCTCAACGTCTTCCAGTACCAGCCCGGAGATGTTTATTGGTGTACGGCTGACGTCGGTTGGATCACCGGACACAGCTACATCCTTTATGGCCCGCTGCTCTGCGGTGCGACCACGATGATGTTTGAAGGCGTACCGACCTACCCCGATGCGGGCCGTTTCTGGGAAATATGCGCCAAACACAAAGTCAACCAATTCTACACCGCCCCGACGGCCATTCGGGCACTGATGGCCAAGGGTGATCACCACGTTGAAGGCCACGATCTAAGCCACCTGAAGGTGATCGGCTCCGTCGGCGAACCCATCAATGTGGAAGCCTGGGACTGGTACAAAAAGTACATCGGTAAAGGCACCGTTCCCGTTGTCGACACCTGGTGGCAGACGGAAACCGGCGGCATCCAGATCTCCGGGCTGGGCGGGCACAGCCCGCAAAAGGCCACCTTCGCCGGCTACCCCCTGCCCGGCATTCAGCCCTGTCTGATCGATAAGGAAACGATGACCGAAATCGAGGAGAGCCCCGCCGAAGGTTTGTTGAGCATTAAATTCCCCTGGCCAAGTATGTTGCGCACCACCTGGGGAGACCACGTGCGCTGCAAGAACACTTACTTCATGACCACCCCCGGCATGTACTTCACCGGCGACGGCGCGCGGCGCGACGCCGACGGCATGTACCGCATCATCGGCCGGGTAGATGATGTCATCAATGTTTCCGGACACCGGATGGGCACCGCAGAGGTGGAGAACGCCATCAATGAGCATCCGCTGGTGGTGGAATCCGCCGTCGTCGGCTACCCGCACGACATCAAAGGACAGGGCATTTACGCTTACGTCATTTTGGGCCCGGAGGCAGGTGCAAACGACGCTTTGAAAGCAGAGATCGTAGCGACGGTTCGTCAGGAGATCGGACCAATCGCAAAGCCCGATAAAATCCAGTTTGTCAATGCGCTGCCTAAAACGCGGTCGGGTAAGATTATGCGCCGGATCCTGCGAAAAATTGCCGCTGGCGAGGGGAAATCACTCGGAGATGTCTCCACCCTACTCAACCCTGAGGCCGTAGCCGCTGTAATTGAAGGGAAAGTATGAACAGGTTGCAAGTTGCAGGTTGCAGGTTTTTACTAAACAGACAATATTGCAACCTGTAACCTGTAACCTGCAACCTGTAACTTGAGCATGCTAAAAGTAAGCCTTCCCATCGCCGAAGACCTCCTCGAGATCCACCACAATATGTGGACGGGTGTAGACGAAATCTTCTGGAACGGAGCATCCGTTAGCAAATCAAAACGCTTCTTCGGGAGCAACCACACTTTCCGTGTAGCAAATTACGTCACCGGCAAAGACGACGTCTTCTACGTCAGAATCGGAATGGGCTGGAATGGCACTACCTACAGCGTGAAACGCAACGATAAGGTCCTGCTCGGCGCTTGGAAAGACAAGCTCACCCACAACAACCGCAGCAAGATGCCGGAAGCCGAGCCTCCTGCCCTCGACCTCAATACTCCCCCACCCCGTCGCAGACCAACAGCTGAACCGCTTCCGCAGCAAGACTGGTCTGATGATGATTTGATTGTTTGAAGGGGCTGAGGTTACGACAATTCGCGATGGGCTAACCAATGCCTGACGGCATTTGGTTAACCCACCGCTAGAAGGAAGACCCCGTCGGGGCCGGTAAGGGGGCTGAAAAGGTATTTCTACAAGGATATTTAATTGCTTTGCTCGCTCCCGCTCGGAACCTCTCCCCCGGCCCCTCTCCCAAATGGTTTGCTTCGCAGTACTTCGTGCTCGCCTCCGGCTCAGCGGAGAGGGGGGAACGTGGATGCTCGCTCCCGCTCGTAGGAATTGTCAGTAGAATATATACCCTTCGTCTAGAATTAGAAGGGTCATATTGGTAAGAATAGGACAGAAAAACTTTGGGCCTCGTCCCCATCTCTGGTTAACTCCCCTCTCCGTGGGAGAGGGGCTGGGGGTGAGGTTACGAGCGGAGCGAGCAGAGCCGTTACCGCCCAGAACATCCCACCCCAACCCCCTCCGTCACCGTAATTAACCAACGTTTTCCCACCAGCAGAATCGGTTCCCAAAGAAGACGGTATTAACTTTGCGGAGTCGCTTTAATCTTTTAAAGCTCTTTTTACTTTTTTTCCCTTACCCCTTTACCAATGGCTGGCAGTTCTCACGGCAAACTATTCCGCATCTCTACCTTCGGCGAAAGCCACGGCGTAGGCCTTGGCGTCGTCATTGACGGTTGCCCGGCCGGGCTTGACTTCGACCTGGACTTCATCCAGTCTGAACTAGCCCGCCGCAAACCCGGCCAGAGCCGCATTGTCACCCAACGCAAAGAGGAAGACGGGGTAAAGGTCCTCTCTGGCGTGTTCGAAGGCAAGACCACCGGCACGCCCATCGGCATGGTGATCATGAACAAAGACCAGCGCAGCAAGGACTACGGACACATCTTCGATAAGTTCCGCCCCAGCCACGCCGACTATACCTTCCACGCCAAGTACGGTGCCCGCGACTACCGCGGCGGCGGGCGCTCCAGCGCCCGCGAAACCGCCGCCCGCGTCGCCGCTGGCGCGGTCGCGCAACTGCTCCTGCGCCACTACGGCATCAGCATCAAAAGTTACGTTTCTCAGGTTGGCACAATCGTACTCGACAAACCGTACCAGGAGCTGGACCTCAGCCAAATCGAGGCCAACGATGTCCGCTGTCCTGACGCGGAGACCGCGGCGGTGATGGAAAAAGAAATCCTCACCGTTCGTAAAGCCGGAGACACCATCGGCGGCGTCATCACCTGTGTAGCCACTGGCGTTCCCGCTGGCTGGGGAGAGCCGGTCTTCGACAAACTCCACGCCGACCTCGGCAAGGCGATGCTGAGCATCAACGCCTGCAAGGGCTTCGAATACGGCTCCGGCTTCGCCGGCGTAACCATGCGCGGCAGCGAGCACAACGACGAGTTCTACACCGAAGAAGACGGAACCGTCCGGACGCGCACCAACCGCAGTGGTGGTATCCAGGGAGGCATCTCTAACGGCGAAGACATTTACTTCCGCACCGCCTTTAAGTCGGTGGCCACCATCATTCAGGACCAGGCTTCGGTCAACGAAGCCGGCGAAACCGTGACGGTGACCGGAAAAGGAAGACACGACCCCTGTGTTCTACCCCGCGCCGTTGCCATCATCGACAATATGACGGCGCTGGTGCTGGCCGATCATTGCTTGCGGGCGCGGGGGAATCGGTTGTGATTGTTGGGAGGTTTTTAGGCTACTGAACGGAAAGCGCTGGTGCTAGCTGAATCATTGCTTACGGGCGCTGGATAACAGGTTAACTGACTTTCCGTAAAGAACTAAGGTAAATTCTGCAAAAAAGCAAAACCATCTCCCCAAATTGTACGGAAGATGGTTTCATATAGGGAACGACTCAGGTTCAATGAGGATCACCTACTCTCGGCCTTTCTTTTTCAACATTCCTAAATGCAACATAGTTGCATTTATAGATATTTGCTTAACTTTGCCACTCTGTCTCATAGCCGAAATTATTGATCTCATTGGATTAGTCATCATAAGTTGAAATAGGAGACATAAAACTAAATTAGAGCCACTAAGAAATGAGTAATACTAATCATTCTATTGAGGAGTATTTTGACGTTGTGATAGTTGGAGCTGGGCCTGCAGGAATAGGCGTAGGAATTCTCTTACAGCAACTTGGAATAAGTTACGTTCTTTTGGAAAAGACTTCGATCGGTGCCTCCTTCAAAGATTGGCCGAAAGAAACCCGATTTATATCTCCTTCGTTTACTGGTAATTTTTTTAGAATGCCAGATTTAAATGCCATAACACCCGACACCTCCCCGGCATTTGATCTTTTGACTGAACATCCTACTGGAAAGGAATATGCCATATATCTAGAACAGGTTTCTAAGTTTTTCAACCTCCAAATTTCTACCGGTGTAGAGGTAAAAAGTGTAGAAGACAAAAATGGAGGATTCTTCCTAAATACCAACAAGGGAATATATGCGAGCAGCTTTGTCATATGGGCTGCTGGTGAATATAAATACCCTAAAACAAACTCCTTTGAAGGGGATCATCGGTGTATACATTATTCAGAAATCGGTTCTTTTTCTCATATTATGGGAGCAAATAGTGTTGTAATTGGAGCCTATGAATCAGGATTTGATGCGGCTATCAATTTGGCAAAACTTAGCAAAAAAGTAACACTCATTGACAATTCAAATTATTTAGAACTAGTAAAAAGTGATTCAAGTTATTCTCTTTCTCCTTTTACTCGCGATAGGATAAAAGAGACCTTGGGTGATATTGAATACTTCGAAAATACAAGCGTAAAAGAGGTTAAATTCCTGGACTCAAAATTCATTGTAACAACTAACAACGAAGATGTATTTGTGTCCGATGACATGCCAATCAATTGCACAGGCTTTGATACCAGCCTTAAACTCGTAAATGAATTATTTGATTTTGAGGACGATTATCCTATACTGACAGATGTTGATGAATCAAGAAAGACTAAGAATTTATTTTTGACCGGTCCTCAGGTGAAACATGGGACAGCTCTTTTTTGCTTCATCTATAAATACAGGCAGCGATTCGCTATTGTGGCTGAAGAAATAGCAAAAAGAAATGAAATCCCCCTTGAAAAAATAGAAGAGGTGCTTAAAGAATATAAAAACAATAATTTTTACTTAACAGATTTATCTTGTTGCGATGACGAATGCGTTTGCTAAAATGAAGAAAAGCATGGAAATATTAAACCTGCTAGTGGGGTTCGAATTGGTTGTAGCGGGGTTTATCTATTTGATAAAGAGTGACATTCCTTCTGCCGCAAGTTGGTCTATCTTTGGCTGCATGTACGTAGTAATGGACAAATATTCAGTCCTTGAGAATATGTCCAAGAAGCGCAAGTTTATTGAAGGTGTAAAATACAGCTTTGCATGGCTTGGCTTTGCCATAAGTACGGCATTTTTAATATATCTAATTTTGACTATTAACTAGGACTGGACTTTAGTAGACGTTGACTTTCTCATTTCTTTGCTGCTTCCTGTTGGACGAGGCACAGGAGTTTCATCGAGGCCGTGTCCAAGGTGAAAGACTCTTCGCTTGAGGAGAAGTCACCAGGCCAATTTTCATCCTACTTCGCCAAGCTAAAAAAATTGAACTCGCGCCCCGCCATTAGCCTATCCGTGCATTTAATTATAACCATCATTTATACAGCAGCACAGGCTATTAATAAAAAATCCTTATATTTAAACGTCGACATACGAATCAATAATGATAGGTTCTTTAGAGCCCATCAGGATTTTTTAATCATTTCAAAACCTAAAGAGTATGAGATTTATCATTCTATTTCTAGTCGCAGCCTTTACGTTAACTATTGCTGCTTGTGACACTGACGAGCCAGTAGTAAGAGTAAGTTACTGCAAATACAAGGTTACTCAACATGATCGACCAGAAACGGTTAGAAGGCCTGACCCTCTGCTAGATGTTGGAGGATTTATTTGTATTCGATGTACAAGAGGGATGGACGCAAGGAGTTGTTCGTTTGCTAGAGGCGAAACTACGTATACCCATCAATATGAAGTCAGGGGCTTCGAAGGATCGATTACGCTTGAAATGGCTAATGGCTGGAAGGCTTGTCAAGGTTGTACTACTGGAATATATGATGTATCAACAGAATTTGAGTCGCTTGGAGAAGTTTTGGCTAATGAAGCACCCTAATTCTTGGCCAGCCAAGATAGATATGGACTTTGCTTCAACCAAAATTATCCAGACTATCGTCGGAAAAGAAAAGGAGTAAAAGTCTAAAATCGCTTCGAGTAAAAAAGAAGCCCGTTACCAATCGAGTAGGATAAGGAGCAGCCCAATTGCTACTCCTTATCCTCTCACACACTTAGTCTTTCCGATTTTGAGGAAATAAACCCATTGTAGGCCACCACGGTAAGACAAATCAAAGGAAAGACAAAGGAAAACTTAACTTCAGGAAGGAAGCCTAATATCCTTAAATCAGCAAAACCTGATCCTGTCATTTCGAGGATATATCCTTGTAAAACCGGCATCAAGGCGCCAACATCATTAATCGAACGCTTTTACCCGTTGCTTTGAAATGCCCAGTTGGTCAATTCCCAACTCAACAGTATCGCCCGGCTTGAGGTATTGAGGAG
>CAYPIM010000127.1:0-3013 GCA_964410795.1 uncultured Lewinella sp. | reverse complement strand
CCCAGTTGGTCAATTCCCAACTCAACAGTATCGCCCGGCTTGAGGTATTGAGGAGGCTTTAAGCCCAATCCCACGCCAGATGGGGTCCCCGTGGAAATGATGTCTCCTGGCAACAGTGTCATAAACTGACTGATGTAACTAACTAGCGTAGGAATGTCAAAAATTAAATCGGCAGTATTGCTTGATTGCATGATTTCCCCATTCAACTTGAGCCAGAGATCCAGTGTATGGGGATTGGCCATTTCGTCTCGGGTTAATAAAAATGGCCCTAAAGGAGCAAACGTATCATTGCTCTTCCCCTTAACCCACTGGCCTTCTCGTTCCAACTGAAAAGCTCTTTCGCTGTAGTCGTTATGTAGCATGTAACCCGCAACATATTCCATTGCTTCCTCAATAGTAACGTAGGAGGCTTTCTTTTCAATGACCAATGCGAGTTCTACCTCCCAATCGGTTTTTTCGCTTCCTCGGGGGATGACTACATCATCGTTAGGCCCAACGATTGCTGAAGTAGCCTTAAAGAAAAGGACAGGTTCTTTGGGCTTTGCCATTCCACTTTCTTCTGCATGCTTGGCATAATTTAGCCCGACACAAATTATCTTCGACGGACGGGCAGTCGGAGGCCCTAACCGCACTTCTTCGTCTAAAACGGGGCAATCAGCTTCATTTTCCAGGAGCCATTCCCCCAGGCGCTCTAGCCCCTGATTAGCGAAGAACAATTCGTCATAGTCCTCCCCAAATCCGGAAACATCAATTCTTCGATCAGCAAGTTGGACTCCTGGTCTTTCTTTTCCACTTTCGCCAAAACGTATTAATTTCATATCAATCAGTTATTTAGTTTTATAAATCCACCATCTATGTGGTAATCAGAGCCTGTAATAAAACCTGCTTCATCGGAACATAAGAACAACGCCAGATTCGCGATTTCTTCAGGCTTTCCCATTCGACCAATGGGTTGAGTTTTAGATAGTTTTTCAAACATCTCCCTTTCTTTTCCCGGGTAATTATTTGCGATGAAATTATCAACAAAGGGAGTATGTACTCTTCCAGGCGAAATACAATTACACCTTATGTTATAGTCCAGGTAATCTTTTGCGATGGAGTAGGTCATCGTCAGTACTGCACCTTTTGTCATGGAGTAGGCAAACCGGTCTGCAATACCCACACTTGAAGCAATGGAAGCCAAATTTAAGATCACTCCCCCTTGCACCTTCATATCGCTAACAACCGATTTGGTACAATTGAAAACCCCTTTGATATTCACTTGATACAATTTATCTAAGTCTTCTTCACTGGTGTTCTCTATATTGCCCACGTGGGCTACCCCTGCATTATTGACTAAAATATCAATTGAGCCATTCGTACTAACCTTATTAATTATTTTATCGACTTGTTCGTAGTCACTAATATCACAGTGATAAAATAAAGCCAATTGATTCTTGGCTATGATTTCTTCTGCTGTTTTCTGACCACCTTCTTTATTCAAATCCAGGATAATCACTTTGGCACCTTGTTCCGCAAAAGTGCGTGCAATGGCAGCACCAATTCCACTACCTCCGCCTGTGATAACCGCTTTTTTATTTTCTAAACTAAATTTCATTATTGTTGTAATTATGCCCATGCTCCTCCATTCGGGAAGCTGTATTTTGCGAGTGATTCATCTTGCATTGTAATGCTGTACCCAGGTGCCAGAGGTGGCATATATACTGGACTCGGTCACTCCAGGTTAAATTTTGCCGAGGTGATTTTTGTGACTCATGAGGCGGAAAACGTAGGCAACACCGTAGTGTTGGCGAGGCTTTCCAACGAAGTGAGGCGCAAAAAGCATCCGGCAAAAATCACCTGGAGTGACCGAGCCCAGTATAAGCTCCATTCTTCATTGCTACCGGATCTACAAAACGTTCATGCAAATGATCTACATGTTCGATCACCCTGTACCGAGTAAATCCACTGATCGCAATATAGGCGAACATGAACAGATACTGCACATATTAGAGGCGGGGAAACACGTTGTGACCATCCGGCAGGCTTTTTAGGCTACCATGAAATAGCAAAGACCCCAGATCACTTGTATTGTGCCACCTTGCTTGTTACCGGATATTTCCCGCAACCACACAACTCTCCTCTTGCCCATATTGGCAATCACGTAATGCCATTTCGGCTATTAAGACTTGATTTCATTCGTTTTTTGAGTAGATTTGGTGCGTGGGTAGCTGGCCTATGCGTAATACGTTTTTGGTGGCCTTAAGCAAAAGCAAAAAAGAATTGAATTAGATGACAAAATTAATTGTTTTCGATCTCTACAACACCTTAATAAAGGTAAACAAAAGGAGCTATTTCTTTAAAGAAGTCTATCGCAAATCAAATTTCCTTAAGCACAAATACTCTATCAAAGACTTCCAAAACCTGTTGATTACGCAAACAATAGAAAACATTTTGGAAAGACTTCCAAATGACGACCTTAAATACTATCATGATCATTATTTTAAACTAGAAGATGAAATTAATTCAATCTCAATGTTTGAAGGTATTGATCACTTACTAGAAGAACTATCAAATCATTATAAGATTGGGCTTATATCAAATTTGGCAACGCCTTACAAAAAGCCATTCTACAGTCTAGGCTTACTTGATCATTTTGACGAGGCGATATTTTCTTGTGACGTAGGACTTCAAAAACCAAATGTGGGCATTTTTAGGTTAATGGAAGAGAAGCTGGGTTATTCTGGAGATGAAGTTCTTATGGTTGGCGACAGCTTCAAATCCGATTACCAGGGAAGTATTTCTGTAGGCTGGAAAGCTTTACGAGTTGTAAAGCCTAAAAAGGAGATTAGGAAGTTTGAAATTAGCTCAATATCAGACCTTGAAGACTATTTACTGTGAAAAATTAGAATGCTTGAGTACATTAATGGATATTTCGCTGGGTGGGTCCTTCGATATTTGACTTTCTGCCTCTCCCCTCGCCCTCTCCCACACGTCTCGCCTAAGGCTCGACGGACCGCCTCAGGCAGCCGCG
>CAYPIM010000126.1:0-16807 GCA_964410795.1 uncultured Lewinella sp. | reverse complement strand
CCGCATGCCTCACTCACGGAACTTCTTTTGCTATCGTTTTGTGCGATTACCTCGTGCGGCAGCTCTATCAATCTATCTCTTCTATCAATCTATCACATCTAGTTAGGGCGCGGTCGCAGGATGCAAAGAAGGTTTTACAAATGAGGACAAGCGAAACGTTACAATAATCGCGCTTAGTTTAGCACAAGAGAATCCCCTTCTTCTGCGTTAAAACCTTCATAAGACCTTCATTTTTCACTCTTTAGCCCGTACCTTAGGGAGACTAAACCAACCGAAACGGACTCCATAATTAGAAAATCATGATGAACTGCGCCACACTTGGCCTGGAAACTTATGTCCCCTCCGAGGAACAACCTTGGGATATAGGCCGCGTCCAACATTTATTCCGCCGTGCTGGTTTTGGTGCCAAGCCCGACGAGATCCAACAAGCACTAATCGATGGTCCTACTGCTACCGTAAATCGTATTCTCGACGCAGCCGTTGCCCGCGAAAGCCGCCCTGATCCCATTTGGGCCGGTTGGGACTACGATGCATTCATGGCCAACGAGGTAGACATTTTCGAAAGCTTCATCTCGCTTTACTACAACTGGATCGACGACGCCATCACTTATGGCGTGCGTGAAAAGCTCTCCCTTTTTTGGCAAAACCTCCTCGTCACCATTTACGAGACCCACAGCTGCCCAAGTTACCAACTTCAATACTTGAAGCTGATTGACCAGCACGGTTTTGGAGATTACCGGGAGTTTGTACGGGAGATGACGAAGACCCCCGCCATGCTTTTCTTCCTCAACGGTTTCGAAAATACCCGCGACAACCCCAATGAAAACTACGCCCGCGAGCTGTTTGAATTATTCACCCTTGGCGAAGACAATGGCTATACTCAGGAAGACATCGTGGAAGCCAGCCGTGCCCTTACTGGCTGGAACCGCTGGACGAGCTACTGTGGTGGCGTAGAGTGGGCAGATTGGGGCTACGACGACACCGAAAAAACAATCTTCGGGCGTACCGGAAACTTCAACTATAGCTCTTTAATTGACGTCCTCTTTGAAGAACGAGGCCCACTTATTGCCCGCTTCATCTGTGGCAAGCTCTATACCTATTATACCAATAAAGCAATCAACGAAGAAGCCGTTGAAGCCATGGCACAGACTTTTCTGGCCAACGACTTCCAAATTCTTCCGGTCTTACGTGAGCTTCTATCCAGTGCTCATTTCTTCGAAAAATCTAATATCGGCGTACTCATTAAAAGCCCGATGGAAGTGATGGTTTCCTTCCTCCGCCAGGGAGATTTTGGCGACTTCGAAAACCGCCAGGGCTGGGGCCTGTGGGCTGTAGCCAACATGGGCCAGTACGTAGGCCACCCTACCGACGTGGCTGGCTGGGCCGGCGACCGTGCCTGGATTGACTCCAACCGCCTCACGCTGCGCTGGGCTTTCATCGATGGCTTCTCCTGGGCGGTCCACAACGAAAGCGAAGCAACCTATCCAAACTTCGCCAAACTACTCACTGACGACAGCAATGCACCAGAAGTTATTGCCCGAACAGTGGTAGACTACTTCGTCCCTCGTGGTCTGGTAAGTGAATCTGCCTACGAGACGGCCACTGATGTACTAAAATGGGACATTCCTACCAACTACTATGACACTGGAGAATGGAACCTAAACTGGGACACGGCCTCCTGGCAACTCACCCTGCTGCTGCGTCACATTGCTCGAATGCCAGAAGCCCAGCTCAACTAAACCCAATTCGCTCCATCCGGCCTCAAGTGCTTAAGCACCGCCGTAAATTATAGTCCAACATGGGACACCAAAAAAACATCAACTCCAACCTTCGTAAGGGTGCCAAACTGGCCGACGGCCTGGCCCACGATCAGGACCATAGCCGCCGCAATTTCCTACGTAACCTTGGCATCCTTGGCACCTCGGGCTTCTTGCTCAACAAACTACCGGTCAACGCTCTTACCATGTCTTCTCCTCTGACCGCCGCCTTGGCGGACGGAGATGAAAACAGGGTGCTAGTACTCATCCGCCTAAAGGGCGGTAACGATGGGTTAAACACCATTATTCCCGTCCACGATTTCGGAACTTACCAAAGCCTACGGCCTGACATTTACGTCCCCCGAAACGAAGCGGTTGACCTCACCTCTACCCTATCAATCCACCCACAACTACAACCTCTTTCCACCTTGTGGAACGATGGTCAGATGCGGGTCGTCCAAAACGTGGGATACCCAGATCAAAGCCTCAGCCATTTCCGTTCTTCAGACATTTGGGCCACCAGCTCTGACGCCAGCGAAACAGTGGGCAGTGGCGTTCTTGGTCGTTACCTCAACGATCTCTACCCAGACTTCCTAAGCACTCCTCCCGAAATCCCCCCGGCCATACAAATCGGCGGTGTTGGCAACTTGCTTTTCAACAATGCTGACGATTTTAATTACGCGATCTCCACCGAGAATCCTACCCAGCTCTACGAAATCGCACGTACCGGCCAGCTCTACGACGTAAACGACGTTCCGGAATGCACCTACGGAGAACAACTCGGCTATATCCGCGCCGTTGCTAATACGACCTTCCGTTATGCAGGTGTACTCGCAGAAGCTTTCGACGCAGGTGTTAATTCCGCTGAATACGAAAACGACCGCCTTGGAGACCAGCTGGCCCTCGTTGCCCGGCTGCTGCGCGGCCGGCTAGGCACTAGGCTTTTCGTAGTTGAACTCGGAGGCTTCGATACCCACGCGGACCAGGAAACCGTCCACGCCAACCTAATGAATAGCCTTAGTAAAAACATCACTGCGTTTTACGACGACCTTGCTGATGGTGGCATCGACGAACAAGTGCTAGGCATGACCTTCAGCGAGTTCGGTCGCAGGGTATATCAAAACGGCTCGCAAGGAACCGATCACGGCGCCGCCGCACCACTTATGCTCTTCGGAAAAGGCCTGAACGGCAATGGAACTACCGGAGGCCTACCTGATCTTCAGAATGCAAGCAATGGCAACCTGAACTATCAGGTTGATTTCCGATCCATCTATGCTACTGTCCTTAGCAACTGGCTTTGTATTGACCCCGACCTAGTAGACAGTGTGATGGGGCAGCGCTTTGAGCGAATGGAAGACCTAGGGCTTTACTGCCAAGGCATCACCAGTACCCAAACGCCAGATCGAGCCGCAAGCATCAAAATGAACGCCTACCTAAGTGGCGGCGACGTAGTAATTGACTACGAACTACCCGGTAACGCCAACGTCGGCATCCACTTCTTTGATGTCTCTGGCCGTAAGCTCAGTTCACCGTTCCAGGGCAATCGCCCCGCAGGCTCCCAAACTCAACGCGTAGCGATGAGTAGTGCTGGTTGGTCATCGGGTATTTACGTTGTCAGCCTGGAAGTTAACGGGCGGATGTACAGTCGAAAATTGGGATACTTTAGGTAATAGGCTCGAATCAATCTCTAAGCTTCGGATTGTTCTTATGCCTGCTTGCATCTCGCTTCGTTTTCTTCTCTAGGTTTTCACGAAGGGCCTTTGTGAGATCGACTCCGGTTTGATTCGCCAAACAGATGAGTACGAAAAGGACGTCCGCAAATTCATCGGCAAGCTTATCCTTTGCCCCATCCGCATCTTCCGGCTTTTTGAAAGACTGCTCTCCGTAAATCCTTGCCATCAAGCGAGCAACTTCCCCTGTCTCCTCCATCAAGATCGCAGTGTTCGTAAGTTCACTATAGTATTTCACGCCAATAGTCGTAATCCATTCATCAACGATTTTCTGGGCTTCAGACAGTTGCATATTGTAGAAATTAAGCTTGGTTTTGTGAAGGAAAATGCCCCTAAAAAGGTAACTCCGAGTGCATTTTACGAGAAAAATCAAATTTTCTTCAATAAATCAAGGGCCCAAAAAGGCAAACATGCAATAAAAAAATTCACAAACATTACACACAAACAACTGAAAATCAAATTCTTGAAAATATTAGAGCTGAAAAAAAATTCACAAATAAGTAAATATGTTCTTTAAATCAGCCATTTACTGCCTCATATTTGTAATGTCAGAGGGAGAAAGCTCCCTCAATTCGACAAGAAATATGTTCATGGGATTATGATTTGTAAGTGGCGTCGTCCTGGTAGTTGAATCAGGACGACGACCCTTTTTGCTACACACTCACACGCTTTGAGAACGCCCACAAAAAAAGCCGGGCCCAACGGGGGCACCGGCTGTATACATTCATGGGATCAAAACAAAAAGCACTAAAGATACCTCGAAGGTAGGCCGTATAAACATACCGTCCAAACTTCGGACTAAGATTTTTTCGTGAGATTATGATGTAGCCCCTCCGAATTATGGTTTCGGTGGGGCTTTTTTTGTACCCTACAACCTATAAACAACTGTTCATCAGTTTGAAGCTATCTTCATTAGTCGCTACCAACTTTCTATCTTTTTCCCTTTGAGGGCTTAGCACAACGGACATTCCGTAAAGACGCCTTCATATGATTAGCCCCAACACCAAACGCCCCCCACTCACAAGCACAAGACACCGTGTTTACCCAGGCGTATGATTGCCAAATGGGAAGTTTTTCCGTCCAAACTGAACATATCAAAACAAATTCAGCTTATACCAGCGTATCGCTACCAGATAAGGCAGTTATAAGAAACCTGAATGAGAAGTTCTTAACCTCTTCCGTTGTAGCTCTAAACCGAACTTGTCAGCTTCAGTAATACTGAGGCAGCATTCGTTTCAGAGCGCCTACCCTTCGAGTGACTCACCATAATCACGAGCATTTTATTGATTCGTCAGTAAGCTCAAGATCTAAGGTCAAGTCTTTTGCTGGGTTTTTGGTTAATGTTCGGGCAAGCCAGCTGTGCTGGCTTGCCTTTTTTATTGCCCCCTCTCTGCATCCTGCGTGCGCGCCACCTACTACCGTTGCTTAGCCACCCACGCCACATGCCTCGCGATACGCTCATCGGCCATAAGCAGCTCTTTCGTATTGAAGTCCTTCGCCAGTTCTTTTTCGTCGGGTATAATCCGGTGAATGCCCTTATGGCATTTGCGGCAAATACTGATACGGCGGTGCGTCATTTCTTCTTTGGTGAAACGCTTACGGAAATACTTCTTTCCGTGAACTGCGCGGGGAATCAAGTGATGCTCGGTCAGTGGTTGTTCACGGCCGCAGAGTTCGCATTTCCCCTTTGGCCCACGAAGGCGATCGGTATAATTTTTTCCACGGCGGGGCATAAGATTAGCACATTAGTCTGCTTACTAACACTCGTCACGACAAAAACGGTCCGTATCAGCTAAGAAATTACAGTCTACTAATGCGCCTCCAACCAGTTGTTGCCTTTGTCCGTTTCCACCACAATTGGTACCGCGAGATCAGGAATGGCCTCGCGCATCAGCTGTTCAATGATTGGGATTACACGATCCACCTCGTCTTTCGGCGCATCAAATACCAGTTCATCGTGCACCTGCATGATCATCCGGGTTTTGAAATTGCCCTCCCTCAGCGCATTGTCAATCCGGATCATGGCTACCTTAATCATGTCGGCCGCTGTACCCTGAATGGGGGTATTCATTGCCATCCGCTCAGCGATGGAGCGGGTAAGACCGCTCTTGGAGTTGATGTCGCGCAGGCCGCGTTTACGACCAAGCAACGTCATGGCATAACCTTCTTCACGAGCAGTCTCCACACTGGAAGACATGAAAGCCTTCAGGCCAGGAAAGCGTTCATAATAGTTTTTAATCAGCGCGGAAGCTTCCTTACGGGTAATTTCTAATTGCTGCATCAGGCGCGTTGCGCCCGCGCCGTACAGGATGGCGAAGTTGATCGTCTTGGCCTGGTTACGTTGATGCCTGCTCACCTTTTCAAAGGGTACATCGAATACCAGAGCAGCCGTAGCTGTGTGGATATCGCGACCGTTCTTGAAGGCATCAACCATGCCTTCGTCTCCACTCAGTGCGGCTACCAAGCGGAGTTCAATCTGGCTGTAATCCGAAGCGATGAGGGTGTGGTTAGCGTCGGTCGGCACAAAGGCTTTTCTAATTTCTGCCCCCTGCGGTGTGCGCATTGGTATATTCTGAAGGTTAGGGTTTGAGCTAGAAAGACGCCCCGTTGCCGCTACCGTTTGGTTGAAACTGGAGTGCACCCGGCCAGTTTCTTCGTTTACCAATAGCGGTAATGCATTAACGTAGGTGCTCAACAACTTAGTTAAGCTGCGGTAGCGCAAAATCTTAGCGACGATCGGGGCTTCTGGTGCTAATTCTAGTAGCGTCGCCTCATCGGTTTTAAACTGCCCTGTTGCCGTTTTTTTGCCTTTATAGGGCAGCTCCATACGGCCGAATAGGATTTCACCGATTTGCTTAGGGGAACCAATGTTGAAAGGCGACCCAGCCTCGTCGTAAATCTCGTTTTGCAGTCCTTGTATTTCTCCACTCAGCACTTTGCTGTAGTCTTCCAGGAAAGGAACGTTGAGGTTGACGCCATTAAGTTCAATATTTTTGAGGACGGGAATCAGCGGAGCTTCGATGGTTTCGTAGAGTTCGACCAAACCTTCTTCTTCCAGTTCAGGCCACAGCGCTTTGTAGAGACGCAGGGTAATATCGGCGTCTTCGCAGGCATATCCCACCACCTTATCCACCGGTACATCACGCATGGTGAGTTGCTTCTTGCCCTTACCGATCAGGGTCTCAATGGCGACGGGTTTGTAGTTCAGGTACTCCTCGCTGAGGAGGTCCATCTTGTGGCGCTTATCGGGGTGCAGCAGGTAGTGCATCACCATCGTGTCCAGCAGCTTGCCCTTTACCGGAGCACCGTAGCGCTCCAACATGGTGAGGTCGTACTTGATGTTCTGGCCTACTTTTTCGGTGCTTTCATCAGCGAGTAGTTCGGCGAACTCGGCCACGATGGCTTCGGCTCCGGGGCGGTCAGCGGGCACGGGCACGTAGTAGCCTTCACCTTCCTTCCAGCTGAAGCTAAGGCCCACCAGATCGGCGGAAGTAGCGTCTACACTGGTTGTTTCCGTATCGAAGGCATAAGTTTTCTGTTGCTTCAACTCAGCAATCAGGTCAGCCCGCGCTTCCGGCGTATCTACTTTTATATAGGTCTGTTCTGTATTCCCGATGTGGTAGTCGGCTAGCGCGTGCGCTGCAGGTTTTGCGTAGCGTGATCCTTTTTTTTGCGCGGCCGCAGGTGCAGGGGAAGTTGAAGGAGCAAAGAGGTTTCCCTGAGCACCAATCTGATTGACGGGCTCATCTCCTCCGCCCAGAATATCCTTGGCGATGCTGCGGAATTCAAGCTCACGGAAAATGTCCGTCAGGTGCTCCCGGTCAAAGTTTTCGATCCGATAAGCCTCCTCGTGGAAGGTTACACCGGGTACATCAATAATGATTGTGGCCAGTTCTTTACTCTGTAGCGCCTGTTCCCGGAATTCGCGGAGGCGCTCCTGGTTCTTTCCTTTTATCTGGTCCGTACTATCCAGCAGTACCTCCATACTTCCGAACTGCTTAATGAATTTCTCCGCAGTCTTCGGCCCAATGCCCGGCACACCGGGGATATTGTCCACCTTATCACCAATCAGCCCCAGCATATCAATCACCTGCTCGGGGCGCTCAATGCCCCACTTGGCCTTGATTTCTTCTACTCCGAGAATGTCGATGCCGTTACCCATACGGCTCGGCTTATACATATAGATGTTCTCCTCTACCAGCTGACCGTAGTCTTTGTCGGGCGTAACCATGTACACCTCAAAGCCTTCACGTGCGGCTTGTTTTGCCAGGGTACCAATCACGTCGTCCGCCTCGTAGTTATCAATGATGATAATCGGGATGTTGAAGCCCTGGAGGATTTGGTGGACGTAGGGAAAGGCGACGGTAATGTCTTCGGGGGTTTCTTCGCGGTTGGCTTTGTAGTCGGCAGCTATTTCGTTGCGAAAGGTCGGTCCACTGGGGTCAAACACCACGGCCAGGTGGCTGGGTTGCTGTTTCTTCATCAGGTCCCACAGCGTCCGCGTGAAGCCGAACATAGCTGAAGTATTGATCCCCTTACCATTGATCATCGGCCGGTTGATGAAGGCAAAGTGAGCGCGGTACACCAGCGCGTGACCGTCGAGGAGGAAGAGTTTTTTCTTGGTGGTATCTGGCATGGGGCTAAGGTACGGTATGGGGGAAGAATTTGAACAGCAAACAGGTTCGCGAAAAAACAAGCAACTGATTCTAATGTAAAACTGTTTACTAGAAAAGTTTCAACCATGTCTTCCGCTAATGCTTTACCGGATATCCTACCAAGAGTCAAGAATGCGATTCTGAACATAGTTCCTAATGCAGAGGTCATTCTCTTTGGTTCCCGCGCGCGTGGAGATTACAGATCTGATTCGGACTGGGATATATTAGTCGTCATGGACCAAGCTAAAAACAGTAGCCTAAAACATCGTATCCGGGGTAGACTAGCCGATTTCCTTTTTGAAGATGATGCTTTACTAACGGCTCTTTTCATGCAGAAAGATGATTGGACTAATGGCAAATCTCCTAGTCCGGTTATTTCAGAAATTCGTAAAGACGGGATACTGTTATGAACGAAGAAGATAAGCTCTTGTACATTGCTAATCGTTTAGAAAGATCCGACAAAGCACTTCAAGAAGTTTCAGTTTTGGCTGAGATGCAGCACTACAATACTGCTATCTCTCGCCTGTATTATTCTTTGTTCTATGTTGTCTCAGCCTATTTGGCAAAGAACGACCTGGTAAGTAAAACGCACGCTGGCGCGCTCCACCACTTCAACAAGGAGATTGTTAAGCCTGGTAAGATCGACAAAAGCTATGCCAAATCGTACGCCAAGGCTTTCCAAATGCGTCAAGTAGGAGACTATGGAGACTTAGAGGAATTCACCTTAGAAGACCTAAATGCAATCCAACCTGCAATCATAGAGCTTATAAAACAAGTCAAGCAGTTAATCGTTTCTACTGACTAAGCTTTTACTGACTTCTAAAAGATTAAAAGTCCGATTAGATAAAATCAGAACTGATCGATTAAGGAGCACTAAATAAGGCAAAGAAACCACAATCCAGAACCTAGCTTGCAAGGCCTTTAGTCCTGTGAGTTTTAGGCAAAGTTTATTCCTCAAGCTTCTCCAGCTCTTGTTTTAAGAGTTTAGCTCTGTCGTTGTACCGTATTTCGCTTATATCTCCTTTAAGGTTTTCTAATAGTTTCTGACATTTTTGCCACACCATACGTGCGTCGGCTTTTTTGCCTTCCTTTTTAAGGAGGTTTCCATAATGGTAGGTCAAGAAAAAGTCGTCCGGGTACTTGTCCAGCCCCCAGCTAAAGATATCAAGGGCGGCATCAGCATCTCCACTTTCTCCCATGAATTGCCCTGTCCGATACAGTGTCCTGGCGGAGGGAACAACCGTGAAACCGTAGTTCTTTTGCCGGCGCTCATAAAAATCATCCAGCCAGCCCGCGATGTCTGGTTCGTTACGATCTGCCAGTTGGGTCAGAACGGCCTCATCCACCCGGAAGCTGCGGGCAAGCGCCAACATTCCCCCGTTTACCGTCATGGGTACTACCGTAAAATGATCTTCCCCCTCAAAGATTTCCGGATACCACAGCAGGCCGTGGTCGGGATGTTTTTGGAGGAGTGCTTCAAGACGACGAACGGCGCCGCCAAAGGTGTCTTCCTGCTCGCCAACGGTGCCCGCTGAAACGTACAGGAATTTACGGTAGGTGGCTCCGCTACTGAGCCGCTCAGCGGCTTCTTCCAGAATCCGGTCTTCGCCCGGCCGCAGGCCGGGGCTGATCGAGATGTAGCCATCAAAAATGTCGGGCTTATCACTAAACAGGGTGTAGAGCACAAAGGCCCCTCCGCTGGAATGACCAATCAGGGTTCGGAAATCGAACACCTCCGGATACAGCTTTTCCACAAAGGGTATGACTTCATCCTCAAGGTGTTCTTGTAGTTCAGGCGCTCGCCCGCCTTCATATTCGTCATCATCCGATTCACCCGGCAAAGGAGCGGAGAACTCCCACCCTCTATTCTTAGCATGAATCCCGACGACAATAGTCGGAATATAATTCCGCGTATTCGTGTTGTACTCAATGGTTTTTACGACCAGATCAATGAGAGGATCATAGTGACCATCGAGAACGTAAGTAATGTTGTATTTCTCCTCTGGCCGTTCGTAGTAATTAGGCGGTAAATAGATGGTTATTTTTCGCTCATCCCCAAAGGCTTGAGAAGTAATCGTATGCTCAATCTCAAAGGGCTGTTCCGCTTGTGCACCAAGGGAAAGTGTCAGGCTTAAGGCCAGTAGAAAAGACAGTAATCTCATGGTAATGATCTCTTTAGAATGGAAACAGTTTTAACCATACATAGCGTTGATCAGGCCTCAGTCCAAGTCCGCCAATCGCTTCTCTAAATCTTCTTCGTTGGCCATATAACGTTCTTCACTGACCTCTTCTTTTAGCTTAGGTAGCATTTTTACACATCGTTCAAAGCTGACGCGTGCGGCCTTTTTGTCTCCGGTATCTGACTGGAGAATTGCTTTCGCTTTGACCAGGAAAAAGTTTTCGGGGTACTGCGTAAGTGCCCAATCAAAAAGCGCAAAGGCTTGCTTCGTTCGGCCTTTATCCGCTATTTCCCGAGCCATCCTACGCAGGTAGCGGACACTCGGGATGTCTTTAAAACCATAGTCCGTTGCTGCTTGTTCGTATAGGTTCGTTACTTTCCCCAACATCTCATCAGGAGGCAGAGAGGACCATTCGAGCCAAAGTTTTTGGTCTACCCTGAAAGTTCGAGTTTGCGCCAACAAGCCGTTGACAACGGAGGGCATCACAACCGACCAATGATCGAGGCCCGCAATCTTATCAGGGTGCCAATTCAGTCCGTGTTCAGGGTACTCTTTGAGCAAGGTATCCAGGCGCGCAATTGCGCCGCCGAATAGTTCTTCCCGTTCACCAACGGTGCCGGAGGAGCAATACAGGAATTTGTGGGAGGTGTCGCCCCGGCTTAAGCGCTCTTTAGCCGTTTCCAGAATGCGGTTATTGCCCGGCCGAAGAGCAGGGCTAATGCCCACGTAGCCGTCAAAAAGATCTGCCTGATCGCTAAATAGAGTATAAAGTACAAACAGACCACCACTAGAATGCCCCAGAATTGTTCGGTAGTCTTCCTGGTTGGGATAAATAGAATTTATCAACGGGAAAATTTCTTCCCGGAAGTGCTGTTGCAGGGCTGGTGCGCGTCCTTCCTGCTTATCACCGGCATCCATTGCCGTTGAAAATTCGCGTCCTCGGTTTTCGGAGTGTACGCCAACTACGATGGTAGGGAGTATTTTGCCGGCGTTGACGTTGTATTCAATCGTTTTAACCACCGCATCAATGAAGGGGGCGTACTGCCCGTCGAGCACGTAAGTAACCGTATACTTATCGTCAGGATACTTATAGAAGGCAGGAGGAAGGTAAACCGTAATTTTCCTTTCGGTAGCAAAAGCCTTTGAAGCGATCCTGTGCTCGATCGCAAATTTTTCCATTTCCTGGGCACTAAGAGATAGCACCAGGCAGTAAAATACCAGGAGGGTAATTAGTCTCATTTCGTAGTATATGTTTCCTTCAGAAAGACGGGTTTAATCCCTACTGGTTGCACGAAATTCAAAAAGTAATAGCCAAGACTTTAGGGCCAATCCCCTTAAATAAAAACAGGCCGTACTAAGAGCACGGCCAGAAACATAAGGGCTACAAAATATTAAGGGAGAAAGGTGGTTTTATTTGGTCAGGTAATGAAGCTAATTCTATCGGTTAATTCACTGGCACAAAGATCGATTTCAGTTGTTAAGCCCGCGTTAGCCCTTTATTAAGGTTCTCACCACACAATTGGACATTTCGCCTCGCGGCTTCGAGGTTTGATTTTCTGGAGACTGACAACCCGAAGGGTGAACGGTCAGATGAAGGCGACTCACCTACCGTAAATCATGTACCCAAAACCTAGTAATTTCCCGAAAATCGTCCCGCTCAGCCTTCAGCACTTCCAGGTAATCATCGTAATCCAGCGCATCGTCGAAGACGTGGGGAATTACCGCCTTATTGTAGGTTTCCTTCAGCGCCGTTAGCCTCTTCCACTGCACAATGGACTCCTCAAGAAGGCTTTCAATAGCAGCGTCCTGCCTGGGTTGATTCAGTAATAAATACTCCGCCAGCAGCAGTGTAGCCTCGATGCGGGTAGCGAAGAAGCTTTGCAACCAGGCCAGCGTTTCCAGGTCGGTCAACTCAATCTCCAAAGCCAGTGTTGCCTCCCCTCGCGCGCGGTAACCGGCCACGTCTGCCAAGATTTTGTTGGCATTGCTCCGCAACAGCTTGGCAAGCTCGGGCGGTGTCATCCGGCCCGCCCGCTTCATCGATTTACTCTGCACATAATCACTGATGTTTTGGTAGCGTACCGTATCGAGCACAGGCCGGCCACCAAGTGCGTCCATCGTTACGATGCTCATCCCCTTACGGTCCGTGCCTTCAGCACGGATGATGGAGGCGAAGGCCTCGGCGTACAGCGTCGCGTCCCAAGTACCTTTGTAGAAGGAAGCAAAATGGTGGTAATAATCACTGGCCTGTTTCCAGGTTTCCAGTAATTCTTCGCCGTAGTCGATGCCGAAACGGTGGTTGAATTGCTTAGCAAAAAGGGCATCGGGCGTGTCGTGATCGTAGAGCAAGCGCCCCCAAATGCCGTACCATAGCCATTGCCGCTCGAAGGCGTAGGTATAGGGTTTATCGACGAAGTCTTTGGCGCTGTAATCCGCCGCCGGCAAGTAGCACTCTGAGCCGAGTACGCAGCCGGTTACGTAAGGCTGACTCGTGTTGTTGTGCAGGAAGCGGCGGACGAAGTCGGGCTGCCCCCAGCGCAGCGTGAAGAAGTCTTCGTTGCGGATCGTCCACATCATCGAGTAGTTTTTTGGTGTAGGGTTCCAGTAGGTGTCGGTCAATTTACCGCCGTGGACGATGAAGAGCTGATCTGACGAATGCCCGTGCGACCAGTTGTACTTGAAGCTGATCACCGTCTCTTCGGCCACGGCAAGGGTATCCAGTACTTCCCGCGTGATTACCTCGGTAGATTTATCGGTGGTTCCCCGTGAGCTTTTACCGGCCGAAAGCGGCGCGCGGTAGAGCAGCTTCGCTTTGCGGTTGGCCATCGCCATTCCCTGCAGGATGGTACGGTCTACCCACTCCTTGCGTTCGGGCGAGGTCATGCCGCCCATGCGCTCGCCAAGGGTAAGGCCGAAGCCTGTTAGGTCGGGGTAATCGTCGATGAGCTGGCGGACGCACTCGCGGGTGTAGTCTTCTATCAGGGCCGAGTTATCGGCTTCGCCCCAGTAACCGCCGGTTTTACTGTAACCGGCGATACCGTGCGCTTCGGCAAAAGGTTCGGATACGAAGATGTTCCAGTTGACAATATAAGTCTGTACGCCCCGCGCTTTGGCCATCCGGAGTACCTTGGTCCAAAACTGCCGTTTCACGGCCATTTCTTCGGACTTGTAGGGCGAGGCTTCAGGGTATTTCTCCAGCTGGATCATGTCCGTGAAGGGATGGAGGTTCCAGAGGGATAGGACGTTGAAACGATTGACGGCCATATTATCGAGGAAAGCCTCCCAGAACAGGGTATCGCGGCAGGTTTCTTCATGAACGTCAAGGGCTGGGCCTTTGCGGTAAGACTGCCAGGGGAGATTAAACTTGATGAAGCGGTTTTTAAGGTCCGGGCTGGTTTGCTTGTTTTTAATAGCGGTAAGTTCTTTGCCAAACGAGAGTTCTTCCGCCACGTCAAACAGACCGTAAAGTGCGCCTACTGCGTCCTTACCGGTAACAAAAAGCTGACCATCATTCATTAGCTCAAAGCCTTCCGCTTCTACTTCGGGTAGCTGGTTCTTTTGAGCGATGCGCACGATGACATCCGCAGATTCAGCCGTACTGGCCCGTTTCAGGTCTGCGATGCCAAACAGACGGCCAGCGTTGGTGATGGCGTAATCCGTCTGCGGAGTGCTTTCGTTGATGTAGACGGATATTCCTAGAGGAGTTTCGGTCTTGGTGCAGCTAAAGAGCACCAGAAATAGTAGATAGGAATAGATGCGGGCGAACATTAAGCATTGATTGGTTCCCAGTAAGGTAGTGAACTCGTTTAATGTGAGAACCATTCTTCTAAAACGCCACGCTGCACCTGCGGCCGCGCATACTCCTACAAAAATACGGTCCCGAAGAGGCCGTACTGAAACTCGGAGCGTCGCCTCTAAACGAACATTCTTCACAATATCTCACCTCCTCCCGAAAACCCCGCCTTACCTTCGGCAATCCAACGGACCAGCAAGATGAACGAACTCACCCCCGAACGCCTCTTCGACCTCGAACTTCGCAAACGCGCAGACTACGCCGCCGGCCTCAAAGCCGTAAAAATCAGTGTAAAGCACGTTGAAGAATACATGCACTTCGGCGAAGGTATGCGTGCACTCCTGAAACTGAACCAAAAGGACGGCTTCGACTGCCCCGGCTGCGCCTGGCCAGACCCCGATGGTCGCCGCAGCCCAATAGCCGAATACTGCGAAAATGGCGCCAAGGCCATCGCCGAAGAAGCTACCAATATGCGCGTTACGCCCGAGTGGTTCGCTCAACACTCCATCAACGAAATGGGGGCGATGACCGATTTTGAACTCGGAAAATCCGGCCGCATCACTCAGCCAATGTACCTCGCCCCCGGCGCTACCCACTACGCCCCCATAAGCTGGAACGATGCCTTCCGTACCATCGCCAAAGAACTTAACGCGCTCGATTCACCAGACGCAGCCACTTTTTACACCTCCGGTCGTGCTAGCAACGAAGCCGCCTTCCTCTACCAACTCTTCGTACGCCAATACGGCACCAATAACCTGCCCGACTGCTCGAATATGTGCCACGAAAGCACCGGCACCGCCCTGAGCGAAGCGATCGGCATCGGTAAAGGCACCACCACCCTACAAGACCTGCACGATGCCGACCTGATCATCGTCATGGGCCAAAACCCAGGAACCAATCATCCCCGACAACTCAACGCATTTGAGCAGTGCAAGAAAAACGGTGGCCGCATCATTAGTGTCAACCCCCTGCCGGAAACCGGCCTGATGAAGTTTATTGACCCCCAAAACCCGCTAGACATCCTGAAGCGCGGAACCAAACTTACCGACCTTTTCCTGCAGGTAAAGATCAACGAAGATATGAGCCTGGTGCGCGCCATCTGCAAGATTCTCTGGGAGGAAGAAAAGCAGGCTCCGGGTACGGTTTTCGACCAAGAATTCATCCGAACCTACACCTCCGGCTATGCCGCTTGGACGGAGATGCTGGACAGTACCAGCCTGGAAGAGTGCATCAAGGGTTGCGGAGTTGATGCTAAGCAAATTCACGAAGCTGCAGGCCTGATTCATGGTTCCGAGAAGATCGTGCTCTGCTACGCGATGGGGCTAACGCAGCACGAAAACTCCGTTGACGTAATTCAGGAAATGGTCAATCTCCTGCTCCTAAAAGGGAGCATTGGCAAACCCGGCGCGGGCATTTGCCCCGTCCGTGGCCACTCCAACGTACAGGGTGACCGGACCGTTGGCATCTGGGAAAAACTAAAGCCTGAACTGCGCGACGCTTTGCGCGCCAATTTCAACTTCGAGCCGCCAAAAGAAGACGGCTACGATGTGGTGGACAGCATTAAGGCCATGCACGAGGGTAAGGTCAAAGCCTTTTTCGGGCTCGGTGGCAACTTCATCTCCGCCACGCCAGACACGACGTATACGGCCGAAGGTTTACGGCAGTGCAACCTCACCGTTCACATCAGTACCAAGCCAAACCGTAGCCACGTGGTGCACGGTAAAAAGGCCCTGATTCTTCCGTGTTTAGGCCGTACGGAGAAAGACATTCGCGCTACGGGTGAGCAGTTCGTAAGCTGTGAGAACTCAATGGGCGTCGTCCAGATGAGTAAAGGCGTTCTGAAACCCAAAAGCCCTCACTTACGCAGCGAAGTTGCCATCATCTGTGGCGTGGCGGCAGCCACACTAGGCGACAAAAGCACCGTAGATTGGCCAGCCATGGCCAACGACTACGACGCCATTCGCGACGCCATTTCCAACTGCGTGAAGGGTTTTGAGCGCTACAACGAGCGGGTACGCAAGTCTGGCGGATTTTACCTGCCCAACGGCCCCCGCCATCGCAATTTCGGCACCAAAGACGGAAAGGCACACTTCACCGTTTCCCCGCTCAGCAGGCAACAACTTGAAAAGGATGAATACCTGATGATGACCGTCCGTAGCCACGACCAGTACAACACTACCATCTATGGTATGCACGACCGCTACCGCGGCATCCACAACGAACGCCGTGTAGTGATGATGAACGAAGCAGATATGGCAAGAGCCGGGCTAAAAACCGGCGAAAAGGTAGACCTGACGAGCGAGTACGACGGAGAAATTCGCCACGCCCGCCTCTTCCAGGCCATTCCCTACCCCATCCCCTCCGGTAATATTGCGACCTACTTCCCCGAAGCGAATACACTCGTACCCATTACGCGAACGGCGCGTAAGAGTAATACGCCGATTAGTAAGTCGGTGCGGGTGCGGGTGGAAAGGAGAAAGGGGGTAAAGGGGTAAAGGAGGCGGTCCTGGCTTCAATCAGTGACAAAAAATTTACGAGTAACCAGAGAGCTGTTCCCATATTTTAAAACTACAAAATAGGAACCTGACTTTACATCCTGCAAATCGATACTTACGCTGACACCTTCATTCATTTGCCCTTTCCAATTTTTCACCTGTTGACCGAGCTGATTGATAATAGACACATCTACGAT
>CAYPIM010000125.1:0-17287 GCA_964410795.1 uncultured Lewinella sp. | reverse complement strand
ATGTTGAGCTCATGGACAAAGAGGAAAATTAAAAAGCCCCCACCAGTTTTACTGGCGGGGGCTTTTTGTTTTGGACATTGCTCTTTAAAACTTTCTTTGCACCTGCGCGCCGCCGCCCTAAAAGCGACATGAATTAGGTCGAGCGCTTGCAGCGTGATTACTCTAAATGGCAATCGTACCGTAAGTACTCAATCCGCTACTATTGGCTAAAATCACAGCGGGCCTCTATGGAATAAATTGTAAAACCCGCTCTCATCCCTAGTGGTCTGTAAAACCTAAATATGGTAGTAGCATGCGGCATCTTTTCGATTCTGACTGCGTTGCTCAAATCCTAATTTAGCTAAGGCTAAACTCCGGTTTGAGCGCCTTGCCAGTCCCGAAAATCTACCAGCACTCTACCACCAATTTAAGCGTTGACAGACCACTAGTACATTGAGGGTTCTCCTGAACATTTCCAATATGGGCGCGAACGCAGGTGCAAGGTACGTTTATTCGGAACCCGTTTTCCCTAATAGTAAGCTTAGAAAGGCTACAGTATTGGTCCTTTACCCTTACAGTTCAAGGTTTCGTTGCTTTTCTTCTTACATTTGTAGTACGCTCCCTTAATTAAATTAAGGCAACCTAAAATAAAATCCTTTTAACAATGAAAAATGCAATCAGCACCTTATGGTGCTTCCTCTTTGTAATGTCCTTCGGTTATTCTCAAAACAGTAGTTTAGACTTTGACCACACTGACGACAACATTGAAATAGAGAGCAGCCCCCAATTCACTAGTAACCAATTCACTATTGAAGCATGGGTACAATCAAAAGCTACGGATACTGGCCAACCAATTTTTACAAAGTATAACTCTAACAATCAGGAGATAACTTATGCATTATTAGTGCAGAGCGATGGTAAAATACGTTTTGTAGTATACCAACGACCTAACCCATCCGTAATCCTACGGGGGATTGATACAAACAATCCTGTAATAGACCCTGGTAAATGGCACCATGTTGCAGCAACCTTTAATCTTTCAACTCAAGAGATTAAAATCTATATCGATGGAGTTGAATCGGCTAGTACGTTACTAAGCAGCTCGACAAATCTAACTTCAATATTTGAAGCAAACCAGCCAGTACACATTGGGAAAATCATCTTCCTCGATGGAAATGCTCAGTATTTTAATGGGAAGATTGATGAGGTTAGGTTTTGGAACCAAGAACGAACTCAATCCGAAATATCCAGCAACAAAGACACCGAATTAACAGGTCTTGAAACAGGACTAGTTGCCTATTACAAAATGGACAATCCCAATTCATCTTGTGATTCTGAGGATTGCAGCATAAACGATTTTCACGGAATACGTAATGGTCCCATTGGCAACAACAACTTACCACAGTATTCAACTGATACACCTTTATTAACAGATGTCTCATGCGGAGTTCCTAACAGCTGTACGTCACTACCCGTCGAATTAACAGAGTTCAGAGGAGACATCCTAAATAAACAAGTTGAATTGAAATGGGCAACAAGCCTTGAGCTTAACAATGCTGGCTTTGAAGTCCAAAAATCATCCGATGGGGTAAATTGGCAAATAATTGGCTTTGTAGCAAGTCAAAACTATACGAATAAGTACACTTACAATGACTCTGACCTTCCTGTAGGAATTAGCTATTACCGCCTAAAGCAGATTGACTTCGATGGAGCATTTGAATTATCTAAGGTGGTTTCAGTCGAATACGACAATTCCAACAATAACATTCAAGCTTACCCCAACCCATCAAGTGGAAAAACTTCTATAGAAGTAAAAAACTTGCTAGCTGAAAAGATGAAAGTAAAGGTCAATGATAGTATGGGAAGAACGATTTGGGAAAGTGCTTTAATTCAAGGAGAAACGCACTGGCAGAAGGAATTTCAGCTTAGCAAAAGTGGGATTTACTTTGTTAATGTCCAGATAGGTAATAACGTTTCGGTCAAAAGAGTGGCTATAACGAATTAAAAACGAAGGTGTCTCATCGCAATAAGTTCCCCGTCTATCGAGGAATAATTCAGTAAGCTCCCCCCATTAAATTATACAATATCTGCACCGCCAATATCTTCCCAATAAGCACAACCGGTAGTAACCGGGTGTAGCCGATAGTGGGGTATTTGTTACCCGCTTGTTCTACCGCAAAGTCCAGTACGGCCGGTTGGCTACCAACCATACCACCAAGGAAACTGAAGGGGGTTTTAAGGACTTTAAAGCCAATAACGAGGGTGGAGATGGTTCCCAGAATAGAGATTGCGCCCCCCGCCAGGAAGATTTTATAGCCCAGGTCGGTGAGGAGGGTCTGGTAAAAGGTCTGTCCGGAACGGATACCGATGCCCGCGAGTAGAAAAATAAGCCCCACCTGGCGCAGGGTGAGGTTGGCGCCGTAGGGCAACGTCCAGACCACCGGGCCAGTGCGCCGGAGTTGGCCGAGGATGAGCGCAACGATGAGCGGCCCGCCGGCGTAACCGAGGCTGAAAGCATAGCCACCGGGCAGGGTGATTTCAATCATCCCCAGCAGAAGGCCGAGGGTAATGCCGAGGCCGAAAGACAACAGATTGATCCGGGATAGGGCTTCGTAGCTGTTACCAAAAACTTTGAATAGTTCCGGAAGGTCCTCCCGGTGGGCGACGAGCAGGATTCGATCGCCAAGCTCCAAAACAGTGTCTCCGGTGGCGAGCAGGTCCATATCTCCACGTTGCACACGGGTGATGAGGAGGTTAAAGCGTTCCTGGAGGTTAAGGCTGGCAATGGTCTTTCCGGCGATGTCGTCGTTGGAGATAAAAAGACGACGAACATCGAAAACAGAGCGATCATAGGACAGTTGTTGTTCGGCTTCCGGGCCGATGAAAGCGGCCATTTTAGCAATGGATTCTTTGGTCCCTATAAGTACAAGTCGGTCACCTGCTTCGGGAACGGTATCCCAGTTGGACAGCGTTATCTTCTCCGCGTGTTCTATTCTCCCGAAGGCCACCCGGACGCCTTTACCCCGGAGGAACTCACGGAGGCTTTTGCCAATAATACCAGTCTCCTTGACGGTAAACGTTCGGCTGGTCAGGTCTTCTCCGAGGGGGTAATCGTTCTGGAGGTCTTTGGCTTCCGCGCCGTAATCAATCCTGAAGATCTTTTGGAGCAAAACAATACCCACCATCACGCCAATAACGCCCATCGGGTACGCGAGAGAATAGCCGACGACGGCCTGTTCACTTAAACCTTCCACTGCACCTGCGGCCCCGCCCTTCTGAATCGCGTCTAAAAGGCCCGCTAGCGCCGGGGTATTGGTAGAAGCACCGGCGTACAAGCCACCGGTGAGCGCCGCGTCGAAGCCCAGCCACCGGCCGAAGCCCCAGGCCATCCCACCGGAAACCAGGACGGTAAAGATGGCGAAATACACATCGTTAAAGCCGTGCCGCCGGAAGCTGGCAAAGAAACCCGCCGCTGAACTAAGGCCGATCGTGTAGACAAAAATGGCCAGCCCAAGGGTAATTATGAAGGGCGTCACCGTAAGCTCCGGGCTCATCGCGCCAAAGCCCAACCCTACAAAAAGCACCGCCGCTACGCCGAGCTTGAATCCACGGATGCGAATTTCGCCCACGCCGTAGCCAATGGCGATTACGGTGAAGAGGAGGAGGAGAGGAGATTGGACGAGGGCTTCTAGCATGGATGGAACTACATTTGGGCGCAGACGCAGGTGCAAAGGTAGCCGTTTAAAAGCGGGGTAAACCAGATAGCTTAGCTAAAGACATTTTTGATGCCTCCCCGCAAAAGCTTCCGTACGGGAGGTACGCTATTGGTGTAGCGGAGAAAAGCTAAGAACGGTAGGGTGAGTACACTTCCTTTAAGCAATACAGCGAGAAAGGGATTCGCCGGTGACGGGACGACCCAGGCACAGAGTGCAAGTACACCAAGTGCCAGGGAGGTGTAGAGATGGCCGATCATCAGTGGCTGCAAGCCCATCTTCCACTGAATCAGCACCACCTTCAATACATTGTACAATACCGAGGCGAGCATCGTAGCGATGGCCGCTCCGGTTATCCCCATTTCCAAAACGGCGATAAAGGTGTAGTTTAGCACGACGTTCAGGAGCCCTAAAACCATGACAAACACTACGTTCCAGCGGTAATAATCAGTCATACCGATTAAGTTCCCGTTGATGGAGGTGAGTAGATCAAAAAGTTTAGCTGCCCCGAGGAACACGACGACGTAGTACCCGACGGAGTACTTCCCGAGATTGCCCGTCCATTCATAGACATAGGGCAAGCAAATTAATGCTCCGGCATAAATCAGTCCTCCCAGCGCAAAGAGTACGAGGGAAGTTTCCCGGTACAGAAAGCCCAGTTGGGGAATATCCCGGTCTTTCCAGGCCTCCGCTACGATGGGAGAGGTGATCGCGTTGACGGCCATATTCGGAATCACGATCACGCTCACCACAAAAGCGGAGAATGCGTAAATCCCTGTTTCGCTCTCCCCCAGAATATCATTTACCGTAATGGCATCGATGTAAATAGAAAGGCGGCCACCGATGGCACCGAATACGCTGTAGGCCGCAAGCCGGTACAAGTCGTCCGTACTTACTCCTTTAAGCTTAAGTTTTCCCCAGCGAAAACGCAAGACCCCCAGGTAAGCGGCGTAGGCGATCAGCCCTAACAGCGCAAGTGCATACACTACAACGATTCCAGGATTGAGCCACTCCTCCCGATCAGCCAGCTGGTAGAAGATCAAAAGAAACAGCAATGGCGTCGCTACCTTAACCAGCAGGTTATTGAAAACTACCGGTAAGGCAATCCTTCGAAAATTGACCAAATGGGTAGTAACCAAGCCGGCGTAGGAAAGTGCAGCCAGTACGCCAAGAATCGTCCAGCGGTTTTCGGCCAGGACACCGTTGGCGATGCCCCAGGACTGTAACCAACGAATGATTGTATCTCCAGCTAAACCGTTTACTGAAGCCAGCAAAACCAACACTCCGGTCATGACCGCTGCGGCACGGGTGAATAACTGTCCGGCAGCATCAACACGGTCGCCCTCCAACGAGGGTAAGAAACGAACCATTACCGCGGTTGTGCCGAGGGAAACAAACGGGACCAACAGCAGCGCCCAGGAAGCAATGGCAACGATATAACCTTGAAGTGCTTCATCTTTCGGGTAGACGATCAACGTGGATACCACACCTACCGCCACTGCGAGGACGGAGACGATGTTGTTCTTGATGGCTTGGCGTTGGATGATGCCCATGGAGATGAATTGCCCTTAAGCTTTAGCTCTAAGGTGAGAGTATAGCTTGGTCAGTTGGGTCAGTTTAAGTCTGGTTCCGGTGACGATTTTATGTGTCCTTAGCCAGCGAGGAACCTGAGGCAGGTAGTGAACAAACTGCCATACTGCCGATGCCGTCATTTTTTTGATTGGACTGCCTAAGATAATAACTTCCGTTGGGGAGTGCACCTTGGCGTACTCATAAGTCTCACCGTAATGGGAAACAAAGTAGCCATATTTGTAAGCATTTTCCCGAGGCTTTGCCGGTAAATCAGGTGTGGTAAGGATACTTACTAATTCCTCGAAGTTTTGCGGTTCGTAGACTGCGTCTTCTCCTTCATAGAAAGACCTTCCGTAGAGGACACTAGCCGTTCTCCAGTAAGTAGCCTCTATTCCTATCGTACTAGCAAAAGTTAGCACCACATCAGCGGCAGCGCAGAGCGTGTAACTGTCAACAATTTCGCGAGGCCCGATAAGGGTAAAGTTTGTTTGCTCTATCTCGTACAATTCGCGGGTCTGTTGGTTGTTTACTACCGCTAGGTTTGGGTGCATTCTTACGTATACGTGAACGTCCTCCCGATGTTTTAATGCATCCAGTAATTGGACAAGCACCTCGTTTTGGTTGCGGAACAACGGGGTATCCCATTCGCTGATGGTTTGCATTTCGTCTTCCGAAGAGTTGAAGATAACGATGTTGTGTTTCGTTTCATCATAACTATTCGGTAGCTGCCCGAATTCCATCCCATCGAGGTAGCTACGATCATCACGGGAAGCTCCTTTCCGCTTATCTTCAAACCAGCGGATTGCTCCGGTTTCTCTTTCTTTTACTGATGTGCTTTCCCAGAGAGTATTCAGTAATCCGCGTCGGAAACTTATACTGTGTGGTAGCTCATTAACAAATTCCTGAAAATGTTGGGGGCTGCTTCCCCGCTCGTGGCAAACGAAGTTAATGTTACGCTGCCTACAGAGTTCGAGCAGGGGCAGTAATTCTGAGTGTCGTCCGTTGAACAGGACTACTTCGTCCGGGTTAACCTCATCCAAAACTCGGCGATAGTTTAGTAGTGCTCCGAGGGCATTACAAAGCTCTAACTCCACCAACCGCCGGTCTTCTCCTTCGAGATTGAGTGCATATTCCCGAAGAATGGAGATGGTTGAGGAAGCTGCTCCTCGGCCAATGTTAATGCCTTCAAACTCCAACTCCATTAGCTCAGTTACCGTATTGGGGAAGCCATAAGGGTAGGATTCCGGGAACAAGCTGCGGTTCAAAAAGAACCGATTTAATTCAGGAATACCAACCTTATCAGCAAGGTGTTGAGCACGTTGTTGACAGAGGGCACAACCTACTAAATTATGAGTAGCATTTAAGCTGCAAGTAGAAAGCGCCGCTCCGCAGAAGAGGACATACACTTCAATGCCTTCTTCCCGCCGTCGCACCATTAGTTCCGTCTCCGTAGCCTGGTGCATGGGACTGATGCCCTGAGCCGACAAGAATAATGTCTTTCTCATGCCGTAAAGTTACGCTAACTGAAGGCGGGCTTTTATTTCAGCCAGTAAAACATGGCTGTTTTCTTCGGGAGACAAGCCGATGAAGGAAGCACCAGACCAGTAGGCATTAAGGTTACAGGGAAGTACTTTTTGTTCGAGGCCCCACATAAAAGCTTCCATATCAAACGTTAAGGTGGGGCCTTGCATGATCCGACGGGCGGCGTTGATCGCATCCGTTACGTTACGCACTCGGAATGCTCCCTGGGCTGACTGATAATAAGCATTCCCGAAAACGAGTACTGGCTTATTGTTCCACAGAGCTTCAAAGCCTGCAGTACCGGTTGCCGTTGCTACGGCCAACGCGTGTTTTTGAAGCTTGCTACTCTCTACCGAGACCGGGATGTACCTGATGCGGTCCGAATGGGGGAAATAGTCGAAGTAATCCAGTGAGCGCCCCGGGAGCCTTTGGCGTGGATATTCCTTGACGTATATAAATACTTCTTCAGGAAACGCAGCGAGTAAAACCTCCGCCATCAAATACTGATCGTTGAACGCTTCGGCCAGGGGGCTGGTCGTCATTTCAGGCTGATAATGCAAAGGGAGGTAGACGTAGGGCTGATCAAAGTTCACCGGGGTTACGCAACGGGAGGCATAACTACGCCAGTATTTCTTTTCGCGGATTTTTTCAACTACGGGCTTTTGCCAGCTAAGATAATATAGGTACTTCCAGGCGGCAGGGTCCTGAAGCATCTTAACCACTCCGGAAAGCTTGGCAAAAATTCGGTTTTGTTGACGCTGGCGAACATTTTTCTCATGGGCTTTCATCCATGCCTGGTTAGCGTAAAACGGCTTACTACTGCTTTTTTTCTCAGTTCCAAGCGCGATGGAAATACGCTTACTAAAAACCTTTTGAAGCTGCTCTTCTTGTAATTCTGTGAGATTTGCCCACCGGCGTTGGGCAGAAGTACCAACTTCTTGATAATGCCCTACCGGCAAAACTGCATCAATGCCAACCTGAGTAAAGCTAAGTGTTGGTACGCCGAGCACCCGACATTGTTCCGCTAGTACATAATCAGTCATTTCATGAGGAACATCAACGATTATGAAATAGTCAATCCGGTATTCATTCAAGAAGGCCAACCAGTAGAAGAACAGATCATGGTAGCGCTTTTTCCTTTGGTAATAATCCAATTTGGGACCATGCTTTTCCATACGGTCCATCATCTTCATAACTACCGGCATCATATCGGAATACAGCGAGAACAGCTCGTCGTTCAGTTCTGCTTTATTCTTAAGAGGCAAGGGTGCCGAAGCCGGCTTAGCGTTGAGAGCTGCTTGCATATCAATCAGAGACAATTGATCGCTACTTTCTTTAACAACATCACTCCCCAGCGCATTGGTAATCCAATATATATGGTTGACCCCATCCTCGCGACTGAGTTCTGGGATCGCTGGTAAAACGAAAGGATCGTTGAAGCCGAAAACCAATATGTTTTTTCCCTTTGTGCTCATATTATTCCCCATCCTCCATCAACCATGATGTTTTGCCCGGTAATGTACGATGATGCCCCGGACAAAAGAAAGAGTAACGATGGGGCAATGTCATCAGGATTACCCATTCTTCTTAACGGAACTTTTGCTTCATACGCTTTGACGAACGACGCTGGCTGATGGTCAAAAATACCGCCGGGAGACAATGTATTTACGCGAACTCCATGAGGACCATAGTAAGAAGCCAGGTAGCGACTAAGGTTAGTCAGCCCGCCCTTGATAGCGGCATAACCTGCCGGCATCGTCATTTCAGTTCCAGCGTAGACACTAAAATCAGGACCAAGCACTCCGTAAATGGACCCGATATTAACCAGGCTCCCACCACCGTTGCGCTTCATGTGTTCTAGTATTTTCTGGCAGCACAAAAAGTACCCGTTCATGTGCATATCGACGTTTTGGCGCCAGGAAGCAAGGGGAATATCTTCAAATTTCGCTCCCCAATCCTTGGTTCGAGGGTAAGCATTATTAACCCAACCGTGAATTTCTAATCCGCTACTTTCAAATGCGCTGATTATGTTTTCGACCGATTCTTCGCTGGTAATGTCGAGGTAGTACTCATCATTTTCCAAGTCTTTCGCACAAACAATATCTGCGTTTATGCACCTTCCTCCGGCTTCCCTTATCGCTTTCACGAATAGACTGCCGAGCAATCCGCTCCCGCCCGTAACGACAACCGTTTTACCTGAGAGATCAAGTTTCATCTAGTATAATTTTTAGTACTTCAACCCCCTCTGAAAAAGAGTTCATGTTGGGTAGAGTTCTGTCCTTCAGAAGAGAGACAAAGTATTTCATTTGCTCCAGGTAAGTGTTCAGAATGGTGGCATCGCTACTAAAGAGTATCCCCCGGACAGACGATGTAACCGTATTCGCTCCGAGGTCTACGCTGATCGTATCCTCCTCGGTCACTACTTCCATGGTTCGTTTATAATCTCTCCGGTAGTAGTTCAACAGCGCATTGATTGTAAAGCGGGGATGAACTAACCGATAGTTGGCATAATCGATAGCCGCTACATTGAGGGAGGAAGCGGAACGCAGCAAAGAATTACTCGTTGTCGGCGCTCCAAAAAGCCAGTAAGCATAGTCAACCTCATGGATGAGGTCCAAATGGACTCCTCCTCCCAAATCAGGAATAGCGCTGTAAGTCTTTCGGAAATCCTGACCAGGTCGCCAACCTGGCAGGTAGGAGCCACAATAAATATTCACTTCGTTGATCCGCGGCTGCTCTGTGTTTAAGTAGTCTTTCATGAACGCTAGGCAAGCATGAAAGCGCAGGTTGCAGGCAACATACGTGAGAAGCCCACATTTTGTGAATGCCTCCTGTAACATAGCGGCATCATTCAATGAGGACAAAGCCGGCTTCTCAATAAAAAGAGGTTTACCGAAGTCTACCAATCCCTTCAGTACTTCTTCTCTTTTACTCGTGGGGTTGCTTAGTAATATAAAGTCGGGATCGATTTTTCTCACCCTAGCGAGTTCATAAAAGTTATTTACGCCTGGCTCTTCGTGTTTACTTAGACCGGAGCGCAAGGCATGAATTTCCACCTTCGGGTCAATGCCCCTTAGTGCTTCGATATGCTTTCTGGCAATTGAACCCAGGCCAATGATAACAACTCTCATATCCTGAAATCGAGTTTATCCTGCGAAAGCAGAAATTCCATTACTTCAAAGTCGATGAGGTGATCGAGGTCAAAGCAAATATGGTCCATTACGTAAGCCAGGCTGGCTTTTGTGATACTACTGCTCTCTCCCATGGTGAAGAATTTTCTCCGAAAAATATAAAACGATGCGTTCATATCGTAGACAGCAGGAGCTGACTGTCTGGTAAGAAAAGGCACCTTCGGGCGCTTAGCCAAATCAACCGTTCCGTCTGGTTGTTCCTCCACCATATTGAAGTATGGGTTTCGGTTTGCGGGGCTAACGGAAAAAATATTCAACGCGTCTTGTCTTTCCTTAAGCTGCGAAAGTGCTGCTTCGATATCTTCAACGGTTCGCAACGGAGAGGTAACATCCATGTCCAGTAAGAAGTCATACTTCTTATTCTCTTTTTCTTCCTGATAGGCAAGTACATCGGCCATCGCGTCTACTTTCCCGGCCGTATCCGAGGCAAGTACCTCCGGCCGCCGATAATCCGATGACAACCCAAACTCAGCGGCCACCTGTAGTATTTCAGGGCTATCAGTTGACAGTACGATGTCAACGCCGGGGTATCGTTTCCTGAAAGCGTTTGCCGTTGCGATGGTATACCCGATAAGCGGCTTCCCGTTTAACGAACGAATGTTCTTACCCGGAATACCCTTAGATCCTCCTCTGGCACAGATGGTGATAAGTATACTGCTCATAAGGATAACTTTAATACGTCCCGTTGGGCCTTTTCATAATCAGCATGCTTACCAACATCCAGCCAGTAGTCAAAAATCGGGAAATGGACGACCCGATGGCCAGTGGTGTACAATGCCTCCATGAGGTCGGGTGCACCAAAGCGTCCAGTACGGGGTATCTTTGTAAGGTGTTCTTTCTTGATCAGGTAAATTCCTGCATTGGAATAGTAAGTGTAAGTTGGTTTCTCCCGCAAAGATTTAATCAGGTCTCCCTCCGTTTCTATGACGCCATATGGAATTTGGACTTCGTAAGGCACCGTTGCAACAACCATGTCAGCGTCTTTATCCAACAACTCGGTAAACATTCCTTCAAAGTCAATGGTCGTTAGTAAATCACTGTTCATCACCAGGACATAATCGTTGTAAATTTCCTTAACCTCCGAGACCGCACCGATTGTCCCACGGGGCTCATCTTCAGTTACGTACTTAATCTCCATACCTTTCTGTGTCCCGTCTCCGAAATAGTCGATCAGTTGTTGGCCCAGGTATTTGATACTCAACGTCAGGTGCTTAATGCCATAAGCCCTCAACCGGTCGATATTATGTTCTATTATTGGTTTGTCACCAACGGGGAGCATCGGTTTCGGGACATTATCCGTTAATGGTCGAAGGCGGCTGCCTATTCCTCCGGCCATGATTATGGCGTCTAGGGGCAAGTAAGACCGTTGGGTTCGGAAGTTTACAATATCTACAATCTGGTTGTCAACGTCTACTACCGGTACAACGCGGAAATTTTGCTTGCGCCATTCTCTTACCTGCGCCAGGTCATATTTTCCCCAAACAAATGCCTTGGGCTTTTTTTGGGTAAACGCCATAAGCGGACTATTCATATCAAGCCCATTGATCAGCCCTCGTCTTACATCTCCATCCGTAAGGGATGCGATCAGCCTGCTGCGTTCATCAACTAAAAATAATACAGCATCTTTTGCCAACACCTCAAGTCGACGTAGTGCCTCACGTACAGAGGCGTTTTGTTCTAAGAGATGTCGACTTACGCTTACTTGCATTTTCATTTTTTTATTCATTCAACCAGTCTCCTGGCCAGCTTCAAGTAACAGTCCATAAAGGTCGGAATTCCCTGATTGACTTTCTTAAACCACTTCTGCCGTTTTAAGTAACTCAACAATTTCAGCTGCAGCATTACCGGCTTTTATGTAAGCATTTGTACCGGGATACTCCAAACCTTGACTTTCTAGTACTTTCACTGCTGTCATAATTGAAGACTTATTTATTGAAACATGCCTCAAGTTAGCACTAATCGCCCTGCCCTTTTGTCGATCTCCCAGATCAAGCGCATACTTACCAAAAGAGGCTGCTTCAATGATACCACTAGAGGTATTCCCCAACAAAAAAGCACAGTGTTGCATCGCAGAAAAATAACCAATCTTACCAAAACTCTCGATTGATAAAACGCTTTCGTTAGCATCAGACAATTCGGAGAACTGCCGGCGCAAAACAGAGCCATTCGTATCTGCATTCGGCATCGTAATAACTACCTGATAGCGGTTTGTCAACAAATCCAGAGCAGTGCAAAGCTCACGACCGTAGCGTTTGTTTTCGTTTCGGGCAACTGTCTCCGGATGAAAAGTTACCAGAATGGTAGGTACGCTGAAGTCCATCCCAAATCGTTCTTTCATTTCAGGGATCGTCAGAAGAGGTAATGCCATTAGCCCGTCCAGGCTCATGGCTCCCACGTAATGAATTCCAGTTGTGCTTCCAGTAAGCTCAGCGACTTTATCCGCATAGGCCTGAGTTGCGGTAAAATGATAAGTAGACATCAATGTAATGGCATGACGAAACTTATCATCAATGGCTCCTAAGCTTGTTTCCCCGCCGTGTAGATGAGCAACCGTAATTCCAAAAGGAACAGCCGCAGATACTGCGGCAAACATTTCATAACGGTCTCCTAAGGCAAAGACCACATCCAGCCTTTCCTCCCAGCGCTCCCACACTTCTGCGAAGTTGACCATAGCCTTTCCCATGGCCTGACTGATTCCGGCAGCATGATCGTACTCGGGTAAGGTATCAATACGCTCCAAGATCGGGTAGCCGTCCTCTTCAATTTGGGCGACCGTCCTGCCGTGTTCTTCCGATAGATGGGTACCGAATACGAACAATCCAAAGTCAATTTCAGGATCATTCGCCAGGGCGAGTAGTAAGGAATAGTATATTCCGTAATCCGCCCGGGTACTGGTTAGTATTCCTACTTTCATTTAAGGTGGTGGGGTTCAAGCTTAGTTTCTGAGCTCAAATCGGTGACAAGTCTTCGTCCCAGCACTAACGCGAGGTCCATGGGTGATATTCCATCACCGGGCCTTTTCATCGCCAGGTCAGACTCCGTAAGTATATGACCAGCAGGAAAGTCATTCGCTAGGTGAATAGATTTTCGGGCAATGGACATGTTCTTTTGTTCGGAGGCGGAAGCGGTCTTTATTCCGTTTCCCAGGGCGACTTCAATATTACGGATGCCCGCAACCATAGCCGTGAGTTCTGCCGGTTCGAGGCTAGCGCGATGATCTGGGCCTTCCATTGTTCGGTCCAGGGTAAAGTGCTTCTCTATGCACACGGCCCCCAAAGCGACTGCGGCAATTGGCACCTCAATCCCTAGGGTGTGGTCCGAATAGCCAACTTTCACCCCAAAGGCCTGGCCAATGGTATTCATTGCCCTCAGGTTCACATCCGTCATCGGTGTTGGGTA
The DNA here is from genome assembly GCA_964410795.1 of uncultured Lewinella sp. Taxonomy (GTDB): domain Bacteria; phylum Bacteroidota; class Bacteroidia; order Chitinophagales; family Saprospiraceae; genus Neolewinella. The sequence goes on along the minus strand of CAYPIM010000125.1, from coordinate 3,912 downwards.
TTCCGTATTACAATGAAGAACGGTAAGGTCATCCCTTTTTAGTCCGGCCTTGGTCATCACTCCGATGGCGGCTTCTATATCCGCCAGGTTACACATTCCTGTTGAAAGGATGACCGGCTTACCTAAACCCGCGATTTTGCGTAGGTACGGTAGGTTCGTGATTTCTCCGGACGGCACTTTATAGAGTGGCAACCCGAGTTGCTCAAGTAAGTCAATGCTCTCCAAATCAAAGGCCGTAGAGAAAAACTGAATGCCTTTTTGCTCACAGTAAGCAATCAGGATACGATGGGTATCTGCATCCAGCTCCAATTTTTTTATCATCTGGAACTGGCTCTCGGCAGCATTTCCCGTGTTGGAAATCTGGTAATCAGCTTTAGCCGCAGCTTTGCTGACCAGTTTTTCTGTTTTGAAAGTTTGAAACTTTACAAAGTCCACGCCCGCTGCTGCTGCTACATCGATGAGTTGCTTAGCAAATTCAATACTGCCGTTGTGGTTAACACCGGCTTCGGCAATGATTAGGGTATTATTGGTCATGGTTTTTTCGGCGCGCACGCAGGGTGCCGGGTAAGTTTTACTAAGAGCAAAGGTAATAAGACCTGGTTCTAATACGAACGGCAATATTTCCCCTTGCCCTTTTCCTATTTTTCATCTGGTAACAAACGCCCCGGGTTTCCAACGATGGTTCTGCCCGAAGGAACATCTTTTAATACCACCGCTCCGGCACCGACAACGGCCCCCTCTCCTATCGTTATGCCCTGAATAACGGTAGCGTTGGCTCCCACAAAAGCCCCCTGACCTACATGCACGTTTCCAGCAAGCACCGCTCCGGGGCCGATGTGCGCAAAAGCTCCAATCTGGCATTCGTGCTCAATGATGCATCCTGTATTCAGGATAACACTACGGCCTACAGTGCAATCAGCATTTATAATTACCCCACCCTGCACCTGCGCGCCGCGCCCTAATGCGACACCACTACCCAAAGTAACAGTTGGATGAATAATTGGTAATGCCTCCTGGAACCCGCGCCTCACCAATGACTCACTGACCGTTTCACGGGTTTTATTGTCTCCGATACTGACGAGAAATGAATGTGAAGTCAAGGCTGCAACACCAGACTTACTTGTTTCCTCCCCCAGAAAAGGCAACCCCTTTCCTTTAGCCTTCTCTTTCTCCCCTCGCTCACAATAGCCAACTGCGCGCCTTCCGGAGGCAAGCAACGCATCCAGCACCACCAGCGCATGCCCCCCCATACCAACAAAAACTATAGCTTTATTATCCATTTCCACCGCTCATTTATTACATCTTCCCGTCAAGGGATTTACCCGTTTCAATGTGAACAAAGCTGGGAATTCGTTCGGCCAGTGCCTTGACAATATCTACTTTTTTAATGCTGCTACGATCCATCAGTGTACGTAATTCGCCAATCAGAGAACTGAGCTCTTCCCGTTCCCGGCGGGCTGCATTTTTTACAAAGCCGAGCTCTTGGAAACGCATTAGATCCACCTCTTCTCCCGGTGTGTAAAACTCCTCGAAGCCTTTTTCCCCACTGGTATTTGCGGGGTGGAATAAAACCGGGTATTCACAATCGGTCGATGCTAGTTTTGCTGCGTGTGCGCGTGCCTCTTCTTCCGTCTCGCAGTAAAGGGGAGTAAGGCCATGAGCATTAAGGAAATCTTCGCCTATTTGACTGAAAGTAATCATTTGCTCCTCGCCAAGTTTCGGAAAGAAAACCTGGCCGGTTTCGCCCAATACGCAAGCGATGAGACACAGCTGACCAGATTCTTCCGGGCTTACGAAGTAACGTTTCACGTTTGTTGGCGCACTCAGTGGCTGTAGTTTATGAAGACGCTCCAAAAAGCCCGCTGGCAAGCTACCGTTACTGAAGGCCACATTGGCGAAGCGAGCGGTTGTCACCGGAAAATCCCGGCCGTAAGCTAAGATTACTTCTTCCATCAATTTTTTACTCGCTCCCATCACATTGACGGGGTTAGCAGCTTTATCCGTACTTACACTGAAGTAACGCTCGGGCTTGAATTCAAGCAGCAAATCTAGCAGGCCTTTAGCCTTAAAAACGTTGTTATCCAACATCGCTTCAATACTGAAACGGTCTTTTTCACTCCGAACGTGCTTATGCGCAGCAAAGTTAGCCACCACGTCGAAGCCTCCATGATGGCGGAACATTTTCTCAAACACCGGAGCACCGAAATCCATGGGATACGTAAGGTATTCGGCAGGAACATTAAACCCGGTACCCGAGCGAAGGTCCCGCGTCAGTTCAGTCAGTCCGTTTTCGTTCGTATCCACCACTACAAGTTTCGCAGGATGAAACTTCAGTGCAGCCCGGACGAAAGAACTTCCAATCGTCCCTGCACCACCTATTACCAACAGATGTTTCCCATTCAACCGTTCTGCCATAATTTCGCGGTTGGCTCCCAGGTCATCCGCCAGCAAGCTGCGGTGGCGGCCGGTGATGTGTTCGTTAATGAAATGTTGTAGATCAAAGGGTTTCATAGGCTTAAGCGGCGTAAAATTGCTTGATGGTTTTCACTACAATGACCAGTTCTTCGGGCGTCAGGCTACTGGAACTTGGGATGCTGATGGCCTCCGCATGGAGTTCACTGCTGTTATCTTCCTGATGATAATAACGATAGTTTGCGTACATCGGTAGCTGGTTCATTGGCGTCCAGAAGGGGCGGCTCTGAATCCCCTTTTCGTTGAGGTACGTCAGCAGCTCCCGCATCCGGGCGGTACGGAAGGTAAATAGCCAGCAATTAGGATCTACTCCTGGGGTGATTTTCTGGAAGCGGATATCCCCTACCCCAGCCAGTTCCTCGCGGTAAAAAGCATCCATTGCTTTTTTAGCTTTCAAAATATCAGGTAGCTGCTCCATTTGAGCAGTTCCGACAGCAGCCAATAGGTTGACCAGGCGGTAGTTATAGCCAACCTCATCATGAAAATAATCCAAAGGGTCAGTCTTTGCGGTCGTTGTCAGGTGTTTGGCCTCTGTAGCCAGTTGCTCGTCGTTGGTAAAGATCATACCTCCACCACCGGTAGTAATAATTTTATTACCGTTAAAACTGCTCGTTCCGATGCGGCCGAAGGTGCCGGCATGGCGGCCGTTAAACGTGGAACCAAGTGCTTCCGTACTGTCTTCTATAATCAGAGTTTTAAAGCGGGCACAAAGTTCCGTCAGACGTTCCATGTCACACATATTCCCAAGTACGTGAACGGGCATGACCGCTTTGATTGTTTTCCCGTCTGCCTTATGTATCAGCCCTTTCCCGGAGAGCGTACACTCTTCAACAAAAAAGCGTTCCAGTACGTCAAGGTCGAGTTGCCAGGTTAAGGGGTCAGCGTCCAGTAAAACGGCTTCAGCTCCGGTGTAATGTATACTGTTGAGGGTTGCGACGAAGGTGATGTTTGGGGCGATGACCAAGTCACCCTGGCCTACCCCACTCAATAATTGAGCGATGTGTAATGCTGCCGTTCCGTTCATACAAGCAACGGCGTTTCCGGCGCCAGTAAACTCCCGCAATCGATCTTCAAAGATGTCTACGAATTTACCCGCTGAAGACACCCAACCAGTATCCAAGCATTCTTTGACGTACTGCCATTCATTACCGGCCAGATTGGGGATTGAAAGAGGAATCATGGGATTACGAACTTTGAAGGAATAAAGGTAAGTACGGTATTTTAAATATTGGCTTGTGGTTCAAAATCCCCACCCAAAAACCCTAAAGCAAAGCGTCGAGATAGGCCCCTACTACCTCAGACTCACTAAATTGCTCCTCAACCATTTCGCGGCCAAATTCTCCCAAAGCGACCAATTCGTGAGGTGCAACGGAAAAGGCTGCTAACATCGCATTGGCAAGCCCCAAAGCACTGCGTGCAGGTACCAACCAGCCATTCTTC
>CAYPIM010000124.1:0-17746 GCA_964410795.1 uncultured Lewinella sp. | reverse complement strand
GTGTTTTAGGGACGCCGTACAAATAGCTTACCCTTTTCGGCCGTTTTATTTTCCCCCTACTCCAATTAAAAATCATTTCCGTAGCGGTGCTATGCAAAGGATTTTTAATTGGAGTAGGAACAAAAACGTCAGGCCGAACCACAAGCAGCCGCGTAGCGAAACCAGTAAGTTATTTTTACGGCGTCCCTTAGTGACCCAATTGCTCAGGCCTTCGTCTTAAGAGGTAGCTATGGGTTCTGTCCTTAGCCAAATCTTTCTTACCTGAGTCTGAACAACCTACCTTGCACCCTGCGGCCGCGCCCAAAAACATAATAGTGCACCGGCTTTTCTTCCCTAATCAATCCGTCACCCCATGCGCTTATTTTTAATTCCCTTCCTTGTTATTTGCTTTTTTTCCTGTGGTACTGACTCAGCCCCGGAGTCTTCTACGTCAACCGACAAGGTAAATTTAGATGAAGCCACCTCCTTAGCATCAAAAGATTTAATAACCGGGCTATTAGAGACCTACCCTGACGAAATCATCGAAAGCGGTTGTGGTTGCACACTTAACCACCGAGATGGTAACGAAGGCGATTTATTCTACGTTTTTGACTGGCAGGGGAACGGCGGCGGAAAAATTCGCATTAACGATAACGAAGTTGTTCTGCAGCGCGGTGCTAGCCTAAAAACGGGGAATGCAAAATACGATAGCTACTTGCATCAAAACGATAATTGGACCGTCAAGACTTCTATTACCAATCGAGGCCCTGCGGACGAAGGGGGTAGTAATTTCACGGGGAAGGTGAAGATTAGCAACCGGAAAACGGGCGTTAAAACAGAAGTCCCGGTAAAGGGAATATGTAGTTGCTAGAAAGCTTTTAATCTACCTGGCGTGCCTGAAAACGTTCGCGAATTACTTCTTGAACCGTCTTGTCTTCAATCTTTGCCTGCAACCAACTAGGGATATCCAGGAAGGTAAACGGCCGGCTCTCGAATGGCTTCGAGGTAATGGCATCCAGCTTCGTCTTAAGCTTGATGAACTCGTCGCGCAATTGGTCTTCACGGATGCGGGGGATACGCCGCAGGAAACGGAAAATGTACTGTTGGGTTTCTTGCAGGTGCTCTACCTTAGACAAGAAACGGTAGACTGATTTTACCTGGTACTCTACCAACTGAACATTGCCCATTTCAAAATGACAAATCAAGCTAAGAATACGAGCATAAGCCTGAATGTCTGAGCGGTAATTGGGGCTCCGCTGGTTGATAATTTCATTAAGATAGTCGATGGCCGTATCGTTGTCCCCACTACCAAAATAGAGACATGCGATTCGGTAGTGAAAGATCATTATGCGGTGGTCATCCCAATTGTACGTATTCTTTTCGATCACTTCCATGATCTGGGGCACGAGGCCAAGACCTTCTTTGAAGGTTCCCTCCATATAGTGCCGGCGAATCTGGTGATCGAACTGATAGAGGTAATAAAGGCTACTGACGTTTACGTTGTTCGTCAGGTCAAATTTATGCGGGAATAAGTCTAGCATAGAGAGTTGCTCCATGAACTTATCGTACTGCCACATATTGAAGAGGGTGGCGAGATTGTTGTGGATACCCTTAAGATAAAGCGGAGCATTTGCATCGATCATCCGATCGTTGTCATCGAACAAATCAACCCAGCGTTGGGTGTAGCGGTAAGTTTGGGGATATTCGTGACACATTAGGTGCATCCACGCGTAGCTCTGACAGTAGTATATTTTCCCCCAAAAGTCGAGTTCTTCATACTTAGAGCGGGGCAATTGACCGCGGAAAAACGACTTGACCATAAAGAAGTCCTGTTCGTTGCTCACCAGGCCAAGTTTCAGGTAGAGGCCGTAAAGACGAAGGGCCAGGTTAGACCAGGCATCAGTATCAGTGATTTTAGTGGCCAAAAGGGTACATTCTTCTCCTAGTTCTTCGGCGCGGTTTTCAATACTACGGGTGATATGCTGGCCTTCGATGTGTTTTTCGAACTGAGCGATCTCCAGTGCAACGGTGTGCACTTCGATGTTACGGGCACGTTTTTTCGTCTTATCTAAAATATCCAAACTCTGGCGATAGAGACCTTTATTATAGAGAATACGTGCATAATCGAGGTTTTCACGTAGTAAAATAGCCTCGTCCTTATTGCGGTTAAGCAAGCGCAGGCTGGTTAGCAGCTGCTTATAAAGGTGGGCTTTCAGATTGGAGAGTTGAGTTTTCTTGATTCCATTAATCCGTTTCAACAGGTATTCCTCATCATATTCGCCCGTCCGCTCCAGAATATTGAAGAGTTGAAGGAACAGAATTTCAGCATCTGCCTGCTGATTACGCTTAACAAACAACCGAAAATGTCTTTTCTCCGCACGATTTAAGGAAGCAACCAGCTTTAATAGGTCGTCCGTCTTCTGTTTTGGCATTGTATTACATCTTTAGATAAATCACTATAAGACAAATGTTTGTGAAACAAACTACCTTTGCACGGTGTAGCAATTATGAGGTTTTATAGACAGGATAGACAATAAATACTCCGCCGTAAAATCTTAATTTTATCGTTCTGACCAAATCAAGGCACTACCTTCGGAGCCGTAAAGATAGAAACGCCCACCAAATAGGGGCATGAGCGCTTATGAATACTAACCAAATTCAAATATTCGACACCACCCTCCGCGACGGAGAGCAGGTTCCAGGTTGCAAACTGGATACTTCTCAAAAACTGGTCATTGCCCGCCAGCTTGAATTATTAGGTGTTGACGTAATCGAAGCTGGCTTCCCCATCTCGAGCCCGGGTGATTTCCAAAGCGTCCGCGAAATCGGTCGTACGGTATCCGAGCCCGTTGTTTGTGCGCTTACCCGTGCGGTGAAGAAAGACATCGAAGTTGCAGCGGACTCCTTAAAAACGGCGAAACGCCCCCGCATCCACACGGGGATCGGCACTTCTGACAGCCACATTCAGTACAAACTTCGTACTACTCCGGACGAGATCATCCGTAGGGCGGTGGAAGCCGTAAAATATGCTAAACGCTTCGTGGAAGACGTAGAATTTTACGCAGAAGATGCTGGCCGGACGGACAATGTATTTCTGGCTCGTGTCATTCAGGCCGTCGTTGATGCCGGAGCTACGGTACTTAACATCCCTGATACAACTGGCTACTGCCTACCGAATGAGTACATGGAAAAGATTGCCTTCCTGCGCGACAACGTAAACGGAATCCATAAGTGTACCCTTAGTACGCATTGCCACAATGACCTGGGCCTGGCAACCGCCAACTCCATCGCTGGAGCGATGGGGGGAGCACGCCAAATTGAATGTACCATAAACGGTATCGGTGAACGCGCCGGCAATACCGCCCTCGAAGAAGTAGTGATGATTATGCGGCAGCATGATCACCTCGGGATGCACACTAATATCAACAGTAAACTACTATTGGAGACCAGCCACCTCGTTAGCGAAAGCATGGGAATGGTGGTGCAGCCGAACAAAGCGATTGTGGGAGATAATGCGTTCGCGCACAGCTCTGGCATTCACCAAGACGGTGTGATCAAGCGACGAGACACCTACGAAATCATCGACCCAGCGGAAGTTGGCGTGGATGAATCCCGAATAGTGCTTACCGCCCGTAGCGGGCGTGCTGCGCTGGCCTACCGCTTCAAGAACCTGGGCCACAACGTTACCAAAGTCCAGTTAGATTCTCTTTACCAGGAATTCCTCCTCATTGCCGACGGGAAGAAGGAAGTCGAGGATGATGATTTAGAGGAGATGATTGCGGCTAATGCGGCGGCGTAGCGAAGCATTTGACGATCAGCATTTAAGTTCTCGTATATTCTACCACAACATAATCTACCCCGTAGAAGAAATTGCTACTGATAAATTCCATTCAGCAGTGCCGCTGCCCGGTACCCTGCTGCGGCTAAACGATCCTCTACAACAGGTAAGAAATCGTGCTGGTAATTCCAGGAAAAATCCGGGAGGCCGGTTTCGCGGTCCGTACGGTCATAGAGGGTGTTATAGAGTTGTTCGCGAAGCACGACAGACTCGTTGATCCATGTTTCCAAGCCATCTTTTTCCCATTTGGCTTTGCGCGAGCGGGTGTGGATGGAAGCAAAGGTGGCAAATTCGGTGTAGCTCAGTTTTTCGTGCTCGATGATGCTGCTGTCCCAGACGGAGTGTAGATTTTTGCGCTCCCCGAAGAACAAAACGGAGATTTTGTTTCCTCCCTGGTCACGATTTTTACCAACGTGCATGGGCTGATGAACATCACCGATGAAGTGAATTAAAAAAGCAAGGGCCGTTGCGTCCAATGAGCCCGCTAGCGGTTTCACCTTGTTTTCTTCCATCAACGCCGTCATTTTATTGCGTGCGTTTTTATCTCCTTTCAGGATATTGACCATGAGTTCAATGCCTTCGCGGACGTCGTCTATCTTAGGACGGGCACTGTTTTTTAGGTTTACATCAGCGACCGACAGGTCAGGCTGAATAGTCATATAATGCCAGGGTTTTGCGAAATCCCAGCCTTTCTCAGCCTTGATGTAATCGGGCCAATTACTTAGCTGGGCGAGGTAGTTATCCCCCATAGCCACATCTACTCGGTTACGGGCCTCGGGACTTAGGTTGTCGTAGCAAATTTTCCCTACTATGCGGTGGCCATTGGCCCCCCAGGCTAAAAGGAGTTGGGGTAAAAGAATAAGTAGCAGCGCGAAAAGTCGGAAGAGCATCTAGTGGCTTTTTTGTTGAAGTGCAAATATATGGGCGGGGACGCGGGTGCAATGATAAGTTTTTAAAGCTCAGACCTGAACGAAGGAGGTACGACATAAACGAAAGGGGGAATTCACCTGTACAATTCACGTAAAATCACCCTTGTGACAGCAGTGGCCCGGGCCGAATTTTGTGGTATTCATTTATTGTTCCGAGGATGGCCTTCGCCCACTGCAAAAAAACCGTCTTCTGTTCGTTACCACTAAATTCATTACCATGAAATATCCCGGATATCAGTGTATCAAAACAAAGGCACGCGACATCTACTGTAGCGCAAAGACTTACAAGAGTCATCCAGCAGCGGAGCCCTGGGTGGCCGCCTGCGTCGCGCACTACAAACTTAAGGGGAATGACATCCTTGGTAAGCCATACGTTTCCAACGATCAGCCCAAGAACGCTATCATCTTCGCAATGCCCAAAAAAACAGAATAATTCAATTGAGCGGTTTCTAAGGGTTCGGGGATGACTCATGTTTTGCTTCAAGCGGGCCTTAAACCAATTTTTGCACCTGCGTCCGCGCCGTAAAAAGCTGCAAATCCGTGACAAATTCCGCCGCTTGGTTTTCCTACCTTTGTCTCAACAACTTTAAAGCCCCCGTAGACCATGGCCAAAACGTTATTTGACAAAGTGTGGGATGCCCACGTCGTCACCGAAATACCCGGTGGCAATCAGGTGTTGTACATCGACCGTCACCTGATTCACGAAGTGACCAGCCCACAAGCCTTTAACGGCTTGCGCCGCCGCAAACTACCGCTATTGCGCAAAGATCGTATCGTTGCTACGGCGGATCACAATGTTCCTACAATTGACCAACACAAACCGATCAGCGAACCGCTAAGCGCCAAGCAGGTGCGAATGCTTACCGAGAATTGCGCTGAATTTGACGTTCCACTTTACGGCCTGGGTCATCCTTACCAAGGTATCGTGCACGTTATTGGCCCGGAGTTGGGCATTACACGCCCTGGCATTACGATGGTCTGCGGAGACAGTCACACCAGTACCCACGGTGCCTTCGGCGCCATTGCCTTCGGCATCGGTACCAGCCAGGTGGAGCAAGTGATGGCGACGCAGTGTCTGTTGCTGACCAAGCCCAAGAAAATGCGGATCAGCGTCGACGGCGACCTTTCTCCCGGCGTCACTGCTAAAGACATCATCCTATACGTCATCAGCCAAATCGGCACCGGTGGTGGTACGGGCTACTTTGTGGAATACGCGGGTTCCGCCATCCGTGCCCTTAGTATGGAGGGCCGAATGACAATCTGCAACATGAGCATTGAGATGGGGGCTCGTGGAGGTCTTATCGCCCCTGACCAAACGACCTTTGACTACCTAGAAGGGCGCGAGTTCAGCCCCAAAGGAAAAGACTGGGATGCCGCACGGGCCTACTGGGAAACACTACCTACGGAAGCAGGTGCTCAATTTGACGTGGAGCTTAACTACAAAGCGGAAGACATTACCCCGATGGTCACTTATGGCACCAACCCTGGTATGGGAATGGGCGTGAAGGACGCCATCCCCGTTAGCTCCGAGGTACACAACAAAGCCAGCATCGACAAAGCCATGAAATACATGGGTCTCGAAGCCGGCACTCCACTGGAAAACCAGCCGATCGACTATGTTTTCATTGGTTCGTGCACCAATTCCCGCATCGAAGATCTGCGTGCCGTCGTCGGCCTAGTCGGTGATCGGAAAGTAGCGGATGGCGTAACGGCCATTGTAGTTCCTGGCTCTCAGCAAGTATCAAAACAAGCTATTGCCGAAGGGCTTGACCAGAAGCTCGTCGCCGCCGGTTTTGAATTCCGAGAAGCAGGCTGCTCCGCCTGCCTGGGTATGAATGAAGACAAAGTCCCCGCAGGTAAATACTGTGTTTCTACCTCTAATCGCAACTTTGAAGGCCGCCAAGGGCCTGGTGCTCGTACTATTTTGGCTTCGCCGCTTACTGCTGCGGCTGCTGCGGTTACGGGGAAGGTGACGGATGTGCGGGAATTGGTGTGATAGCCCAGCTCCGAAGCGCTTTACGCCGTAGGCGTTACCCAGTGGTAACCCCGGACTACGCTACGCTTCGTCCGGGGTAAGGACACTGCTCACCGACTCGATCTCAGGCGGCGCTCAGCGCCGCGACGGTACAGGTGGCAGGAGTCAATAACCCAGGAAGATGTCCCGGGTTACCCTAATAAAATCCCTACGGGATACAGACCAAACTAAAAAATCAATAATGCAACCCTTCAAAAAACTAACCTCCGCTGCCGTCCCCCTTCCCATTGAGGACGTCGATACTGACCAGATAATCCCCGCTCGCTTCCTGAAGGCCGTAACGCGTGATGGCTTCGGTGAGAACCTCTTTCGGGACTGGCGCTTCGACAAACAAAACCAGCCAAAGGAAGACTTTGTACTGAACAACCCGATCTATACTGGTCAAATACTGGTTGCAGGAGCCAACTTCGGTTGTGGATCCAGCCGGGAGCATGCGGCTTGGGCCATCGGAGACTACGGTTTTCGGGTAGTGGTTTCTAGCTACTTTGCCGACATATTTCGGGGTAATGCCCTCAATAATGGCATTCTTCCGCTGGTGGTATCTCCCGCTTTACTCGACGAGGTTTTCCGGACCATCGAAAACAACCCAGCCGCTGAATTTACCGTCGACCTGGAAGCGCAAACTTTTAAAAACGAAACTACAGGAACGGTGTCAACTTTCGACATTGACAGTTACAAAAAGACCTGTCTCATCAACGGCTACGACGATATCGACTACCTGCTTAACCAGAGTAATCTTATCCAAAAATTTGAGCAGGAGCGGGTTGACTTTTCGCTCACGTAAATGGAAATTACGCTTACTCGAAGATTACATTTTCGTAAAATAGTGATACGGGCAACTCGATACCCAGCGTATGAATTTTCACCAATTGTTCTGGTTGGGTGTAAGAGCGAAAATGCCAATATTCGGAAGACTCGCGGTAAAATACGTCGACCAGGTAACTACGGCTATCGATTAAGATGTATTCTTTGAACGACTCCAACTGGCGGTAGGCACGGAATTTTTCGGTACGATCTCGGTCGGAGGAGGATGCAGAGACTACTTCGACTAGCAGGCAAGGGTTCAGAAGTTGGGCGATATTAGCTTCTTCGTTGAATTGGCTCTTATCGTCACAGACAACGGAAACATCAGGAAAGTAATACCGATTCAGGTTACTGATTGAAACGCCGGCCTCACTAGACCAGGCCCGACACTTTCCTTGGTTAGAACGGAGCTGAAAATAAACATTATCAACAATAGTAGTATGGTTTTTCGCCCCCCCAGCCATCATAACAATCTCTCCGTCAACATATTCCATCTTATCCTCGGAACTTGCGAGCATTTTAAAGTACGTCTCTTTGGAGACGACCCGCTTTTCGGATTTTTTTTTGATAGCAGCCATACTAGCTAAACGTTTACAACATTTGATTCGTTGCAGGGAATATATAGGAGCTCAACTACAACCCTTACCTTCGCGCGCCTCAGCAACAACAATAAAGATATGGCAAATTTCAACATAGCAGTACTCGACGGCGACGGCATCGGCCCCGAAGTAATCAAACAAGGCATCAAAGTTCTGAACCAGGTCGCTTACAAATTCGGCCATAAATTTCGCTTTGACTTTGCGCCCGTAGGCGCAGTAGCCATTGATGAAACCGGTAATCCACTACCGGAAGAGACCCTAGATTTGTGTAAGCGCTCCGATGCGATCTTCTTCGGCGCCATTGGTCATCCTCGGTTTGACAACGACCCTTCGGCAACCGTCCGGCCCGAGCAGGGGCTACTACGGCTACGCAAGGAGCTTGGTCTCTACGCCAATCTCCGCCCGGTTGCTGGCTACAAAGAGCTCACGCATCTTAGTCCGTTACGGCCCGAGCGAATGGAAGGCGTAGACATGCTAATCGTCCGGGAGCTTACCGGCGGGATCTACTTCGGCGAAAAAGGCCGCCGAGACGGCGGCGACACGGCCTTCGACACCTGCCTGTACACCCGTCCGGAAATTGAACGTATCGTTAAGATGGGCTTCGAGGCAGCGGGGAAACGCAAGGGAAAACTCATGCTGGTAGACAAGGCCAACGTGATGGAAAGCTCGCGCCTCTGGCGCGAAGTTACCCGTGAGATGGCTGCTGATTATCCGGACATTGAGCTCGGCTTCATGTTTGTGGACAATGCTGCAATGCAGCTGATCCTGAACCCCGCTCAGTTCGACGTAATTGTTACGAGTAATATGTTTGGCGATATTCTCTCCGACGCCTCTAGCGTACTGGCAGGTTCTCTTGGTTTGCTGCCATCCAGCAGCGTAGGTTCTAAGGTTGGGATGTTCGAGCCCATCCACGGTTCATGGCCGGAGGGCGCAGGGCAGGACCGAGCCAACCCGGTAGCGACTATTCTCTCCGCGGCGATGATGCTGGATCACCTAGGGCTTGTAAATGAGGGCGATGCAATTCGAGCCGCCGTCAACGCCACCTTAGAATCTGGTAAAGGAACGGAGGACCTCCGCCCTAAAGTGAAGGTAGGCACAGAGGAGATGGGAGATCTGATTACCGAACAGATTGGGTAATGTCTTAGCGCATTCAATCTTTCCCCCTTGTTCCGGGCATACCTCTTCGGCTTGCCCCCTGAATCAATCCTGCCCTACCCGCAAAACAACATTCCCGATCTTTTGCCCTGTTGCTACATAACTGTAGGCTTCAGCGGCCTTCGAAAGTGGATAGACACGGTCAATCAACGGCCGGTATGTCCCTGCAGCCAACAGTTCTCGCATAAGGTTAAGGGTTTCAGGGATGTCCGTGGGGATGGGAAAGATGACGCGTCGGCCACTCTGCAGCAAGCCGGTCATGGCTAGAAAAGGATTCTCGTTGCGTGGGCCGAGTTCCGAAGAGAGATAGGCTCCGTGGGCACTGAGCAACGGCTTACAGATACTGAAACTACTCTTACCTACGGTATCAAAGACGAAGTCAAAATTATTACCCGCGGCGCTTAGGTCTTGCCGTTGCCAGTCGATGACGCGCTCCGGGCCAAGGGCCCGGATGGTGTCCAAGTGGTCGGTCGGGGCGGTAGCCGTCACCTGGGCACCGTAGTGGATAAGGAGTTGTACGGCCGCGGATCCGATTCCGCCGGTCGCTCCGTGCACAAGTATTTTCTGTCCCTTTTTCACACCAGCAGCGCGTATAGAATTGCGGGCGTAGTGTGGTCCTTCTAAGCTGGATACAGCCGTTAAGAAGTCTACTCCTTCCGGCATTTTAGAAAGTTTTGGGCTATCCGAAGGAAGACAACAGTACTCCGCCTGAGAAGGTAAACCATTATCATTGAAGGCAAACACCTTATCTCCCTTTGCATAAGCCTTGACTCCCTGGCCAACTTCTACGATTTCTCCGGCGAGGTCCGTACCCAAAACGGGATAGCGTGGCCTCGGTACGCCTACAAACAAACGAAAAATCAATGGCTTGCCGGTCACTACTCCTGCGTCGGTGCGGTTCACGGTCGTTGCGTGTACTTTTATTAACACCTCCCCTTTGCCAGGAGTAGGAACGGGTACATCCTTGAACTCAATGGTGGAAATTGGGCCGTAGCGATGTCGAATTGCAGCTTTCATTAGCTGAAGATGGTAAAAGTAATTGCATCGCTACTACCTATTCGACCAACGACAACAGGGAAACGACAATTTCAATCAACCGTTCCCATGGTCGCTAATGCGAGGCGCAAAGCTCGTTTAAGAGCGGTGTTAGGTTCAAAAAAGTTTAGCCCCGTTTTTAATGGCCGAATCCATTCTACAAATCTTTTACCATATATACATCACACCCACCGTGGCCGGTCTTTCCCATTGGCCACGCCAGAGGTTCAAAACCGTACTTTTTATATACTTCAGCAGCATCCGTCATAGCGGCCACTGTCTCCAGGTACATTTTCGTATAACCTGCAGAGCGGGCCCCTTCCATACAAGCATCCATCAGGAGGCGGCCACCGCCGCAGCCACGGCTTTCTTTAAGGATGTACATTTTACGTAGTTCACAGACGGTACCATCGCCACCCGTCAGTGGGGCAAAGCCTGCGCCGCCTACGACCACGGTTCCCGAAAAACCCTCCCCTGCACCTGCGGGCCCACCTACTTCATGCTCCACTACGAAGAAATCGGCGTCTTCTTCACCATAAGCACCTGCCATGTCATCCACCTCCGGGTCGTTAATGGAAAAGCCTTCCCCCACGCAGCTGAATTCGGGCATTACTGTACGAATGACGCTGGCCATCGCAGCGTTATCAGAGGGGGTGATTCTTCTTAGGTTTAGCATCATTTATTTGTTGTTAGTACATGATTCACATATAAACATGTTTATATGCAGTGGTTAAAAGTCCTCAGCCAACTGCCAAATACCGGCCAAATGCCGGCCACGTCCATCATAGTCCAACCCGTAGCCCACCACAAACTTCGGCGGGATGACGAAGCCAACAAGATCAATATTTACCTCTACCCGCTGCGCTTCTGGTTTATGCAGCAGGGTCACAAGCGTAATTGATTTAGGATTTAATTTTTCCAACTCCGGCAAAAAAGCCTGCATGGTGAGGCCACTGTCCACGATGTCTTCAATCAGCACTACATCTTTTCCCGTTACCGCACTGGCTTCCGGGGCAAGGTGCATTCTTACTTTCCCTTCACTTTCTGTACCGTGATAGCTGCTCGTCCGGACAAATGACACCTCACCGTTCATTCCGGAAGCCCGAATGAGATCAGCCGCAAAGATGAAAGCGCCACGGAGCATTACCAGAAAACTCGGTTTCCCCCCGGCTAAGCGATAAGCAAGTTCCTGGCCTAGTTGGGTGACTCTATCTTTTATCTCTCCTTCCGTTAAAAAGGGTCGGAAAGAAAGCTCGTGGAGTTGAACACGTTCGGGGTTAGCGGAGGCCATAATTATCAATTAAGTATAGGAGCGAAGTTATGGAAGCTGCGCCCAATTCAAGTTCTCTTTTGTTCACGTTTTCAAAAACATCGGTTGCAGTATGATGGAAATCAAAGTAGCGCTGAGAATCTGGCTTAAAACCTATTAGTAAGCCTCCTTGGGATTTCAGACCGGAGATGTCTGCCCCCGAGCCACCACTACTAAAACTGAGCCCATAGGGTTCAAGCAGTGGCAGCCATTCATTGATGCGGCGAAAATCTTTGGTAAAAACATCTTCTCTTCCCTGCGCACTGAAGCCACGCGGCGTGAAGCCTCCGCTATCGGATTCTAATGCCGCCAGGTGAAACTCTTTCTTTGCGTTGCTCTCTCGCCAGTAAGCTCGGCCTCCAGCAAGTCCATTCTCTTCGTTCATGAAAAGCACACAGCGAAAGGTGCGTTTGGGCTTATGTCCAATTTTTTGCCACAACGGTAAGACCTGGAGGGAGTGTACAATGCCTGCTCCATCGTCGTGTGCGCCTTCCCCGACGTCCCAACTGTCAAGATGACCTCCTACCAGGATAATTTCCTCGGGAAATTCTTTACCCTTTATTTCTCCAATAACGTTAAAGCTAGGTACCGGTGGTAGGTTGCGCCCGTTGGATTGGAGATGGATACGAACCTCCCCTTGCTTAAGCAACCAACTGAGTTTCTCCGCATCATTCGTTGAAACTGAAATGGCGGGGATAGCCATTCCTTCCTCAGCGGGCGCAACAGCTCCGGTATGAGGAATATCGTCTAAGCCTGTTGTCATACTACGAACGAGTACGGCCCTGGCTCCGTACCTCGACGCGACAATGTGACCATTCCCACGTTGATCCACTGCTCCGCCGTAGGCGCGGAAGGTCTGCGTCTGGGTCGGATCCATCGGACGGTTGAAAAACACAATCTTGCCAGCAACGCCAGCTCTTCCCATTTCTTCAACTTCCTGAAGGCTAAAGACCTCTACTATTGGCGCAGTAACCCCAGCCGGTCCTGTGCCAATTGAATTACCGAGTGCTGTAACGTTTAGCTCTTCTGTACCGATCACCGAATTATTGACAACCCGCCCCGTTGCGGGTGCGCCACGGTCCCAACGAGGAACGGTACACGGTTGCAGGTAAACGGTATCAAAGCCAAGTGTGTCCATTAAGCGTTTCATACTGAAGACCGCCGCTTCTGCACCTGGAGATCCTGCCAGCCGCGGCCCAATATCTTTACATAAATGGCGCAGCCAATCGTAGCACTCCCCCTCTGTTAGCACCTTGTCATAAATCTGTTTGATGGTAAAAGCATCGTTTTCCTGCGCCGTAAGACCAGAGGAGGCGGACAGAAGTAAAAGACATAAAAGAGTTCTTTTTACGATGCCAAAAGGGTTTACTCCCGAGCGAAAAGAAAAATAGCAAATGAAAGAGAAAAGCATACCTCTGAGTGATTTAAAATTTTAACAATGATTAAAGCCCACAGCCCAAACAAAATTTCGCAGGAGTATGAATGCAAGAATTTTAGCCCATGTATCAAAAAAAGCAAAATCAACTCGTTTTGCAAAACACAAGGTTAAATTTCACACAAAGCACTTTCTGCCGTTCAATATTCTACAACGCTAATAACGGCCCATTTAAAGTTCGGACAATATTTCAGCGTGTTTCTTATGAACTTTCATACAATAAGCACTTATCTTTGAAACAACGGTAAGGGCAACAGCCCGTTGTTCCTTACTTTTTAATTTGGTTTTATTTGGTTAGGGCTGAGGTGGTGCTGTGGTGGCACTACCTCATTTTTTTTGCCACCTTCTACCAGCGTACACTTATTTTAGCCACGACGTCTTCGCCAAATTTATTTTTTTGGTTCGTCACTACATCATAGCCACGTGCTGGCTCATAGGTTAATAGATGACGGCCGTCAGAGAGTACTGTTCCTGTGTGTCGCTCAATCTCAATTTTCGTCGTTGCTCCCTGGTCTTTTTCAACCATTAGGCGACGGACAATCAAACTACTATCTGTTGCCAAATAGCTGGTCAGGACATGGCCAGCAGACAGCGCTTTCTCCTGCGTCTCATATTTATCGAACCAAGCGGGCTTGTTAATATCCGCTTCCCGAAACAGACGGAGATCATTGGCAAAGTTCATGCCTTCGATCTCCTTGGTTTCTGTCTTTCCATTTAGGTGTATTGTTTTCTCCACCTTAGTTTTAGCGGTACTTAACCGTTCCGTTTCTGCGGAAATGAAGCCACGCAAGTCAAAAAAGGGGGTATTTTCAACGGAACGACTCTCTTCTTCTGTGGTACAAGCCAACAGCAAAAAAGGTAAAAGAACCAAGGTTAGTAATCTTTGCATACCGGGTAAAGGTATGAATGGGGAATAGGGTTTAGTTTATTCGGCCCTCGGCCTCTAGAGGTGAAAAATTTTGACCAGGACATTTTTGTGCCGAGCGAGGCAAAAATGTAGGCATCACCACCACCACAGCAAGACTTGTTTAATGAAGTTAGCCCCAAAAAGAGTTCAGCAAAAATCATCTCGCTGAACCGAGTGGAGTGCAGCTTTCTTGTTGGAAAATTTCTAACCTATATTACATCCATAAAGCCAGGCAGATGAAATACTTGAATTTAACTTTTCTCCTCATCTTTCTTTATTCGTGTTCTCCCGAAGGTAACGATATGGTTCCGGACAGCAATTGGGAGCACTATCTTGGTGATCCTGGCACTACACAGTACTCCGGGCTCCGCCAGATAAACGTAGAAAACGTTGCTCAACTCTCTCTTGCATGGTCTTATGCATCCGGAGATATAGATTCTGCGGGCCGTGGGCAAATCCAGTGTAATCCGCTCATCATTGACGGCATACTCTATGGATCTAATCCTCGTCTAAAATGTTTCGCGGTAGACGCCGAGACCGGAAAAGAGAAGTGGGTATTCGATCCCTCCGTACATGATGAGCGCATGTTTGGCATGGGCAACAACCGCGGCCTCAGCTATTACGAAGGGGAAGATATGGCGGGCACGCAGGTGCAAAGGTTGTTTTACGCAGCCGGTCCTTGGCTGTATAGTCTTGACCCCAACACAGGAAAGTCCGTTACCTCCTTTGGAGATGGAGGAAGAGTTAGCCTTAAAACAGGGCTCGGAGAGGAGGCCCAAAACCAGTTCATCGTATCGAACACTCCGGGCATCATTTATAAAGACCTTATTATTATGGGGGGCCGTGTAAGTGAAGGCCTTGGGGCTGCACCTGGGCATATCCGTGCCTTCAACGTGCATACCGGCGAGTTGGCCTGGATTTTTCATACGCTTCCCAAACCTGGCACAACCGGAGCAGCCACCTGGCCCAACCCAATTGACCACAAAAACGGTGGAGCAAATGCATGGGCTGGCTTCAGTCTGGACAATGACCGAGGCATTGTCTACATACCTACTGGCTCTGCAAGTTGGGATTTCTACGGCGGCAACCGCCCTGGCGATAATCTCTTTGCTAATTGCATCCTTGCGTTGAACGCCCAAAATGGAGAACGAATTTGGCATTTTCAGACGGTCCACCATGATCTTTGGGATCGCGACTTACCCGCCACGCCCGTTCTTATTACCGTTGACCATAAAGGAGAAGCGCGTGATGCGGTTGCACAGACGACCAAGTCAGGGCATGTCTTCCTACTCGACCGCGATACCGGAGAGCCATTGTTTCCCGTCGAAGAAAAGCCTTACCCCGCTTCTAACTTACTTGGCGAGTATACCAGTCCTACTCAACCACTCCCTGTTTCCCCTCCTCCATTTGCAAGGCAACGGATTGAAAAGGAAGACCTCTATCCTTTTAATGACACAATCAATAAGGAAGTCCGCACATTACTTTCCAGCATCAACCATGGTGGCCAGTTCAATCCCCCAAGTGAAAAAGGCACAGTTATTTTTCCTGGTCTGGATGGGGGGGCCGAATGGGGAGGAGCCGCCTGGGACCCCCAAAGCCAACTTCTTTACGTAAACGCGAACGAAATGCCCTGGCTACTTAAAATGAACCCAGCTGGGGCTATGGCCGACCTAAGCCCCGGGCACGCCGTTTTCACCATGGCCTGCCAAAGCTGCCACGGTGCCCGCCTGAAAGGTGGTGGCGTATTTACCAGCCCGCCCTTAATTAATATTGGTAGCCGTTATGATAAAAAATCCTTTACGGCACTTGTCCGCAACGGGCAAGGGGCAATGCCTGCTTTTGACTGGCTACAAGAAGAACAAATAGAACAATTGGCAGACTGGTTGCTCAACATTAAAAGGGAAAGAGACATCGACAAACGCCCTGCAAAAAAAACCAACGGCACAAATACTCGACCAGATTGGCCTTACCCTTATGTCTTCGATGGATACCAACGAATAGAAACCAGCAATGGCTACCCAATAATTGCTCCTCCGTGGGGGACTTTAACGGCCATTGATCTAGTCGAAGGGGAAATTCGGTGGCAAGTCCCTCTTGGAGAGCATCCGGAACTCGTAGCTCAAGGTATATCCAATACCGGCAGTGAGAACTATGGCGGCCCCGTTGTCACTGCCGGCGGGCTTGTGTTCATTGCTGCCACATTAGATGAAAAGATCCGAGCCTTTAGCGCTAAAACAGGCGAAATGTTGTGGCAAGCCAAATTACCTGCCGCAGGATATGCAACTCCCTCAGTTTACGCCATTGCTGGCAAGCAATATATCGTTGTAGCCTGTGGCGGCGGAAAACTGGGCTCACCCTCTGGGGATCAGTACGTCGCGTTTACAATTACAGACAAGAATTAACATTTTTTTTCATCGGGGTAAACACCGACAAATACTAGTAAAACACCTCGAAATCCATACTCAACACCATTTTAAGGAAAAAAAAGTCAAAAAATGAGTGACTAAAAAGTTTCTTTACCGTCAAATTGCTTGTGGAATGGGTTGTTTAGCCCCATCTTTGCGCCTCATTCCATGCAGTATGTAGTACGTAAGTGCTTGTTCGTCACCAGAATAACATACTCAACAACTATTCTAACTCTATATTTGTAGCGCAAACGACAAATCAGTCGTCGCCTATTCAAACGAGTAACTACTCTTATTTTAAAATCATCAACTTTCCTTTATGAGACTTTCTATTTCTCTTATAATTGCTATGGTATTCTCCGCATTCACTGCGCAGGCCCAGCAGCTTCCTTCTAACCCGGATCCAAACAAGTGCTACGTTCGTTGTGTAACGCCCGACGTATACCAGACGGAAAACGTTCGCATCCAGACTGCACCTTCTTACAAGCGCCTTTCTGTAGTTCCTGCTACCTACAAGAACGTAACGGAACGTGTAATGGTAAAAGAGGGCTACAAGCGCTACGAATTCGTTCCAGCATCCTTCCGTACCGAAACGATGTCTTACGAATCACAGTCTCCGGCTGAGGCCATGAGCATCCGTGCCGCTTCCTTCACCGACGCTACCGAGCGTGTTCTCATTAAGCCTGAGCTTAGCCAGTGGGAAACCACCGCTTACGAAGGTTGTGAGTCTGACAACCCTAACGACTGTCAGGTTCTTTGTTACCGCACTTACGAAGCTGAGTACCGCACCGTTCCTGTTCAGCGTCTCGCTACCGATGCTTCTTCTAGCACCGACCGTGTACCTGGCCAGACTTCTACCTACACTAAGGAAGTAGTTGCTACTGCTGCTGAAGTACGTACGATCGACGTTGACCCAGTTTACGAAACCATCACTAAGCGTGTTGTTGATGTTCCTGCTTCCGTAAGCACTGAAACTGTTCCTGCTCAGTACACCGAGATCACCAAAGAAGTAATGACCTCTAAAGGTGGCCTTAGCAGCTACGAAGAGATCGACTGTGAGCTGACCAGCTACAACGTTCTTCCTATCAACTACGCAAACGGTAGCGCGTCACTCAACGCTCAAGCTCGCCGTGTTGTAGACGACCGTCTCCTGAACCTCCTCCGTGAGCGTCCAAACATTCGCATCCAGATCAACTCTCACACCTCTTCTGTAGGTTCTGCAGGTTCTAACCAGGGCTTGTCTGAGCGTCGTGCTAAAGGTGTTGCTGACTACCTCGTAAGCCGTGGTATCAACCGTGGCCGTCTCGTAACCCGTG
>CAYPIM010000123.1:14374-17803 GCA_964410795.1 uncultured Lewinella sp. | reverse complement strand
AGAGGTACCAGATTTCGCAAACGCCTTCCCCTGCACCGTCGAGGTCGAAAGGACCATTGTTGCCGGGTACAGCGAGGATTTCACCGGTTACGGCGTCAGTGATGAAGAAGGTAGAGTTATCACCGGCTGCATCGCCAGACATTACTACCGTCAGTGGATCGGGGGTGCCGTCAGCACAGATGGTGGCTTCCACTGCTCCTCCGTCCAAAGCAATTGCACCTGCGTCCGCGCCCAAACGCGTCACGGTGATGAAGTTAGTAGAAATGGTCTCGCAGTCGCCATCGGTAAGGGAAGAAATGTTTTCTCCAGGAACGGGATCTCCTTCTCCACGGTAGCTCCATCCCCAGATGTGACATTCGCCCGCAGGTGCTCCACTAAGATCAAGTTCGGTTACTCCGATGGAGTTCATTGACTCGAGGATGTTGTCGTCAGCATCGGTAATTACGTACCAGTAGCTAAGGGCCGTTGCAGTGGTTGAAAAGCTGACCGGAACAACAACGTCACCGGCGCAAGCCGTAAACTCAGTAGCTCCACCTGTAGTAGCTACCGTGCCACCGTCGGGAGATTGGCGAATAACGGTAACAGGATTAGAGAGGTCGTAACAACCTTCGAGGTCGGTTATGTTATTACCCATCGCGAGGCCTTCAAGGCCGTCTTCGTAGGCCAGGTACCAGATTTCGCAAACGCCGTCACCCGCGCCGTCGAGGTCAAATGGACCGTCGTTGCCGGGGATGCCGAGGATTTCTCCTGAGTTGGCATCGGTGATGATGAAGGTACGGTTGCTACCCGTAGCGTTTCCGTCACGGATCACTTCGATTGGGTCACCAACGCCATCAACACAAATACTTGTTTCGGTAGAACCGTCGGCTAGGGCGATTCCGCCGCCGTCGGTTACGTTTCGGGTCACGGTGATGGCGTTGGAGAGATCAAAACATCCATCGAGATCGTCGATGTTGCTGCCCATTCCCAAACCGGTTAGGCCGTCTTCATACACGATGTACCAAATTTCGCAAACACCGCCACCTGCTCCGTTAAGGTCAAACGGGCCGTTGTTTCCAGGTACGGCGAGGATTTCTCCAGACATGGCATCGGTGATGAAGAAGGAGCTGTTCGGTCCACTTCCTGTTCCATCCATGGTTACGGTGATGGGATCTGCCTCATCGTCAATGCAGATGCTCACATCCGTAGTAGTAACGGTGGAGAAAGCTGCAAGCCCGAAAGGATTGTTGCCTGCAGTAATGGTTCTTTCAAAAACGGGAGTAGGCGTGAGGTTGTAGACGCTCACAGCAGTATTTGCGTTACCACTGTGCGTAAGGTATAATTGGTCTCCGATAACGGCGAGGTTATGAGGAACGGAATTAGGAGCATCTACAGGCTCACCGATGATGGTGTTTGTAGCAAGCTCAAGGGTGTAGATAGCAGAATCTCCACCATTGCCAATATTTCCGATGTAAAGATGAGAACCATCCGGAGCCATGCCTAGGCCATGAGCCGTTGGAATTTCAAAACGGGTAACTTCGGTGAGGTCTGCACGATTAAAGACGATCAATTCGTCAGAGAACTGAGCTGCAACATAAATTAGGTCGTTGGCATCGGTCAAAGAGACGTGAGGGTCAAGACCAACTCCAACGCGGTGGGTCTCGGTCCTGGTTGCTACATCGTAGCGGATAACGAAATCTTGTTCGAGCGTATTCAGTACGGTAACAAAAGCACTTTGGTTGTCAGGGCTAAATATTACATCGTGAGGCCGGTAACCCAGGTCAAAGAGATCTGTTGGCAGCTCAATTGTGCCCAGGTTTTCAAGAGTCGTGGGATTGACTGCTGAAATGTTCCGATCGATTTCATTGTTCGTCCAGAGTTGTTGGCGGTCGTTGCTCATCCACATATGGAAGACGCCCTCGCCGACTGCCACTTGGCCAGTCACCTCGAAGGTTGAAGCATCGTAAGCGATGACACGGCCTTCATAATCACCTACGAGTGCGGTATTGTTGGTCTCATTGTGTACAACGTACATGGGCTGCCCACCGTCAGGGAAGTCGAAGTTGCCGATCAATTCATTGCTGCTAGCATCAATGACAGAGATGTTTGCTGTGGCACGGTTTGCTACAACTACGATGTTGCTAGGAGTGGTGGCATCAGTAAAAATATTACCCGCATCAAGCATGCAACAATCTTCGCGAGTTACAACGATAGGGTTGGAAAGATCAAAGCATCCATCGATGTCGTTGATGCTAGCGCCCATGGTTACGCCCGTTACGTCGCCGAAGGAGGAGAGGTACCATATTTCGCAAACACCGATTCCCGCACCGTCGAGGTCGAAAGGACCGTTGTTGCCAGGTACGGCAAGGATTTCGCCGGTTACGGCGTCAGTGATGAAGAAGGTAGAGTTGTCACCGGCTGCATCGCCAGACATTACTACGGTCAGTGGATCAGGAGTGCCGTCTACACAGATGGAAGCGGAAGTTCCTCCGGTTGCGAGTGCAATGTCACCCGCTTGTGCTTCATCGCGCTGGACTACTACACCGTTAGATAGGTCAAAGCAACCAATCAGGTCGTCTGCACTTTCGTTAACCGCCAGGCCTTCAAGGCCATCGTCGTAAGCCAGGTACCATATTACACAAGTTCCGGGTCCAGCGCCGTCGAGATCAAATGGACCGGTGCCACCGGGGATCGCCAGAATCGTACCGGTAATATCAGTAATAATAAAGGTGGTGTTTTGACCAGCAAAATCCCCTGACATAACAATGTCGAGAGGGTCGGGAGTGCCATCTACACAAATTGTCGTAGAAGTGCTGCCATCGTTCAGTGCGATTTCGCTACTTAAAGCAGTACATTCTAAAGAGCCACAATCTTCGCCTGTTTGGCGATTGACCGTTATATGATTAGAAATGTCGAAACAACCGTCATCTTCGGTATACTCGCAAATATTAGCACCTACAGCTATATTGCCGGTAAAGCCATCTGCGTAAGCGATATACCAAATAAAGCATGCCCCGGGGCCTTCGCCTTCCAGGTCAAAGGGAGGAGCAGGAGGAACGGCGAGTATGTTGCCACCGGCTGATGTAATTACCCAGGCAAAATTGTCTCCGGATGCTCCTTCTACAATGGGAGTAAAAGCATCGCTGATGCCGTCTCCGGCGCAAATGATATTGATGTTACTACCATCTTCTAGGCTTAAAGTGCCTCCGTCAGCAAAACACTGAGCTGAAAGCGTACTGGATAAACCGATAAATAGTAAACTTAATAATAGTTGTATTCTAGGGAAGGGACTTCGAAAAAATTGTGGTAGTGCTGTTTGCATTGGACTTAGATTTAATGGCGACCATGTTTATCAAAAACATGAATCCACCGGATACATTATTAATTATTGCAAATGTATCTGCTCGGCCTACCTTTAATCTTCACAGAAGTATCACGGAGAAAACACAA
>CAYPIM010000123.1:0-14274 GCA_964410795.1 uncultured Lewinella sp. | reverse complement strand
TGCTCCGCCGGGCTGAACGAACAAACTCGGAGGAAACCGAGAATTCTGGCCCGATTTATAGTTATGGAGACCTCATCATCGATTTAGATAAGCGCCGGGTTACCAGCGCCGGGTCTCGGATTGACCTGTCTCCAAAAGAGTTTGAATTACTGAGCCTAATGGCTGCTAACCCGGGCAAAAGCTATGATCGTTCTAAATTGTTGAGCTTAATCTGGGGGTACGATTTTGATGGCTACGAGCACACGGTGAATTCTCATATCAATCGCTTACGGACCAAAATCGAACCAGATCCGGCTAAGCCCATCTACATTCTTACCAACTGGGGAGTTGGATACCGTTTTAATGAAGATTTATAGTGTTTATTGGTGGCGCATTGCATGAACCTGCAGAGATTTATTTCCCTAGGTCTAGAAAGATGCCAGCACTATAAGCCGGAGCCGCTGCAATTACGCGGCCACTCAGGGCAGTGGCTGCACCTCCGCTGATGCCAAGTTTATTGGTAACGTAGATGTTTACTTCTCCCCCCAAACTCAGGTATTCGGCATTGTTGCTGAAAATACTAGTGGAACTAAAGGTGGCGGCTGTTTCTCCGTTTTGAAAAGACTCACTTCCAGTAAGCCGACTGATCAACCAAACTTTTTGGTTTGCGACGGCCACCCCTGCTTCAAGGCCAAACCGAAACTCGTCACTAAATCCATTAGACCGATTGTTGACGCCGATGGAGGCCGTAGCATAAGCATTATTCCCTATGCTTTTCCCAGCGCTGAACTCAAGCATCTGGTTGAATTCGCCGTCACCGGTTTGGAGATTTTTTAATTCACCGCCAGCATCTTCTCCCAGTGGAAGGCCAGACGTTAGTGTTACAGCAATTGGAATCGGTGAGCCGGGCTTGGTAATTGCGTACCGCAGCGCAATATCAGTGTCTCCCAAGCCACTAATGGCTTCACCAGGAATGAGGACATTGCCCCGTGTTTCGGAGATTTGAGCGTTTACCACGTTGCGGCTGTAAAAGGGAAGGTTGATGATGCACGTAAGGCGATCAGTTAAACCATACTCTGCATAGAGTGCAGTGTTGTAAAGCCCAAGGGTTGCGTTTGGATCCAGTTCGCCCGAACTGGTGTAGTGTTCGTCAAATTTCAACCAAAATTCATAGAGTTTGAAGTAGCCTTTACCTTTTCCTTGGGGCCATGGGCCTGAGAAAAGGGTAGAAGCCAAACAAAGAAATAAGGCAAGTAAGATCGTACGCATGGCGGAGGGTTGATTACTGCAAAGGTATTATTTGACTGAGCACCCATCAATACTTTACCGCTTAGTGGTTGTTGTCCGACAGTTTTGCATTCTTTGGTTCCTGACACAAAAAGAAGCGGCCCTCATTTGAGGGCCGCCGGATAAAAGCTTAAAGTCGATCATGCAATGGTAAAGAACCGGGAGCGTATTTGGATGGCTTTAAAAAGCCGACAAAGTCTGACTTTTTATTTTGAGCACCACAATCATTCCCGATTGATATTACAAACATAAGACACTTTTCGTAACTATCAAATGTTACGTTCAGCCTTGATCGTTACTTTCAAGGAGACAGAGTAGGTCAGGAGATTAGCATAGTTTGTGGAACAAAATGCCGATTTATTGTATTTTACGTAATATTTATTCGAAAAAATAGTAATACGTGACCTTTATTTTTAAATGTTGGCATGGCAATGAATATCAAAATGTTATGCCCAAGCGTGGTTTTGGCCAAAAATAAAACGATAGTTTATTGTAGACTTAACTTTTAGTTCACCTGAAATCGCCGTTCGAGCCTGTTTCCAGCTTTGTCAACAACCGTGAGGAGATGGCGACCGGGCTTTACTTCAACGGAGAGGTTATGAAAGATTTTGGTTTCACCAAGGTATTTTTGGTCAAGGTGCCAAAAAACGGTTGTTTGGGCATCCTGATGGGCCAATTCAAAAAAGATGGGTTCGGTTTCTCCTTTCCAGTTCTTAACCGGACTCAATACGCCGTTTTCGTAAGGGTAAATGAACTGCATGGGGCTGCTGTTCGCTGCAGGATCTGTGCCGCAGTCTGAATGCAACGGAGGCAAAGGGCGGTAATCCGGATGACGGTGCCGGTAGTAGTAGGCTTGCCGGGCTGGCAAAGTGAACCAGTTTTGGGGCAAGGCAGGAGCTGGCCCACAATCCTGAAGTACTCGGTACTCTTTTTGTGGGTTCACGAAAACTCGCTTGTGGTATGAACAAGGCGTGCTTCGTTCGCTATGTGTAGCGACCCAAGTATCTTCGGCTGGGCAATCAGGGCCGGCAAGTTGACCACTAACCGAACAGGTAGGAAGACTGACCATATCATCCCAGGGAGGCTCAAACCAGGCCGGAGCGTCGGTGCTGTGTTCGTCCAGTGCACGAAATATATTGAAAAGCAAGGGGGCTGCTGCGCGGACACCAACGAGGCCCTCTCTCCCTTCTCCGTCAGCGTTGCCAGACCAGACGCTTACAACGTAGGCGGGGGTGCAGCCTACGGCCCAGGCATCGCGGAAGCCAAAGCTAGTTCCTGTTTTCCAGGCAATTTTACGACGCGAGGAAAAGCGCAGCGCAGCTCCGGTTTCGTCTGGGCGCGTGAGCTCCGTCAGCGCTTCCAGGGTGAGGTAGCCAGCACCAGCACCTATGGGGCCGGGGGATTGTGAGGTGCCCTCCAATGTTGGTCTTGGCTGGTGCTTAAGCAGGGTAGGGCGGTCAAAATCTGCCGGGTGGTAATTCCCCTGTCTGGCGTAAAAATAGCGAAGCTGCCGGGCCATTCCGAGGAACCAACCGTTGATTTCTTCCATCGTGATCTCACCCCCGCCAAGAATCAGGGAGAGCCCGTAATGTTCTGGCGGTTGTTTTACTTGCTGGAAACCGTAGCCACGCATTGCTGCGTAAAAACGTGGCACGCCATAATCCTGAAGGAGGTAAACGAAGGGAATGTTGAGGGACCTTGCGAGTGCTTCATTTGCCCGTACAGCACCGTCATAGTTTCGGTAGAAGTTAGCGGGTTGAAACTTGCCGAAGCTCGTAGGGACATCAGGTAGCAGCGCTCCGGGTATCAGCCTTCCGTCTTCCTGGGCAAGGGCATAAAGCATCGGTTTTAGGAGGCTGCCGGGGGAACGGGGAGAGGTAATAATGTCTACATCAGGCGCGAACGCAGGTGCAAGGTCTGGTGAATTACCAACGTAAGCAACCACCCTGCCGGTCGATACTTCCGTCACCATTGCTGCCGTGTTATGAACCTGGTTGCCGACAAGCAATGATTGGTGACGACGGACCAGGGCGGTGACTTCCGCCTGCAAACCGCTGTTGAGGCTACTTTGGTACCGGCCAGGACCATGAGCTTTGCGCAAGCGCTCAAGCAAATGCTCGCCACCACGAGGAAGTGCACGGGGCTTTTCGGGCAATGGCTCCAGTTTAGAAAGTTCTGCTTCTTCGGTAGATAGCATTCCGCTTCGAACCAGGTCATCGAGCAATCGGTCGCGTTTAAAGCGTAAGGCTTTGCGGGAGCGCCCGGGGTGGATGAGGGCAGGGCTATTGGGCAGTACCGCCAGGGTGGCTGCTTCGGCCCAACTGAGCTCGGCGGGGGAGCGACCGTAATACCTTCGGGTGGCTGCTTCTGCGCCCACGACGTTGCCCCCGAAGGGAGCGTTGGCTAGCCAGAGACGGAGTATCTCGTCTTTAGAGTACCCGGCTTCCAGCCGCGTAGCGACCGCTGCCTCTAACAATTTTTGCACCAGCGTCCGCGCCTTATTGCCCCTTGCCATCCGCGCCACCTGCATCGTGATCGTAGACCCGCCAGAAACCACCCGTCCGGCGGACCAGTTGTCGCGTACCGCCCGGAAAAAACCACGCGCACTGATGCCCCAGTGCCGCCTAAAAGTCTTGTCTTCGTAGTTGATTACCGCCGCGATCAGCTTTGGAGAAATACTATCCGCCGCTGGCATTCGCCACTGCCCGTCGGCCGCAATTCTTGCGCTCAGCAGTTCGCCTTCACTACTCAATAGTTCCGTCGCCAGGGGCGCTTTGAAGAGCGGGCTGGGCAGGCAGAACAGCCACCAAATAAAGAGCAGAAACAGTAGCGCCAAAACGGGTTTACGCGCTTTTCTCCAGTACCGTTTTAGATGCTTCCTCACAGCTTAAAGTTACTAATCGATCATGTGATCAGTTATCTTATTGTTGGTAACCTTTTCATGAAAGGCTTTGATGTTGGGTTGAAGTACCCAGATGCCAATGGGCCAAAATAGCAATAAGAATAAGTTGATTTCTGACCTGGACCTGTGGTGGATGCGTGGGTTTGGGACTTTGTTGAGCAAAGCAATCATATGGAAATACCGAAAAGAGATACAGATTACCCACGACACCAGGAAAATTGCCGCCAGTACTAAAGGGGTTAAATCGGTAGACTCAAAAATGTCCGGCGCATTCGAATGGACGGAACTAAACCAAAACAGAAAATATACGGCGGTAAGTAAAAGCACCAAAGGCGGAGCAAGTACAGAGATGCGGAAGCTAATTAGGGAAGCATACCGATAAGCATGGAGTTTACGCGCCAGTTTAGTGCCAACTTGATATTGCCATACCAGCTTGACAATCATATACCACAGTAAGGTGGTAACACCTACGATTATAGGATAGGCTAAATTTCTTGTTTCAAGATCAAACAGCTCCGGATACTTGGGGTCAGTGCTAACCAGAGAATTGTACTCAAAGTATGCTACAATTAGTAGGCCCGTTAAGACAGGTATAATCAAGCAAAGCGTGAACAACTGCCAAGCCCGTAACCGCAGCAACCATTCCATTACAGCTTATAGTTGGGTTCCAGGTTGTGCCCTTTCTCCTCGTAAAAAGCCTTGATAATGGCGAGTACTTCCTCGGGAGAATCCACTACGGGGATCAGGTCCATATCGTCCATGGCGATGGTTTTTTCTTTTTCGGCCATGGTTTCACGAATCCAGTCAATCATGCCGCCCCAGTACTCCGTACCGACAAGGATGACGGGGACTTTAGTGATCTTACGGGTCTGGATAAGCGTAAGTACTTCGAAGAGCTCATCCATGGTGCCGAATCCGCCAGGGCAGCAGATGAAGGCCTGGGCGTACTTTACGAACATCACTTTGCGCACGAAGAAGTAGCGGAAGTCGATGTCTTTATCGGGATCAACGAAAGGGTTGGAGCTGGTCTCGAACGGTAGATCGATGTTGAGACCGATGCTGGCGCCGCGTTCGAGGTGGGCGCCTTTGTTACCGGCTTCCATGATGCCGGGGCCGCCGCCCGTAATCACGCCGTAGCCCTCGCGAACCATAGCTTGCCCGATTGCGGTGGCAAGTTTATAGTATTTATGGTCGGGCTTGGTTCGGGCGGAACCGAAAATGGATACACAAGGGCCACAGCTGTTCATTACTTCGTAGCCTTCGACGAATTCGCTGATTACTTTGAACATCGTCCAGCTGTCTTCACCGGATACATTGCCGTGCCAGCTGCGAGGTACGTGTTGGCCGAAGTTGGATGGATTGCTCATGCTATATTGGGATTGTATTTTTTAAATGGAGGGCGAAGGTACGGAGGAGTTTTGAAGTTTATTATACTTCTCAGTACCGTGTTCATAACGAGATAGACAATTGCGTTGGTTTGGCGCACGCACTCGGGCTGAACGGCCTGTGGCCTGAACGGGACCATTGAGATAGGCGTACTATGCGCAACGAAAACGTAGGGTTGTGAAACGATTGACGCAACGAAAACGTGGGGTTACGAAACCGCTTCGCGGTGTTCTGCACCCAACGCTAAGCTAAACGTCTCTTCCGGGACTTTACCTACTCAAGTTTAGCCTTTTGCCACAGTGCTTCCATTTGTTCCAGGGGCATGTCGGCCAAGCCACCTTCTCCGGCGGCTTTTTCTACCGATTCGAAACGTTTCCTAAACTTCAGGTTTGTGCGTTCCAGGGCTGCTTCGGGATCAATACCCTTCCAGCGGGCATAATTGATGAGACTGAAGAGGATATCGCCAAACTCTTCCTCTTTATGGCGCTCGTCTTCGGCTTCGTGAAACTCTTCCATTTCTTCACGGACTTTGTCCCAAACCTGGTCTACGTTGTCCCAGTCAAAGCCGAACTGAGCGGTCTTCTCCTGCATCCGCATGGCTTTTACCATGGCGGGCAGCGCGGTAGGAACACCGGAAAGCACGGTCTTTTTGCCTTTACCGCTGGCGAGTTTGATTTTTTCCCAGTTTTGTTTCACTGCTTCTTCATCTTCTGCCACCACATCTCCGTAGATGTGCGGATGACGCTCGATGAGCTTGTCGCAGACGGCGTTGAGGGCGTCGGCGATGTCCCAGGCTCCCTGCTCACTGGCGATTTTTGCGTAAAAAACCATATGCAGCAGGATGTCGCCAACTTCCTCCTTGATGCCTTCGAGGTCCTCCTTCAGGAGCTCGTCGGCGAGTTCGTAGGTTTCCTCGATGGTGAGCTTCCTTAGGGAGAGGAAGGTTTGCTTGCGGTCCCAGGGGCACTGCTCGCGTAGTTCATCCATTATGGTCAGGAGGCGTTGGAAGGCCTGTGGCTTTGCGTTCATGAGGGCGAAGATAGTCTGGTAGTTCGGTAGTCTGGTAGTCTTTTAGACCGTCTGGTTCCGAACGAAGTGAGCATCCTTGTGTGGCAGCTACTACAAGAATACCAGACTATAAGACAATTTCTGGCGCGGCCGCAGGTGCATGGAAAAGTTTTATGACATGTTTCCTAGGGGAATAAATTGATGCACTAATGGCAGAATTGTTGTTGTTAGCCACCGGTCTTAAGTTGTGTTGATACAGCGTTAGGCGGTTGCAATTGCCTATATTTGGCGCAAGATTTGGGGGGCATGTTGTTTCGAAAATTAAGTAAAATAGAATGAGAGGAGAACTCAAAAAATATGAAAGCGAAATAAATAAGAAGCATAGTTTTGGGCTGGCTCCAAATTACGAGGAAGAGTTTAGAACAAGCCTAAATAAAACGGTTTTCTTCCCGATTGTAGAAGATGTAGTAGAAGAATTGGGTTGGGAATTGGTTTACGTAGATGAGTCATCAATTGAAGCCAGGAAGAATGCTCAAGGATTTCATTGGGGGCAAAAAATTGTAATTGAATATCAATCAGGAAGAATTAGAGTCAATAGCAAATCAATCCAAGCTCCTTTATACGATTTTGGAAGGAATTCTAAAAGGGTCAAACTATTCATTCACGCCTTTAAAGAGTTAGAAGGGAAATACGAGAAAGAATCTTTAATCCGTTTAGAAGAAAAGGTAAACAGAGCAAATAATTGGGATGACTACGATATCCCTAATGCGTTACCGCAACCAAAAGAACAAGAAGCACCTAAGTCTTGGATTCCAATAATTGGAGGAGTCTTTCTCTCGTTTCTATTAGGTTTTTTAGTAGCATTTCTGACGGTTAAATTTACCTATGTAATTGGAATTTATGAGGTAGCGGTTGGCTTCTTAATTGGGCTAGTAGCCAACTACTTAATAAGGTTAAGTAATTACACAGATTTTGATAAGTGGAATTATATAATAATCGGAGTTATTTTATTAACCTATTTTTTGAACCAGTATTTTGTTTATGAATTGCTAATGTTTGATAATGATGTTGAATATATTGGGTTTGTTGATTTTATGTATTTGCTCTTTCAAGAAGGTCTTAAAATAAAGTCAGTAAATACAGGATGGATAGGTTTAGTAATCAGTTGGGTAGTTCAGATTGTAATTACCTACGGAATTTCGTATGTACAACTTGCGTCACATTTAACACAATTTCAACTTGAAAGAGTGCCAATGGAAGTGGTTGATTTTGCTGTTTATCATTTTGTTAAAGGGAAAGATGATAATGAAGTTAGGAGAGAGCTGTCTAAAATGGGTTGGTCAAAAGAAGAAGATCAAAACGATGTTTTTGAATCAATTGGAGCTTTACAAGGTATGCAGGAATTGAACCGAATGCGTTAAAGAGAATGATACTTTTAAGTGATTAACCTTAAGGAAGTATGTTGTGGTTTCAAGTAAATGACAGCTGGCAACTCTAAGAAGTTAGACTTTGGTCGATAGTTCTATTGGGTTCGTCCAGTATTCGCTTATGGGCCTTTTGTTTATTTGGAACTATTGACATATTGCAATCATATTACTTACTTAAGCGATAAGACATGAATAAAGCTTGTCGCTACTATAAGGACTTAATCATCTTAGAAAACAGAATTATTCATGGACAAATTTGAATATAAAACATTGACAATTGCTCTTAAAAAGGCCGCTTTCAGTAGCCGAAAAATAGATGGAGAATCTTTGAGCAAAGAATTAAATGAATTTGGAGAGAATGGGTGGGAACTCGTTTCCAAAATTGATAGTGTGACGGATGGTTGGACAAGTCAAATTGTTTTAGTCTTCAAAAGGAAAATCATGTAAATCGACTAGATGTAATTGTACGAAAATGCCGCAGTCTTTACTTCCTTAGAACTTTTCTGTAGTACATTCCAGCTTCGGATTCAATACTAAGAATGTAAACGCCTGCTAGTACGTTATTTACTTCAAACCCTACAGGGCTTGCCTGATTATCTATTTTCCATTCTTTCTGCTTCTTGCCATCCATACTGTAAAGGGTGACTGATTTGATTTTCAAAGCTTCACTAAATTCTAAGATGAATTCATCCTTAAATGGATTAGGATATACTTTGATAGCAGATGACGTATTTGCTGAGATGGTTTCATTTGTAGAGACGATTTCATCGAGATGATAATTAGTCATATGAATTGTTTCCCATTGATCAAATCCTAGTTTTACTGCAGCGTCGCCAGAGGAATGGACATATCGAACGGTGATGGGGTATAAAACACCTGCTTCCAAAAACTGGGGTGAAGAGGTGGCACTTCCACCGTTTGGAGCATTAATAATCTCAGTCGAATTCAAATTGATGATCAGACTACCCCCCTCATGCTGAGCGCGTAGATTGTAATTCCCATCTTGTTCCACTACTAAATTACTCTCCCAAACAACACTAAACCCATCAGCATTAATTCCTTCGGTTGGTGCCCTTGATTCCCAATTAAAAGCCAACATCGGATCCTTGACGATCTTTGGTTCACCGCTGAAAGTGGCATTGTTATAATAGCTTGCTTTTAGTCCGTTCATTTCAAAGAAGTCTTGGTTGGCTACACCTATTCCGTGAAATTCTATCCAATTTATATTCATTAGAAAAGATCCAGGATTGTCACCTTTAAAGACGAAGTATAACTCGTGTGTGCCTACCGTCTCGATAATCGGTAAGCTAAAATAATCCCAGGTTTGCCAACCACCAGTTACGGGTATGGAGCGTTGCCCGATCAGGGGCCCATCAGGCGCGTCTAACCGTAGCTCAATGATGCCTTCTCTACCGGCAGAAGCAGAACGAAACGTAATGTGAGAAATACCTTCAAGGCTTATCGGATCAAAGGCTATCCAGTCATCGGACTGTATGAATCCTACATTGATGCCTCCACCAAGTGGATCTGAGGTAGATTCAGTACGTATACCGTCTTGATTTGTGTAAAACTCGGCTTCCATTTTCTTCGGATGTAAGATCGAAGTTGCGATACCTTCAATGTTTAGGTCGCGATTTGGGTTTTCGTCGGTATAGCTTCCCCGTAAAACATAAAACACATTATCCGCACCATCACCATGTGTATTGGTAATGAAGCTTCCTTCGCAGTTTGGTATGGAGATTTCATCGTGAGAATGATCATCGTGACCTATCGAAGGCAAAACAGAAACTGACTCGCAACCGATATCTCCACTTGCGATGCTGCCAGTTTCGACATCACTAACACCTATTTTAAAATCAATCTCCTCTCCCCAGTAATAGAAACCGCCGTTGATTGGATAATCAATAGTCACTTCGGGACGTGTATTTCCTGCAACAATCTGCAGCGTAGCAAATGAAAACAAACCCGTATTGTCCGTAACCTTCAATACGACATCGTATCTTCCAGCCTCTGTAAAAGTAAACGAAGGGTTCTCTTCAGAACTATCCACACTACCGTCTCCGTCAAAATCCCATTCATAGACCAGCGAACTAAAGTTGTCGAGATCATAAGAATCAGCCCCTTCAAATTGTACCATTAAAGGCAAGGGGCCATCCAGCTTATTGGCCTTAGCAATGGCAACCGGCGTTCGGCCGTCTTTATTAAAGGAAATCTTGATAATCTTAGCATCTTCGTTATTTCCCGCAAAACCAGTACCCCATTCTATCAAATACATCGCACCGTCTGGCCCGAAATGCATATCAATAGGTCTGTTTATTTCGAGTGATTTGTAAAACGGAGAGATGTTAATTAGGTTACCTTCATCATCCAAGCGTATTTCATGAATCCAATTTCGCGCCCATTCAAAAATAAAGACACTCTTATCGTAGTAGGCAGGGAATTTTATTTCAGAGGCCGAGTTTTCATCGTACTCGTATACAGCTCCAGCCATTGCTGATCTTCCTGAGCCACGGCCCGCTTCCATTGCCGGAAATGTGTAAGGGTTGGTATAAGTATAGTACAACCAAGCAGGAATGCTTGGTGGTAGATTAGTAGCCCCTGTGTTATTTGGTGAATTATTGATTGGCTGCTGACAGTCGAAAAAATTACCAGAAACTCCGTTGCCAAAACTGTAATCACGATAGGCTTGGTTGTCAGCAATACAGTATGGCCATCCGAAATTTCCAGCAACACTGGTCCTGTTGAATTCATCATGGCCAGTAGGGCCTCGTTGAGGATTATCATTAGCGGCATCTGGACCTATCTCTCCAAAGTACAATTCACCTTCTGGAGAGAGCGCAATTCTAAACGGATTGCGAACTCCCATCGCATATATCTCTAAATTTCCTTCTTCTGGATCTGTAAAAAGGTTACCGGATGGGATGCTGTAGCTTCCATCTGACTGCGGTTTTATTCTTAAAATTTTCCCCCTTAAATCATGCGTATTGCTAGAGGTTCCTTGGGCATCATAGGCAGATCTACCGGGGCGTTCGTCTATTGGCGTAAACCCATCCGATTCAAACGGATTAGTATTGTCACCAGTAGAGATGTACAGGTTGCCCTCACTATCAAACTCAAGATCACCTCCCGAATGGCAGCAAGTGTTTCTTTGTACGGGGATAATCAGCAAGATTTCTTCTGTACTCAAATCAAGCTCGTTGTCCACAAATTCGAAGCGAGAAACACGTTGGATCGCGTCGCCTCCTGCAGGAGAGTAAAATAGGTAGACAAAGCTATTTGAAGCGAAATTCGGATCTAATGCAATTCCCAACAAGCCATCTTCGCGATTATTGTCGACATCCAATGTTGCTGCAATACTAATGACGCCCGTTTCAGGATTATACAATTTCACTTTCCCTCCTCGTTCAACGTACATCACGTTTAGGTTAGGTAAAACAGTGAGTGAAAGTGCATTTTCGGGGTTGTCATCAATTATGCTGACTTCGAAATTCTGATCGTCTGTGGCCTCAAAATCTCCAGTAACAGTACCAGCCGTATACTGAATCCCTCCCCAAACATGTTCCCGAAACAAATCTTCGCTGTAACTTTCTTCTGTATGCCCAAGAGCAGTGTACCAAGATCGACCGCCGTCATATTCGTGACACCAAATTACGGGATGATCAAAACCCATATTGCCCCCACTATAGCTTTGTTCATCTACAGTCGCAAGTACGTGAACTTCTCCACGAGGATTTTCCTGGAAATTATACCATTCGTCTCTCCTGTTCCAGTTAAAAGGCAGCCCTTCAGTTGAAGGGTGTACCCGATCAGAAACCTTTATCGACGCATTAGTAGTGCCCGGAGGGTGGTTGGAAAAATAGGCGCCAACTAATCCACCGTACCAAGGCCAATCATACTCCGTATCAGACGCTGCATGAATCCCCATGTAGCCACCTCCGTTATTGATGTAATTTTCAAATGCACTTTCTTGATTGCTATTTAATACATTTCCCGTAGTACTTAAGAAAATGACAACCTCATATTGCTCTAGATTCTCCGCCGTAAACAGACCGGCATCTTCAGAAACCTCCACCGAGAAATTATGAGTGTTGCCAAGCTCTTCAATCATTGCAATTCCTGCTGGTATTGACTGGTGGGAAAAGCCAGCAGTCTTGTGAAAAACCAGCACATCGAAGTCTTGAGCAGAAAGGCTGGTAAATGAAAGTAGAGATAAAACAAGAACTAGGTGCCGCATAGGATGAAAATTTGAAAGGGCTATACTACTGGAAATTTCGTTTCTCAGCTTCCTCGAAG
Organism: uncultured Lewinella sp.; assembly: GCA_964410795.1. Classification (GTDB taxonomy): domain Bacteria; phylum Bacteroidota; class Bacteroidia; order Chitinophagales; family Saprospiraceae; genus Neolewinella. Next base: position 1,992 of record CAYPIM010000123.1, on the reverse strand, counting down.
TTTGGTTCCTTTTCAGGCTGGATGTGTAAGCGAGGAGGGGGGGGAGGGAATTTCAAGAATGTCCGATAGTGTGAGAAAAGACAATGAGTAGGTGGATGCAAGTTACGTTTTTTCTGACCAGTGCTTACCCTCTTCCGGCCACCCGCAGCGCGGCTGCGGCTGAGCCAGTTAAAGGTGTCCCGTCGAAAACGACGGCTTACTGCATCCGCATGATTCAGGCTTCTTTATTGGTGTGCGCTTTTAGTGGATACGTCGAAAACTCTATTCAGAAGCTAAATTTTAAAGTGTGTTGTGCCTGTATTTGGTTTGCGCTCGCGGCTACTACTTCCTAAGACACCTGAGTCGTTAGGTGGAAGCCAAATGGCAATTTATCACTTTTGTGCTGTTGCAAAATTAGTTATGTGAGGGTTCTTAAATGATTATTTTCTTTCTACCTTTAGTACATAAGCAAAATCGCAAGGCTTTTCTTTTGGAAGCTCCACTACTAAAGCGTCTGGTGTATGCTCCCAAACTAACTTCTCTTTACTTCCTATCATACTTACGCTTTTAATCGTGTTAGGGTGTAATTTAGCCGCACTGCCAAATGCTTTCACTGCCACTTCTTCTCCTGGCCACTCAAGGCAAATAGCATACAAATACTTTCCGTTTTGTGTAAACCGGATATCTTCCGGAGTGTACTCAGGAATTTTTTTACCCTGATGTTTTCCCTGTCCGTGGTGTCCTGGACTGGTAACTTCTGTCGGCCCCTCACCGAAGAACGTCCACGGAATTGTGTTGTAAACAGCTTCTCCGTTTAGGTCCAACCACTTCCCAACGGCATACAATTCTTTTGTTACATCATCATGAAAGGAACCATCCGCTAAAGGAGGAACATTTAGTAAAATACGACCGTTTTTACTGGTGATGTCAATAAGCATATCGACAAGTGTGCCGGCGCCTTTCATGGGGTTTTTAGGATTGTAAAACCAGCTAGGCGACCAATCAAGATGTATTGACATATCGATGTCAGCCATCCATGGATCATATTGTAGGCCAATTAAGTTTCCGTTCTCGATATCCCGCATACCAACTCCTGCTGGAAGATCATGACTCTTATAAATTACTTCTACTTCCTTTCCCCATTTTTCTCCTTGATTAAAATAGTAACTGATTAATTTCTGTTGATAGCTCTCTGGCAGGCAACCCGTCTTATTGCTTTTTCCCTGAAATAGTTGGCCCTTATTCATATTCCCTTTTAATTCCGGACCAACAGTGCCGCCAAAGCCTGTGTCAAACCAAATCATATCGGGATGGTACTTATTTATTGCCTCGGAAATACGTGCATACCATGCATCAGATATAACATCAGCAATGCGACCATCATTCATTTTGCCATAGGTCGAGTTGTCCTTAAAAGGATCCAAATAGGTTGTATCCTCCAATGAAACTGGACCCCACATTCGGCTCCAAAAATCGCCGGTGTGAAAAGATGATATTATGGGCATGTCTCGTTTACGAAGTTCCTGGGCAAGCTCCCCATAAATATCTATTTTTGGTCCTTTTTTCACGGAGTTCCACTCTGTTATGTCGCTGTCCCAATTCAAAAGGCCACAGCCATGCCATGCAACTGGGCCTCCGAACTGAGCACCTGAATTTTGCATTAGATCTACCCATGCCTTCGCGCTAAATTTCTCGGCAGTCCATTGATCAATTGCTTCAAACCTGCTTATATCCTTGTTGCCTTGTACCGTTCTTGGACCCCAGTGAAAGTACATGCCAAACTTCATTCCGTCCAGCCATTCCGGAGAATTATGCTTTCGCAGCGATGACCAGTCTGCCTCATATGGAACACTCTCTGAAGTTGCTTTTGTATTAGATTGAGAGGTACAACTCCAAAACGTTACTATGATGAATAAGAATAAGCTGTAAGTTTTCATTTGTATTCTGATTTTCTGTATCTGTAAGGTTTTAAGCTTTTGCTTTATGTGAAAAGTGGAAATTCCGACAGCCTCA
>CAYPIM010000122.1:3171-17810 GCA_964410795.1 uncultured Lewinella sp. | reverse complement strand
GGAAGCAGTTGATTACTTTGTGGACGGGGGTGTTTGCGAGGTTGGTTACTTTCATTAAGGTTGAATATGAGGTTGTTTGTACTGTACTTAAGTTTTTTAGAAAAATAAGGAAGCCATAAAATGCTTTATGGAAAAGCTTAATGACGAGGCAGGAATTTTTGCACGTTCCGTTCAAATTCTTCGATGTTCTCTACCTGGTATCCTTCAGCCCACCGGTACTTATCTAATACATGAAGGAAGTTGACGAGCTTTATTTCGTTTTCTATACGCTGGTATGCTGAAATTGAGATTCCATACCCTTCCAGAAAGGCTAAGAACTCCTCTTCAGAGGCTTCTTTTGACATGGAAATTAGTCCTAACTCGTTATGGGGGACAACGCTTATATCCGCCGTGCCCCAGTCTAGCAAGCAAACTCCCTCCTCATTGTAAATTACGTTTCTGGGGCATAGGTCTCCATGAATCAACCCAACTTTGAACGTTTTAAGTTTTAAGGTGGAGAGTATTTGCTTGGCCCATTTATGTTCCTTTACGGACAGGATGTTTTTCTTTAGAAGGCTATCCTTGGGGTTCAGCTCCTTCAGGTTGTAGATCAATTTTGCTCGCCAGGAATCGTGGAATTCGGCTTCGTTGACTAGCTTATCTTCGATGCTTGCTACTTCGTGAAATTTCCGCGCGTACTGCCCGAGTGTTTTCCATATTTCTTCTTTCTCAGTTGAGGAGCACAATTTGCCGTTTTTGCCGGGAACCTTTTCCTGAATCATGAAAAAAACATTGGCGCTCATTCCAGTAGCTAATAGTTTAGGAGAGTACACGCCGAGAGACGCCACCTTCTCGATGCACCACTTCTCTTTTCTGTACTCTATCTTTTTTGCTGGATCATCGTTGAGGCGGATGATGTAATTTCCGTTGGCTCCGTTGATGTCATATACCATATTTACAGTGCCTAAGCCTTCAATCTGGACTGTTAATCTGGGCGTATCGCCTAATTCTGATTGGATGATTTCCTGAATGATCTTTTCCACCTGGTTCATTTTCTAACGATGAAGTCTTTATGATGCTCGGATTTATTTAGTGCTATCACTACTGAATGTTTCGCTTTGCGGCTTCTTCGAGGTTTGGCTCCCTTTCGCTTCGCGGCTGAGGCGGTCCGTCGAGCTTCAGGCGAGACGTGTGGGAGAGGCAGAAAACCAAACCTTGAAGAAGCCGCGCAGCGAAAGTCTAGTAGTCCAGTACCGCCAACACTTCAGGCCTTTGAAAAGGTGCTTTTGGCGATAAATAAAAGTAATTACACGGCCCAAAATTTGTCCAGGTTAAAAAAACGGATATTATCCGTAACAACTACCTTCCTCTCGTCATAAACCGGTAACAAGGCAAATCCTCGCCTTTTAAAAACCTCCCCCCGCACCTGCGGTCGCGCCCAAAACACCTTAAGTACGATGGCACGGTTACATACTTTTTAGGAGTGGGGGAACCATGAACTCATCCTTTACTACCGGAAAAACGAATTATCATGAACCGCTTTCTATTTTTCATCTTGCTCCTCGGAGCGGGCCTCCACCTTAATGCCAACAATATAGAAGTGACAGACATTGTGCTCCGTAACCAGAACGTTGGTGCGGAGACGACCTCCATACAATTTGATTTGAGCTGGGAAAACTCCTGGCGCGTAAGCGTTGGCCCGGCCAACTACGATGCGGCCTGGGTTTTTGCCAAATACCGTATTGGCGGCGGCCCCTGGCGCCATGCTGACCTGACGGGTACGCCAACGGCACCAGCGGGTGGAACCGTCGACCAAGTTGACCAGGCGGGCTTGTTCGTATACCGCGCTGCGGATGGTAATGGCAATATTTCCTTCCAGGACGTTGAGATGACCTGGAACTACGGCGCAGACAATGTTGACCCCAACGCAGTAGTTGACGTGCAGGTCTTTGCGGTGGAAATGGTTTACGTACCCGAAGGAGCATTTAGCCTGGGAACGGGCATTGGCGGATTTACCGCAGAGAACGAAGTGGGAGAATTTCGAACCCGGGGAACCATCTTTGCAAGCTTCTACGAGCCGTATCGGGTAACCTCCGAAGACGCAATCACGGTTGGCTCCGGCGTAGGAGAGCTTAATTACGGGGACCCGGGCGGCGGCCCTAGACCCGGAGATGTATTAGGACCAATACCCGCTACGTTCCCTTTAGGCTTTGATGCATTTTACTGTATGAAATACGAAATGTCTCAGTCGCAGTACGTCGCTTTTTTCAATACCCTGACCCAAGAACAGCGCGAAAATCTGGACGTAACGGGGACGGCGGGGAAGTCATCTGACGCTGAAGTTAACCGTAATGCCGTAAGTTGGGACGGAACGGGTAACGCGACGACCACTCTGCCGGATGTTCCGCTCAACTTCGTCAACAACAATATAGTTCTTGCTTACCTGGATTGGGCCGCGTTGCGGCCGATGACCGAAACGGAATACGAAAAGGCCGGCCGAGGACCAGTTGCCCCGGTAAACAATGAATTTGCCTGGGGAACAGCTATCATTCACGCCGAAGAATACGATTACCAGAACATTGGTACGCCCAATGAGCAGATCACTAACCCCGGCCTTGGTGTTGGTAATGCTATATACTATTTCACTGAAACGGAGAATGATTTCCCATCCGAGGTGTTCGGACCGAAGCGCTGTGGCGTATTGGCGGCCAGTGCCGTGAGCCCAACCCGTGAAGAAACGGGAGGGAGCTACTACGGCATTATGGAACTGACTGGCAACGTTTACGAACGTTGTATATCTGTGGGAAACCCTGAGGGTAGAGCCTTCACTGGTACCCACGGTAACGGTACACTGCTCTTTAGTGGCTCTCATAATGTAGACTCCTGGCCAGCAGACAACAATACCGGGTTTGGTTACCGGGGTGGCTCGTACCTGAACAGGTCTAATTTTGTCCGTCTATCCGACCGTTATGATGCTGCTTCCGTACTTAGTGGGGCTAATAGCCGCCTGGGCTTTCGTGGCGTACGTACGGCCAATTGATCCGGAGCGCTGAATTCTCTAACGCTTCAATCAATTATAATGCTTACGCTAATTAACTTTAGGCTACCAAAAATTTGGGCGCGGACGCTGGTGCAAGGTCTGGTTTTGATGCTGTCGTGGACCAACCTGACCGCCCAGTTCTCCGGCGGAACGGGAGATGGATTCTCCCGTGCGCTGGTCATCCAACTCACCTTCGACGGCATCCCGGCGGGCGTAGCAGCACTCTACGTTGGTGGTTCGGGGGATGGCTTTGATCGGTCTACGGAAAGTGTGACCTTATCCGGGGGGAACCTCGCGGCCTTATTTCAGGGAAGCTCCGGAGATGGCTTCGATCGGTCTACGGTGAGCCAGACCCTATCTGGTGAAATGCTGCTGGTACTCTACGGCGGCGGCGGCGGCGATGGTTTTGACCGGACGGTCACCTCGGTTACCTTGTCGGGAGACAACGCCAACCAACTCTATGGCGGTGGTGGTGGCGATGGTTTTGATCGTTCCGTTGCGCAAGTAACCCTTGAAGGGGTAACCCTTGCGGCCATCTTCAGCGGTGGTGATGGTGATGGCTTTGACCAGGAAACGATGAGCCAGGCCCTAAATGGACAAACCCTTGAAGGGCTCTTCTCCGGTGGCCAGGGAGACGGCTTCGATGCCCGCCAGGTTTCCGTTGTGGTAAGTGGTGAAACGCTGGCCCAACTCTTTGGCGGTGGCCGGGGAGACGGTTTCGATGCCGCCTTCTACGCCGGATCTATCCCACTTCCCCTCGACCTGATCAGCTTTGATGCCTTTCCTGAACAAGACTACGTACTCCTGAAATGGGCAACCGAGAACGAGCAGGCAACCGACTTCTTTACCATTGAGAAAACCGTTGACGGGCTTGACTTTGCCGCCGTTGGCGATACCGATGCAGCTGGCTACTCCGAACCGGGAGAGCGCCTTGTCTACGAGATGAAAGACAACGAACCCTACCAGGGGCGTAGCTTCTACCGCCTCAAGACTACGGACTTTGACGGCATGGTAAGCCTATCTCATCTCGTGGAAGTTCAGTTTGCAGAAACGGAAAGTGATGATTGGAACTTTACCCTGTTCCCAAACCCTAATACCGGGCGGCACTTCAGCGTCCGCACTGATGGCATGGCGGCTGGCAAAGAAGTTACCGTCGAAGTGTTTGATATTAATGGGCGGGCATTGTTTACAGAAACCTACGTGGAGTCTCCGGGAGCAGCATTTCGATTTGATCTGGCTTCCAGGCTTACATCTGGATCTTATTTGGTCCGGGTAGTAGCTCCAGGTGCTGGGTCTCAGGCTAAGATTCTATTGGTGGGCAGGTAGCCCAGTATATTTACTAATTATTGGATGGAGGGCTTCCTGGTTCGACTGGATTTACAGTCGCCAGGAGGCCTTTCGTTCGTAGTTTTTCTCAGCCTCGTTTGACCGGCTTAATTTATAATCGATGCTCAGTCCGTAAAGGGGATTTATACAACGTCCAGAAAAAAACGAGCATAGTAACCAGAAGCCGTGTCCCGAACTTCCAATTCCCAGTAGACAGGTTCGTGGAGTTCATAGGTAGTTATTGCTCCCTTGGGGTTGATCCAGACGATAAAATCTGTTGTAGGCCCGGCAACGTGAATCTGCTGGCTTTCTTCGGTAATAAAAATGGTCTTGAGCCGCGGTGTACTCTTCCCTTTTCGCTTTCTCTTGCTTACGTAGTGTTCACGAATATTTCTTAATGTTGCGGTGAACCGATCGGTGTTTACGGGAAGGCCCAGACAGTGTAAACTGACGTTTAATTTTTGACCTGGCCGGGCCGGCAGGCCCGCCGGCACGAAAAGCTCACTCCGGCCGAAGGGGCCGGCTTCCCTTAGTTTTTTACGATAGTAATACCATACGGTTGCGAAAAGAAGGACAACAATAATATTTACCACCACCATAGAACCAATATCTTTCAGTGTCGTCTTCGGATCATTGAGAAATAAGACTTGCACAAAGCCTATTATAATGATGCAATAACCAAAAATGAAATAGAGATAAGTTAATCGCCGTTTCCAGATCTGGACCGCAGAGTACACAAGCGGAGTCGTCGGTCTTGTGTTCCCAAAGAGTGTGGTGTAGAAAATGTTAAGACAGATCAGGCCAAGGACCAGGGCTGGAATCCAACGTATGGGCTTGTCCGACTGCTCCGGGTGTTGCGCGATGTAGTTCAGCATTAAGCACAGAAAGCCGAAAGTCAGAAAAGCAAAAAACCAAAATACCCAGCGGGGAGAACTGGTGCGGCTGAGGGGAATCCGGTCAGCAACAGTAAAAGAGGTTTTAAAAGGGTTGTGTTTCATCATCTTGAATAAAAGGCGGAGAAGCAGCAGTTAGTTGATCCAAACTTTAACAAAACAGATCCTAATAGGCCGACTACGAATCCTCAATGATCAATAACGAATAATAACTTTATTTTTCAAAGTGCTATGTGTTTTCTTACCTTTGGTGTCGAACCTACAACTGACAACCGACAATGCTCAAATACCTCACCGTACTAATAATCTTCTGCCTTGGTAAATGGTGGCACCAAACAGCAGACGCGGAAGCACTTCGCTTTGTGCTGGCACCAACAGACGGACTGGTAAGCCTGGCTACCGGAAGCCCGGGCATCTGGCGGATAGGGGAGGGCTACTTTCACGCCGGAGCAGACTTCATCATTGATGCCTCGTGCGCAGGCTTCAATTTCATGTTAATCAGCTTCCTTTTACTAAGCTACCTGCTACTGCGACGTTTTGATGCCTGGTGGGTAGTACCAATCGCTTTATTATTCGCCTGGCCTTTGACGGTATTGGCGAATACCTCCCGTATCCTGACCATTTTGATGACGGGGGCTGCTCCACGGGGCATCGGTGAAGCTGCATGGCATCAGGGCCAGGGCGTCTTCGTTTACCTCACAGCACTGGTTATTATCGGTGGCTACCTTACTTACCGACTAAAACCTGAACACCAACCTAAACCTTGCAACCTGTAACCTGAACCTGAATCCTGCAACCTGCAACCTGCAACCTGCAACCTGTAAATATGAACTTCCTGACCAATCCCCGCTGGCTATTCGCCGTAAACACCTTGCCCCTGCTGATCTTTTCCTGGTTGGCTTACCGGCAATATACTTTGATTGAATCTTTACTGGAACCTACAGAGAAGGGAGACTGGCTGATGTTTGCTTACGCCACGGCGGTGCTCCTGATTAGTGTCAGCGGTGCGGCAGTATGGCTAACTCGGAATAAGCAAAGGGTGCCGGTAGCTTTAGTCACTGGTCTGTTCATCGCTACGGGGCTGTATCTTTTTTTTGGTGCCTGGTCTATGGAAGACCTAACACCTTGGCGCGTTCCCCGCTGGCTGGCGGGAGACGATTTACTGCTCTACCTATTCACTTTTGCAATGCCTGCAATGGGTTATAGCTTGCTTACGGCGGTGCATTATGCTACCCCAGAACCGGAGTCCCGCAAAATATGGCCCAATTTTGCTGGTGCATTTGGTATTCCGCTGATGATTTACGGTTTTGGGGCGGTACTCGTCCCGATGTTAGGTAGGGTGTCAAGTGGTTTTTTCGAATACCTGTTTGTAATAGCATTTGTGGCGTCGACGGTGGCCTTCCTGTTTTTTCTGGTTCGGGGGATTTACCTGCTGGCACAGAGTCGGGACCATCTGATCGAGGAGTACCGCCTTGGTTGGATGGTTCCTCTGGCAATTATCTTTCCGCTCCTTGGGCTGATGATTAATAATGGGCATTGGCAGCCAGGAGAAATAAGACACGCGGGCAATGCTGTGTTTGGAGACTTTAGCCATGCTGCTTTTTACATCATGGCGCTAGTAAACGGAATTTTGCTCTGTTTACCAGCTTACGATAACAAACTATACCGTCTCTTCTTGTTCTTGGGGCGGAGCGTTTTGCTGGCTTTCATTGTTTATTTCTTTGTGGTGTTCCTGCCGTATTTGCCACTGTCTATCGGAGCAATCCTGTTGGTTGGGGTAGGCTTTTTAATGCTTACACCATTGATGCTATTACCAGTGCAACTGACGGCTATCCGCGACGATTTTCGGTACCTGGCCGGAAAGTTTGACCGGAAATTTCTGATGGCCATCGGCGTCATGGCTTTCCTGATGATCCCACTCTTTATCTCGCTGCGCTACGTTCAGGATAAGGCAGCTTTGGATAGTGCACTAGACTATGTCTACGCGCCAGCGGATGCGAATTTGGAAGCCCTGAACGTGAGCGGATTGGAGCGGGCCATTGCGGCTATCGACGAGCATAAAGGGCGACGCAATGACTTTGGCTTCGCAACTGGGACCCCTTATCTCAGCGCTTACTACCGCTGGTTGGTGCTGGATAACCTCACTTTATCCGACGAAAAACTGACTACCCTACAACGGATTTTCTCGGGCGCAGATGCCTGGAGTAGCTCGGGCTCGAATTTCCGGGACAACGATTTGGTGAGCCTGACGGAAGCATCGGTGGAGACCGCCTGGGACCCGAAACAGGAAGCCTGGAGCAGCTGGGTAAACCTGAAGCTTACCCAAGCAGACAGTACGCTAGGACTGGGCGAATACCGGACGGTATTTGAGCTGCCCGAAGGTACTTTCATCAACGATTATTACCTCTATGTGGAGGGGAAGAAAGAGCACGGTATCCTGGCCGAGCGGAAGGCGGCGACCTGGGTCTACAACAACATTGTGAGGGGCAACCGGGACCCCGGTTTGTTGCGCTACGTTACGGCCAATGAGGTTGAGTTTAAGGTCTTTCCTTTCCGGGCGGGTGAGACCCGGCGCACGGGTATTCGCTTCCTGCACCGTGAACCGCTAACCCTGGATTTTGACGGCGAAACGCTGCAGCTTGGTTTGGCAGGAGAGCATGCTGTTTCCAGTGCACTGACCAACGCTGACGGCGAGCGGCTCTACTTGACAAAGGAAGAGAAAGGGGCGCTGCCGCAGGTGCAAAGAAAGGTTAGCGTGCACTTCGTTGTTGACGCTTCGCGGCAAAGCCCGAATACTGAAGAGGCTATGATTTCCCGTGTCACAGATTTTGCCTCAAAACTCCCACTTGGCACCCCGCGGCCGCGCCTAACCCTCGCTGGTACTTTTCACGAAACCATTGACTTTGAGGGAGATTGGGAAACCCGCCTGAAGAAGATCGAACCCGGCGGCTTCTTCGCGCAAAGAGCCGTCGAAAACATCCTCTCTGCAGAACTAGAAAAACCGGGCGATACGGACTACCAGATCGTCGTCGTAAAAAACGATGGAGTAGCTCCCATCTTCACTAATGATTTTTCTGCCTGGGCTGCCGCTTATCCCGAAGGCGACGATTACTATCAACTAGGCGTTGATCAGCAACTATACCTCCATCACCTCGCGCGAAATCCCGCTGATTACGAATCGCCAGTGCTGGCTTTCCTTCCCGCAAAGATGGTCCATAAGGGCAACGGGAGGTATTATGCGATCGATGGTGCTGGCGCTATTTTGCCTACCGGCAAAGTTTTTAACTATACCAACCTAAGCACTAATGATTGGGCATCCGCCGTTGCGCTTCGCCAGCAGTACCTGGCTAACCAACAAACCGGACAAACGGGCTATCGGCCCTGGCTAGACGAAGTAAGGGGCAGCTTCCAGACCCGGGTGTTGATGCCAACAACGGCCTACATGGTAGTAGAAAATGAAGCCCAAAAAGAGGCGCTCCGCCGTAAGCAAGCCGAAACCCTCGACGCAGACCCTGCCCTCGATCTCGAGGAAACAGATCCCGTTCGTCGAATGAGTGAACCGTGGTGGATCTGGGTGTTGGGAATGCTGGTGTTTTCAATTGCGGTGGCCCGACGACGATTTTAGAGGTAATGCGCAATGACTCTTGTTGTACTACAAGTCATCGGCGTGTGCCTTCAGCCAGGCTGCTCGCTCCAGAATAGCGGCTTTGTCTTCACCGTCTTTCTTGTCCCAGGTTTTGTACATGAAGGCCATCCGGAAGTTGTTACTAAACTTCTCCCGGTGGCGGTCAAGGAAATCCCAATAAAGACTGTTGAAAGGACAGGCTTTTTCGCCGGTTTTCTCCTTGTGTTTGTAGTGGCAGCCTTTGCAGTAGTCACTCATTTTATTGACGTAGTTGGCTGAACTACAATATGGCTTTGTCGCAACCAAGCCACCGTCCGCTCGCTGGCTCATACCCCTGGTGTTGGTAATTTCAACCCATTCAATTGCATCGATATAAACACCTAGGTACCAGGCGTCTACTTCGTCTGGGTGTACGCCAAGAACGAGGGCAAAGTTGCCGGTTACCATCAGGCGCTGAATATGGTGGGCGTAGGCTAAGTCCAGGCTCTGGTTGATGGCGTGGCTGAGGCAATTCATCTTCGTCTTACCCGTCCAGAACCACTCAGGCAACTTAGCTTGATGATTGAGGTCGTTCGTAACACCGAACTGTGGCATTTTAGCCCAGTAAACGCCGCGCATATATTCCCGCCAGCCAAGAATCTGGCGCACGAAACCTTCAACTTGGTTGATGGCAATCTCCTCAGGACGCCGCTGCCATTCTTCTATCGCTGCATCGATGACTTCCTTTGGGGAGATCATTTTGACGTTCATCGCAAAACTCAGGTTTGCATGGTAGAGTAGCGGATGACGAACAGTCATGGCGTCTTGGTAGGTGCCAAATAGCGGTAATCGGTTTTGGACAAAGTCAGATAGGGCCTCATGGCATTCGGCGTATGAGGTTGGATAAGGGAGGATGTTGTCTGCTATTCGTCCGATGGTCTCAACGCCATTTCTGTCAAGCATCTCAACGATGGCCGTTACGTCTTTGGGAAAGGTAATCGCTTTGGGGAAGGTGATGTCTTTTGGGAGGTTGCCACGGTTGTCGTGATCGTAGTTCCATTTTCCGGAAAGGGGGACTTCGCCGTTGTCTTCCATCATCACCCGGTGGCGCTTGCGCATCATCCGGTAGAAGGTTTCCATCAGGTAGGTTTTCTTACCTACGAAGAGTTCAGCCAAATCATCTCGAGTGCTGAGGAAATGATTGGTATCTACGACTTCAATTACTCCTTCAAAGTTTTCTGATAATCTTTTTAACTCCTCATCAAGGCGGTATTCATCGGGGAGTTGGTACCGGACTTTATCCGCTTCTAGCTTCTGGGCATCATGAAGTAGATTGTCTGTTATGGATTCAAGCTGCAGTGTTTTGGTTTCCTCTAGGGTCCGATAAATCACCCGGTGACCTGCGGTACGAAGCTCCTCGGCAAAGCTGCGCATCGCGATGAAAAAGGCGCAGACCTTCTGGATGTGATGACGGGTATACGTTGCTTCGGACCAGGTTTCGTAGAGGGCATAGGTCACCTCGTCATTGACCCGCTCAAACCATGGGTGTTTGGGGTTGAGCTGGTCTCCCAGGATTAGGGATAGGGTGGGCATTGTTTATTTTTTTGCCTAACGTGGATTTCGAGGATTGGGTTGTGGACAAGGAGAGTTGGGTAGTGATTATGGGCGAGGGATGAGGGGCGAGGGGTTACGCGCTGTGCGTTTCACCCCTCGCCATGGTAGAGAGCCCTCCGGGCTCACACGGTCATGAAAAGAGCCCGGAGGGCTCTCTTTCATTGCGATGGGTGTAGCAATGGCGAAGCCATTCGCATAACCCATCGCACCCCCATCGCACCCCCATCGCGAAAATCTATTCCTGTTGTACCATATCATCAGGCCGCTCTGGAAACTGATACTCAGGTTTAAATTCAAAATTATAAAGGGTAAGAAATTTACTGTATTCCTGTACAAAGGTCATGTTTTCATCTTCGTAACCATGGTGAGATCGTTGGTTGCGAACGTAAGCGAGCAGGCCTTCAAGTTTTCTGTAATCTGCAGAATAGCTGGAATACCCATCTTGCCAGGCAAACCATTGGAATTGAAGTCCTTTTTTCTTTATCCAGCGACTAGAAAACTTCTTGACGTCCTGCATAACGTCGGCCAGCGTAACGGTTCTTGGTAGGCTGTGGATTATATGAATATGATCATCAACGGAATTAATCCCGTAGACATGGCACCCATGATGTTTAAAATGAGCAATCATGAAAGCATGCAGCTCACCTCTGATATTATCAGTGATGAGTGGCATTCGGTACTTGGTACTGAATACGGTATGAAGCACTATACGTGCATAAGATTGTGGCATCATTGTAAGATTGATGCTTTGCGATAGAGCACAAATATATGTAAAATGTTTTTTAATATTGTTTTTAAAACTTATTTAAACTTAAACCCGAAGGGCTGTCTTCCATGGCAAGGGGTAGAGTGCTGTGCGCGTAACCACTCGCCCACCATAAAAAATCCCTACCTTAACCCTTAAGAAAACAACCATACCTATATGCGTACCTTGCTCCTAGTCTTCCTTTGCACCTGCGGCCTCGCCTTAAACGCCCAGTCTGCAACGCAGGAAGACCTATACTCTTCTCTGGAATTCCGTAACATTGGCCCCTTTCGCGGCGGTCGAAGCAGCACGGTTACCGGCGTGCCCGGTAAGCCAAATCTCTACTTTTTTGGTGGTTCCGGCGGTGGTGTCTGGAAAACTAAAGATGGTGGCCAAACCTGGACAAATATTTCCGACGGCGCTTTTGGCGGCAGTATCGGAGCGGTGGCCGTTCACGAAAGCAATCCAAACATCATCTACGTTGGCGGCGGTGAAAAGACCGTGCGTGGCAACGTTAGCTACGGCTACGGCGTTTGGAAAACCATTGACGGCGGAAAGAATTGGGAGCAGATGGGGCTAAAAGATAGCCGTCATATCTCTCGTATTCGTATTGATAAGAACGACCCTAACCTTGTCTACGCAGCAGTGATGGGAGATTTGTTTAAAGACAGCGAGGAACGCGGTATTTATAAGTCTACCGACGGCGGCAAAAACTGGAAGCGCGTATTGTTTGCGGGCGCGGGCGCAGGTGCAGTGGACCTTTCCGTGGATCCCTCTAACCCAAGGGTAATGTTCGCTTCGACCTGGAAAATCCGCCGAACTCCCTACAGCCTTGAGAGTGGTGGCGAAGGCTCAGCGCTCTGGCGCAGTACCGATGCCGGTGATACCTGGACGGATATCTCAGGAAACAAAGGCCTCCCTTCGGGCCTCTGGGGCATCAACGCCGTCAGCGTCAGCCCGGTTGATGGCAATCGTATCTACGCCCTGATTGAAAACGACAAAGGGGGTATCTACGTCTCTAACGATGGCGGTGATACCTGGCAGGCACGCTCAGACAGTCGCGCGCTCCGCCAACGGGCCTGGTACTATACCCGTATCTACGCCGATCCGGTAGACATCGACGGCGTCTACGTAGTAAACGTAAGCTACCACCATAGTACGGATGGTGGCCGTAAGTTTGAGTCTAGCAACGCCCCTCACGGAGACCACCACGACCTCTGGATCGCGCCCGAAGACCCCGAACGTATGATCATTGGTGATGACGGCGGCGCTCAGGTCTCTTTCGATCGTGGTGAAAACTGGTCAACTTATTACAACCAGCCCACCAGCCAATTCTACCGCGTTACGACCGATAATGCTTTCCCGTACCGTATATATGGTGCTCAACAGGACAACTCAACCATCCGCATCGCACACCGTACTGATGGCGGTACCATCGGTGAATCCGACTGGGAAAGAACGGCTGGTGGTGAGTCCGCCCACATTGCCCCCGATCCCAAAAATCCGGACATTGTATACGGTGGAAGCTACGGCGGTTTCCTGACGCGCTACGACCACGAGAACAACCAAGTACGTGCCATCAACGTGTGGCCGGATAACCCAATGGGCTACGGTGCTGAAGGTATGAAGTATCGTTTCCAGTGGAACTTCCCGATCTTCTTTAGCCCCAACGACCAGAATGTGCTCTACACTACCAGCCAGCACGTGCACCGCAGTACCGATGAGGGAGAAACCTGGGAGATCATCAGCCCTGACTTAACCCGTAATGAAGCTGAAAAGCTAGTCTCCTCCGGAGGCCCGATCACTAAAGACAACACTGGAGTCGAATACTACGCGACGATCTTTGCTGCCTGCGAATCGAATAAAGAGAAAGGATTGATCTGGGCTGCATCCGACGATGGGCTCGTCCATGTTTCCAAGAACGATGGCGGGAACTGGGGTAACGTAACCCCTAAAGGTGCCCCCAAACACATCATGTGGAACTCCGTAGAAATAGACCAGCGTACGAATGGTGGATTATTCCTAGCCGGTACTAGTTACAAATCTGGAGACTATACTCCCTATCTATACCATACCGGAGATTACGGAAAGACCTGGAGCCGAATTGATAACGGAATCCCACGTGATCACTTTACCCGCGTTGTTCGCCAGTACCCCGGAGCACCGAACATCCTATTCGCCGGCACCGAGTCTGGCCTATACGTAAGCATGGATGCCGGTAAGAGTTGGAAGCCTTTCCAGCTCAACGTACCTATGGTGCCCATCACTGATATTGCGATTAAGGACGACAACCTGATTCTTGCCACCCAAGGGCGTAGTTTCTGGATCCTGGACGATCTGACCGTACTCAAGCAAATGAAAGACGTTTCCGCAGGTACGGACTTCCACCTCTTTGATCCCATCGATGCCTGGCGGATGGGAGGTAGTAGCCGCGAGAGCCGTACGGCGGGGAAAAATCACCCGGGGGGCGTCAATTTCCACGTTTGGCTGTCGGAGGAAGCCGCGAAGGACACTACTCCCTTTGAGTTAACGGTCGCCCGCGTAAGAACCATCTTAAACTCTAACCGGGCCCTCGACGAAACCATTGAGGAGGTCATCCGCGAATGGTCTACGAACGATGCGGAACAGAAACTGGAACTCGAAGCCGGCGGCCAGGTCATCAATTGGAACATGCGCTACCCGGACGGGGTAAAGGTGCCCGGGATGGTGTTGTGGTGGGCCGGTGCGGGTGGCCCAATGGCACTGCCTGGCGACTATACGGTTACCCTCAAAAGGGGGGACGAGACGCAGGTCCGGGAATTCATGATCAAAGCAGATCCCCGTGTAACGGCAAGCCAGGAAGATATGGTCGCTCAGTTCGACTTCATGAAGCAAGTACAGGACAAAACCTCCGAGGCGCACCAAACCATCATCGACCTGCGCAACGTCCGCGATCAAATCAATACCTTCCAGGGGCGCTTACCGAAAGACGCCAGCCAGGAACTGAAGGACTTCGGAAAGGATATCATCAAGTCGCTTACCGAAGTGGAAGAAGCGCTGTACCAGACCAAGAACCGCTCCCGCCAGGATCCGCTCAATTATCCGATCCGCCTGACGAATAAGCTCGCGCATCTAAATTCCCTGACCGGTATTGGCACCTATAAGCCAACGGCAGCAGCCTACGCCGTGAAGAAGGAAATTGAGGGGAAGATTGATGAGGAACTAACCAAGTACCGTTCCGTACTTTCTGACAAAATTCCTAAATACAACCGGATGATTCTGGAGGAAGGAGTCAAGGTGATTTCGATACCTTCTAAGGAAAAGGATGCACGGAAGTAAACGGATTCAATGCAAAAACGCCAACAATGAAAGCTAGATACATTGGCATTGCTGGCAATCTTTGCTGGTAAGGAATCAATAGCCTAAAATACTAAATGGAAGTATACCGAGTATCGGAGT
>CAYPIM010000122.1:0-3071 GCA_964410795.1 uncultured Lewinella sp. | reverse complement strand
TGGTAAGGAATCAATAGCCTAAAATACTAAATGGAAGTATACCGAGTATCGGAGTGTAGGCTACAGCTGATCCAGCCGGGCAGCGAACCAACCCCATCTATTCGTTTCAGTTAAGTGTCCACCCACACCAATCCACTATTTCTGCTTTACGCTGTCATTGTTGCACAATGCGGGCACTTGTTGTTTGTGTTGTTGCGGGGGGAAGAGGGGAACAGGTGGTGGAAATTTTGTCTGGTAGTGCTTACCCTGAGCCTGACCACGATGGTGATTGAGTTTACGTTGACCTGGAGTGGCTACCTGCAACAATTTCCCTGGCTTATGGGAATTTCTTTTGCCCTGCCGTATTTGTTAGGTCCTACTGTGGCTGGCTGTATTTATTTCAATGAGCAGCAGGAATGGAAGGGAGCTTATACCACGCACCTTCTACCTTTCCTCTTCGCCTTGGTCTATAGTTTGCCCTTCCTTTTTCAAGGAGAAGAAGTAAAGTCAGAAATCTACGAGACCACTATTGTTACGGAAGCCTATTTCAGGGAGTGGCCCTACATCAGGAGTATTGCGCTCAAAACCCTGCACCTTATGGCTTACGTTTTTCTGTGTTGGTATATTGTTCTGCCTAAAGATCGGGTGGGGAAGGGGCTAAGGCTAGCCCTGTCAGTATTTGCCGGCCTATTGGGGCTACATACCGTGCTGTTAGCACTCGGGCTCCCGGGCTATGCCATTTCGTACTCTGTTCTCATGGTTTGTTTTGGGGGGTTGGCGTTGTGGCTTCATTACGAGCTTTCAAGCTTTGCCAATTCTTCCAGCGAGGTGGCTAGTGTAACCCTCTCCTCTGTTTCGATTAAGCCGAGGGCGACTCCGAACCCCGAAAACTTCGAAGCGATCCCTAAATACCAGAAATCCGGTCTTGATGAATCCGGTCTGGAGGCTGGTGCAATTATACTAACCCGACTAATGGAAACGGAAGCACCTTACCTGGATGCTGGACTGAGATTACGAGATCTGGCGAAAAAATGTGAGCTGCCAGAGCACCACCTCAGCCAGATACTCAATGTTCATTTTGGACGCAAATTCACAGATTACATCAACGCTTATCGCGTAGATCACGCAAGCAAACTTCTTCGTGATGGCCCGGCCGGAGATACTGTTCTGGCAATAGCCTTCGCCGCAGGATTCAACTCCAAAAACTCCTTCAACCGTGCTTTTCGGAAATTTACCGGGCAAAGCCCAACAAAGTATCGGAAAAATGGACCCATCCAGTCGGATGGGGCGGGGAAATGATCACCTGGTGGCACATTTGTCGTACAACAATGTGTCCGATCAATGTCCCGATTCTACCTTCTCTTATTTATTGCTGTTCTCTTTTGTGGTGCCTGCATTGAAACACAGGTATTCTCTCCTGGTGGGGAAAGGGACCTAACGTCTCTCATGGAAAACGACACTATTGTTGACAATTCGGAAGACGGTTGCCCGGGGGTGAGGTACCTGCCGCTTGAAGAATCACCCTACGTGCTTCCTTACTCGGTCGGGGAATCCCACCCTACGGGGCTGACCAACTGTTCTTCTTCCTTTCATTCTGCTGACCGGAATGATAACCTGGCCTTCGATTTTGATATGCCGCTCGGGGCAACCTTTACGGCCATTCGGGCCGGAACAGTGGAGAAAGTTGTAGAAGACCAATCCAGTAGTGGAGGAGACGGAGCGGGGAATTATGTAGTGATCAACCACGGAGATAACACCTTTGGCCTCTATTATCATTCACCTTTTAATGGCATTTCGGTGGACGTTGGTCAGTCGGTGGCACAGGGCCAGGAGCTTGGTGAAGTTGGGCGTTCGGGCTACGCTGGTTATGCGCATTTGCACCTGATTGTTACGGCTAACAATCACGTATGGCCGTACCGAGGGCTGGGGATTTCCTTTAAAAACGCATCGCCCCGCCACCAGGTTTTGAAAACTGGATTCCGGAGTGGCTACGAAGCATTACCCTACTAAACTATGAGAAAGACGCTTATATTTTTAGCTTCATTGCTATTGCTCTGTTACTGGACGGCTTGTTCAAATGCTCCCGTGGCCCCAACACCCGCAAATGACTTGCTGGGCACCTGGCGGGTGACCGATATACAATGGGAATACCCCGACACGACTTACCGAATTGCCGATCCTGAACCCGGCTTTTTGCAGTTTTCCCCTAAGCGCTACTCCTTCATCTGGACCCCGACCCTGGAGCCGCGTACTCCTTTTGCCGTTTTGTCGCAGCCTACGCCAGAGGAGATGCAGGCTGGCTTCCGGTCCATAGTGCTCAATGCTGGAACCTACGCCCGTACGGCGGAGCAGATCACCATCATAGCCGAAGTAGCAAAGGTGCCGGGTTTTGAGGGAGGGACCCAAGTATTCGACTATTCTCTGCAAGGGGATACCCTGAACTATACCATGATTGATGAGACTTACCCTGACGGAACGAAACCAGCTTGGTTCGGGAAGATGAAGACAAAGTTTGCGTTAGTTAAGATAGATTGAATTGTGTAGGTGTTATATTGTTGTTCCTCTAGGTTTTAGCATTCATGAGTCAGCGTACAGCTTGCTTAAGATAATATCGGTAACCTGAAAGTTGATTTCTGAATGCTATACTTTGAGTGCCTATTTTTACGGTCATCATTGGCACCTTTTTACGCATGCTCTGGATCATTTTTATCTACACGGCCCTGTTCTTTTTGGGTTTTGGGCCAGTCCTGATTTCCATCCTGGCCTTTTCTATTGGTAAGCGACTTGGGTGTAATATCAACGAGGCTGGCACAGACCCTTGCATCCGGAACGGGAGAGATTGGGGGAAAATTTTGAACCCGATGGCGGTGGTTGGCTGGCTGTCTGTGGTTACGCTACCATTGGGAGTGATGGGAGCCATCTGTTATACTGTTTACCTGCTGATGTGAATTTAGGGGCGCGGCCGCAGGTGCAGGGGAAGGTTTTTGAGCTTATGATTCAATGGTCTGAGCTTGTCTTGCTGAGCAGTCGTCGGCAAGTTTGAAATTAGCACTATAACGGCTGATGCAGAGTTGCTCCCCTCTCCCCCGGAG
>CAYPIM010000121.1:0-17831 GCA_964410795.1 uncultured Lewinella sp. | reverse complement strand
CCGGCCAGCCGAAAAACGATAGCATAAGTCTTCTCGAGCACGAAGTACAGCGCAGCTAATTATTGGAATGAATTGCCATGTTCTGTAGTGGCTGGTAATAATTTAGCGATCAGCGATCAGTATTCAGAGCAGTTTTGCCTGAATGCTGATCGCTGATCGCTTTTTTCTGCCCCTTAGCGGCGGCGGTTTTTATTACGGCGGTTTTTACTTCGGTTTCCACCTCCGTGATTATGGTTGTTGGGGCGGTTGTTTTTCTTTTTCTTTTTCTTTTTCTTGCGTCCGGTTGGGTGCTGCTCAGGTTGTTTGGGGCCAGGGACGCCGATCTTTACTTCAGGGCCGAGGACAAGCTTTTTACCACTAAGTTCGTAGAGGTCCTTACGGATCATTTCTTCGTTAACAAACTGGCCGGAGGCCCAGCTGGTCAACGCAATTTTCATGTAGTATGCCGCAATGTAGGTGGCCTGGTCTCGTTCCGGACCTTCTTCCAGTTCCGCAGCTTTCTTAATGAGCATCTGGACATTTTGTCCATAGTGCTTCATGCGGCTATTATTGTCGGGGTAGGGCATTGCTTCAACTTGCTCTACCTCTTCTTCATCCAGGCTTATCCCTTCGGGTACGGTTACGTTTAGTGGTTCGCCGGCAATCAGGAAGGCGTGCTTCCAGAGGCGCTCCTGATAATTTTCCTGGGTTTTTATGTCCGGCTCCATTTGGAGCATCAGCTTGATGACACGTTCCACATAGGATTGGCGTTCGGCATCGTCTTCAATAGCATTGGCCTTACGGAGCAAAACCTGAACGGTGCGGCCGTACTCACTGATCAGCAGCTCGTCCTGGGTGGTGTTATATGCAATATCCCATTCCATAATTGATAGATTGATAGTTTGTTAGATTAGTAGAGTGATAGAGCTGCCGGATGAGGCAGGTGTGAGATAGCAGGGTAGATGGCTTCCGACGTACGACAGCACTATTAAATCTATCAAGCTATAAATCTAGATTAGGGCGCGGACGCAGGTACAAAGATAGTTTTTTAAAAGGCAGTGAGTAGTACATTTTCTCCTCCGGGAGCACGAAGTTTAGTGCGTAGTACTTCGCGCTTCCGAAGGAGTGAAATGCTTACTCTACAGTGACAGATTTGGCCAGATTTCGCGGCTGGTCTACGTTCTTGCCCAACTCCACAGCGACGTGGTAACTGAGTAACTGTAGCGGAATAACAGAAAGCAGTGGCGTAAGCGATTCCTCCGTAGACGGAATCTCAATCACGTGGTCGGCGATGCCGGCTATGGCCTTTTCGCCTTTGTTGACAATGGCGATGACGCGGCCTTTGCGGGCTACGACTTCCTGTACGTTACTCACAATTTTGTCGTAAGCAGAAGGGTTGGTAGCGGTTACGTAAACCGGCATATTCTCATCAATCAGAGCAATGGGGCCGTGCTTCATTTCTGCAGCAGGGTAACCTTCAGCATGTACGTAGCTGATCTCTTTAAGCTTCAGTGCTCCTTCCAGAGCGACCGGGAAGTTGTACCCACGGCCCAGGTATAATGCGTTGTGGTGATTTTTCACCTCACCCGCAATGTACTTGATGTGATCGTTCACTTTCAGAATCTCTTCAACCTTCTCAGGAATCAGTTCCAGTTCCCGTACAAGTGTCTGGAACTTAGTGTTACTAATCGTGCTTAGCTTTTGAGCCAGGCTGAGTGCCAGCAACGTCAAGACCGTAACCTGACCAGTGAATGCCTTAGTACTTGCTACACCAATTTCCGGACCGGCGTGTATGTAGCTGCCCGCGTCGGTAAGTCGAGCGATGCTTGAACCTACGGAATTTACAATGCCGTAAATCATCGCGCCTTTCTTTTTGGCCAGTTCTAGAGCCGCCAGTGTGTCGGCAGTTTCTCCAGATTGGCTCAGGGCAATTACGATATCTCCTTCACTAAGAATAGGATTACGGTAACGGAATTCACTTGCGTACTCCACTTCTACAGGAATGCGTGCCAGGTCTTCGATCAGGTATTCACCGATCAGCCCTGAGTGGTAACTCGTGCCACAGGCTACGATGATAATCCGGTTGGCTCGCACGAAGCGGTTGGCAAATTCTTCCATACCGCGTAGTGTCACGCGGCTTTCTTTACTACTGATGCGGCCGCGCATAGCATCGCGGATGGTCCGGGGCTGCTCGTAAATTTCTTTGAGCATGAAGTGGTCATACCCTTCTTTCTCCAGTGCCTCAATCTGAAGATCGAGTGTTTGGATGAAGGGTGGTTGGTCTTCATTGTCAGAATTCTTGATCTGAAGCCCGCTCTTTAGGCTAACCGTCGCAATCTGATTGTCTTCAAGGTATACCACTCGTTTGGTAGAATCCAGGAAAGGAGATGCATCTGAGCCAATGAAGTACTCCCCTTCGCCAATTCCTACCACCAGAGGGCTTTGTTTGCGCGCGCCTACCAGTACGTCGGGGTTATTGCGATCGATAACGGCAATTGCGTAAGCACCCTCCACCCGGCCAAGGGCCAGCCGAACGGCTTCTTCTAACCGGAGGTTCCCCTCGGTTTGGATTTCTTCGATCAGGTGAACAAGCACTTCAGTATCGGTAGCACTGTTGAAGGTGTGCCCCTCGGCCATTAGTGCATTCTTAAGCACTGCGTAATTCTCAATGATGCCATTGTGTACCAAAGCGAGTCGTCCGTTATTGCCGGTATGCGGATGAGCGTTCCGATCGTTGGGCTCTCCGTGAGTCGCCCAACGGGTATGGCCAATGCCCAGGGTGCCAGAGGTATCCTCTTCTTTAATCAGCTTACGAAGGGCTTTTACCTTTCCTGCTTTCTTATGAATTGTCAGGGTATCGTTCATTATGGCGATTCCTGCACTGTCGTATCCACGGTACTCGAGTCGTTCGAGACCTTTGATGATTAGTTCATCGGCTTGGCGTTTGCCGATGTAACCTACAATTCCACACATAAATTTATTCTTAGTGAGCTTACGACGATAGGGATGAGAAATTAGGTCTTTTCGCCGCTATTTAAATGAGATTTCGTTTAATAACGTAAAATCTTGTTACTTAGTTTGAGAAGACGAAGGTAACCGTTTTGATTCAAAAGCAACGAGCCGATGGTTTTTCAAGTAAAACCATCGGCTCGTTGATGAAAGTGTAACTGTAGCTTACCCTCCAATCTCCGTAAAGGTAACCTTTACGGTTGCTGGACGTACGGGGGCTTCCGGGCCTCCAAGAATTACCCGGCTGGCATCCCGATCTACCGGAGAAACCCGCAAGTAAAGCGTTGGTGGCACCTCCCCGTTAATCATACTTTGCAGGTGAACAGAAAAACGAGGACGGTAGAAAATATTCCCATCATCATCGGTTAGTTCATTTCCCCCGATAAAATCATTAAGAATGGAGGTGAAATCACCATTGCGAAGGAACTGGCGATCCAAAATCTGAACCAGGTTACCATTATCGTTGCGGTAATAAAGAGCGATTTCACTAGGAGCGGGATAGGTCTCGTAGCTGTAGTTTTCTATCGTTTCACGGAAGAAAGTTATCTCCGCCTGATTAATCACTTTGTCCTCCAGCATCGTCAGGTTAGGAAAAGATATTTCGGTAAGTAGACCTCCTTGACCAGAAATTGCGACCTGTTCTAAATCATCCCCTGTTTGTATGAGTTCTCCAGCGAGACTGCCAGTGTAAGATTTCTCGTAGCGAGGCAGGGTCAAGTTGAGTGGCATTCGGTAAAAACGTTCGGTCATGGAGGCGGCAGTGTCTTTGTAGAAGAAGTAAAAGCCGGAGAAAGGGGTTGTACCACTTACTGGCCGAAGGCCAACCAGGCCGTCGGGGTCATTTTGTGCTTCAAGATAGACGCCAGCGAGTAAGGTTGCCAGCGCAGCATCGGAGTCAAAGGTGACTTCGTCTCGCATGTTCACATTATCGACAAAATTCTGGTCAAACTTAAAGCGAATGTGGGCGGCAAGAAAACTATCGTTATTTGTCCCATAAAGCGTATCGTACAAAAGGGTAGGGGTAGTGCTAGCGGTAATCAGGTCGCCATCATTAACATCTATTAGGCTGCGGGTTAACATGAGGTTTGAGTAGTAGTCAACATCATCTTCGACACGGGAAGGAATCAAGCCCGCACGGAAGTTAAACTCGCGTGCGTTGCCATAAAAAGCATAGGCAGTATCAATAGGCATGATCATTACCACCGAGTCTACGTCGCGGTCAGTGTAAGCAAAAGGCGGTGGGGTTGGGAGATTTCCCGGGCCACCTCTTACCAGCGCAGGCACTGCGTAAAAACTATGTTTCGTAGCGCCAAAAACATCATCTTGTAATTCGCCAAAGGAGAATCCTCCTACGGGCAGATCATCCAGCGCAAAGTAAGTTAGCAAACTATCTCCTTCTATTACACGGGTGGTGAAGGGAATATCCACGGTCTGCCCAAGAGTAGCCCGGTCATCATTCAGTAAGTCAGCACCCACGGTTATAGGCTCCGTACAGGCAGTAAGCACAAGAAAAACGGTGCAAGACAGGTAGAAAAGTATTTGTTTCATTCGGAGGGGAGGATTTATGGCCCGGTGGTTTTTTAGACAGGCTCTTAAGAGCTTAAAAAGGCATAAGACTAAAACAAGTCCTTTCCTTCGACCGAAGGAAAGGACTTGTTTTATTTTGATAGAGGAAAAAAATAGACTCAGGGTTGGTAGCACCATTGAAAGTCTTTGCAATCTACAAGACTACTTAGCTACCTCTTCTTCCAGTAAGCTGTGGTAGAACTCAAGCGAGGCCGCCGGAGCTTCTTCTCCCTGAACGTCGAGTACGGGGATGTCTAGATTGGCAAGTAGTGCTGTATTATGATCGTTTAGCTCAGGAGTACCTTTGATTACGGCATCAGAATACTTGATTGCACCAGCATGTAGGTCCGGAGTTTCACCGTTCATGAAAGGAGCGAGATCCTCTTCAGAGAGCGCGTTAATGCTAGCCTTCATAGCGAAGTCAGGATCGATATGGTCTTCAGCACCTTGCTGGTAGAGGCTGTAAACAATTTTACTGTTTTCAAACAGTGGCTCGGTGTTGTAAGCGGTGCGCAGGTAGAAAGGGATGAGGCTTGTCATCCAACCATGGCAGGCAATAATGTCTGGCGGCCAACCAAACTTCTTAACGGTCTCAATCACGCCTTTACAGAAGAAGGCGGCTCGGTCGGCGTTATCGTCGAAAGGTTTGCCGTCTTTGTCGTGGTGAACAAACTTGCGCTTAAAAAAGTCCTCATTGTCGAGGAAGTAAACCTGCATACGAACGCTCTTCTCTGCCAGTGAAGCAACTTTAATGATGAGTGGATAATCATTGTCATCGACGATGATGTTCATTCCGGAAAGACGGACAACTTCATGTAAGCGATGGCGGCGTTCATTGATGGTGCCGTAGCGGGGCATCAATACGCGGATTTCCATTTTGTTTTTCTGTAGGTGAGGGGCCAAGGCCCTTACGGTAGTAGATATATCGTTCAACGCGGTGTACGGATCCATCTCTTGGGTGACAATTAGCACCTTCTGTTTACTCATATCGCTATCGGTATCAATTTGGGCAGCCAACGGGGCCGCCAAGATTTTTCTAAAACATGATCGGCAACCGTTTATTACCTATCGTTTGGTGACTGAGGATTTATACCCAGCCGCCAAGAGATGCCGTGAAAATAACTTACGCTTTTTGACCGTCTTATTTTGCCCTCATCGTACTTAAAAATTCTTTCCGTAGCTGTGGCTATGCAAAGAATTTTTAAGTGCGGTGAGAACAAAAGCGCCAGGTCATAAACCAGTAAGTTATTTTCACGGCATCTCTAAGCTCGCCGCAAATTTACGAAATATTATGCACACGAACTATCTTCGCCGCCGTTTTGAAAGCTTCGGCTGGCCTTCAGTCTGCTTTTGGGCGCGGCCGCAGGTGCAGGGCAAAGGTTTAAGAAAAGAAAGGTCTGATGACAGACTTTGTCCTTAATAACCTTGCTTCTTCAATCTCTTACCCCGCACCTGCGGCCTCGCCCCCTATCCAATTATTTTTATGCGCACTTACAAAACAGCAAAGGCTTTGCAAAAGGCCCTGCCAAAAGATAAAACGATTGCCTACGTGCCCACTATGGGCGCGCTACATGCTGGCCATATGGCGCTCATCGATGCTGCCGTGGAGCTGCATGATATTGTCGTTGCCAGTATCTTTGTCAACCCTACTCAGTTCAACGATGGGGCAGATCTTGATGCTTACCCCCGCACACCTAAATCTGACGCGGCTCTCCTGAAAAAGCACGGTTGCAGGTATCTTTATCTGCCTTCGGTTAAGGATATTTACCCCGAAGGGACAAAAAAATCAGCCGCCAAAGAAATCGACTTCGGCCCACTCACCGCTACTATGGAAGGTGCCAACCGCCCTGGCCACTTCGATGGCGTAGCCCAGGTGGTGAGCCGCTTGTTGGCCATCGTAAAGCCCACCACGCTTGTGCTCGGGCAAAAAGACTACCAGCAGGTGGCGGTAATCCGAGCCATGATCCAACGTTTGGACATCCCGGTGAGCGTTCACGTAGTACCAACTGTGCGGGCAAAAGATGGCCTGGCACTGAGCAGCCGCAATAAACGATTGAATAAAAAAGAGCGAATCGCTGCCGGAACCATCAACGTGCAACTTGCCGCTGTTACCGGAGGACTAAGAGCAGGTTGGCCCGTCGATGTACTGGAACAACTAGCCCTCGGAGGGCTGGGGCAAAATGACCTTTTAGACCCAGAGTACGTACAAATCTTTGATGGAGATACCCTTTTACCTTATCTCGACGGAGACAATGTGCGGGAACTCGTTGTGGCAACGGCCGTGCAGTGCGGAAAGGTCCGCCTTATTGATAACCGCATTGTTGATCAACCCTTAACGCTCTGATAACGTTCCTTTCGCGACTTGCCACCGTCTAAAGGTTGTCAGCACAACTATTTAACGCCCCAATCTAAAGTAATCATGCTCATTCAACGTTTCAAAGGAAAGATCCATCGCGTAAAGGTTACTGAAGCTAACCTCAATTATGTCGGCTCTATCACCATTGATGGTAAGCTGTTGGATGCAGCGGGAATCATCGAAGGAGAAAAGGTTCAGATTGTAAATAATAACAATGGTGAACGCATCGAAACCTACACCATCCGAGGTGAAGAAGGTTCGGGCATTATCTGTCTCAACGGGGCCGCGGCTCGCCGCTGTCAGCCAGGAGACCTGGTTATCATCATAGCCTATGGTTACATGACCACCGAAGAAGCACTGGTTTTTGAACCTAAGGTGGTCTTCCCTGATGACGATAATCAGGTATAGGTTTAAAATTACCTTACTGCCTCTTCTTCGGGTGATACCCGCCGTAAGGCGGCTCGGCGTGGAAGGGGAGATCGGCCCAGACTATTCTTTTGCTACTGTGCGTTGCGTCTTCCGATTTCAGGAAGGTTCCGTGCCCGGTAGTGAGGCCGGGGACTTTCACTCCTTTATTACAGCCCAATTCATCTTTTCGGTTATCGGCGGCGGCTTTTAGGTCGCCTCTGGAAACCCAGGTATAGGCGTAAGGTTTTTGGTCTCTGATCAGGTAACGGTAGGGGGAATACGCCTCTTTGTTGCCAAAAGGGTGCAACAGCAAGAGGGAATCTGCGGCAACCCGCTCAACCATCAGGAAGGAATAAGTTCCGCCGCAGTGCGAGGCTGCTCTCACCTCTTCGGTGCTAAAAATCAGGCCGGGGCGGGCAACGTCAATTTGTGTCTGTACTTCGTATATTCGTTCGATGTTTTGGTTTATTCTGTCTTCCAGGCGCTGAGCAAGCTCACGCTTTTCTGAGTAGGTGTACCCCGCAAATACCAAGGGAATGATGATTAACCATGCGAAAGCGTAGAAAGGAGTGCGCGTAGTTTCCGTAAGTTCTATTGACCTGCGGATGGAAGAGGGTACTTGCTCGTCCTGACCGTTTGAACGCAGTATCCAGGACTTACCAATGGGGCAGAACGGAATGAAGAAGAGCTGAAAAACTCGGCATTTTACAATGACTTCCGCACCTGTAGGAATTCCGTGCTGGCCTGCGGAAAAACGTTTGAAAGTAAAGGCGTATTTTCCAAAAATAATCATAGGGAGAAAGGGGACTTGTTACTCATACCGCAAAGATTCAATCGGGTCAAGCGCAGCAGCCCGCATTGCGGGGTAAAGACCAGAAAGTAATCCTACAACAGTACAAACCACAAGGGCCAAACTAATCCAGAGCCAGGGAACAATGAAGCCACCGCCAGTGGCAAAGGCTACCAGGTTGCCGATGGCTACACCACCGATGATTCCAAGGATGCCGCCAAGCTGGCAGATTACGATGGCCTCAATGAGAAACTGAAGAAGTACGTTTCTACGGGTTGCTCCTAATGCCTTACGGACACCGATCTCTTTGGTGCGTTCCGTAACGGTGACGAGCATAATATTCATCAGGCCAATTGCAGCACCGAGCAGGGTCATTAAACCAATTGCTACAGCGGCTGCACGCAGGGTTACGGTATTGTCCTTTATGATAGAAACGAGGTCTGAACTATTGACGACCTCAAAGTCGTTCTCTTCTCCTGCACGGAGGCGACGAACATTGCGCATAGTGACGGTCGCTTCCGCCATGGCCGCATCAACTCCTGCGGGGTCAGGGATGGCAATCAGGATGGCATAGTTTGTCCGGCTACTACCATAAAACCGCTTACCCGTTTGTAGCGGAATCAGGACGCGTTTGTCCTGGTTGCCGGCCATACTGGAACCTTTGGTCTTGAGGGTTCCTACTACCCGGAGACGTAATGAACCAGCGGTAATTTCTTTACCGATGGCGGTGGCAGGTTTGTCGTCAAAAAGCTCTTCGACGAGGGCTGAGCCGATGATGCAAATGTTGCCACCCTCGGCTACTTCGGTATAGCTGAAGTTTCGGCCCTGGGAGATTTCAAAACCCTTGGCGTCGAGGTAGTTGGTGCTCATGGCGTAGATGGCAGAGTTGGGATTCGTCTCGCGGGATTCGTACTTCACTACCGTTGCGCCGGAGGCGCGGAAACTGACACTAACTTCGGCGGGGTAGTTGTATCGATCAGCGAACTCTGTAGCCTGATCGTACGTGAAGGGATCAGACTGCTTGCGCGGGCCGCGGCGGCCGCCGCCGCCCCGGAGGTTGGTACTAACCCGCTCAATCTCGATGGTATTGGCACCAAGACTGGATAAGTTAGACGATAGGGAGTAAATCGCCGCATCAATAGCGGTAAGAATGCCGACAAGGGCCATGATGCCCACGGCAATGATCATTGTGGTAAGCAGCGCCCTGAGTAGGTTCGCCATTACACTGCGCCAGGCAACGCGGAAATTTTCCATTAAATCCATGTGGCCGAAGGTAGACCGGCGCGTTGGTCTTTTCCTGGTTTTTGCCCTGCTTTTCGACGAAATGACGGCGAAGATAGACGTGTTGTGCGTTTTTGATTACCTGGAAGGATACTACACAATAGCGTTTAGGATTATTTAATTCCGATCCCTAATAAAAATGCCAGCACAGTAATCCTATCCAAATCCTCCAAATCCAAATAATCCTAAACCCTCTTTCTTCACGAATCCTACCCAAAGCCCAGCGAATTATAAATACATTCGTTGGCTCTACCTGCGCCGTCTATCTTTGCCCCATGTCTTTGAAAAAACTTGGTGGCGAGACGATCGTCTATGGCTTCAGTAACATTCTGGGACGAATGCTCAACTTCGTCTTGGTCACCTACTTCATTACCCGCCTCATGCCCGCCGAAGAATACGGTGTGGTTGGAGGGCTAATGTTCTATACCGCTTTGTTGATCGCTGTTTTGGTGTTCAGAATGGATACGGTAGTCTTTCGCTACGCAAGCAAGGATGTTTATAGTGCACCTGCTGTTTTTCGTAAGGCACAACGGGTGGTTACTGTATCGGTTATTACGGTGTTGGGGCTAATGCTATTGTTCGCTCCTCATTTGGCAGATTGGTTGAAGTACCCAGACCGGGTGGTTTATGTTCAGCTGGTCATTTTTACGGTCGCTTTTGATGCGCTGAGCGCTGTTCCGCTCGCCCGCCTACGGTTGGAGCAGCGGGCTTGGTTTTTTGTGTTCGTTAACCTGGGCAATGTGCTCGTGAATATTCTGCTGATCTTCCTTCTGCTGTACGTTTGGCGCTGGAATGCGGACTATGTAACGGAACAATGGGGTTTTACCTACGATGAAAACTATCAGGTGGGGTATTACCTGCTGTGTATTGCGCTGGCGTCCGCTTTTAGGTACGTGTTTTTGCTGGTGGATGGCTTGCGAAGGTATGGTAAAGAGACAGGGGCTACACCGAGTCTTAGCACTATGTTTGCTTACAGTTTGCCGCTTACGGTCGTTGGGGTGGCGGGTATAATAAACTTTCTTATTGCGCCGGAATTGATCAAGTTCTGGCACGGCGGGACGGTAACTGAAAACCTTCGTTTCGCAGGTTATTTTAATGCGGCGACCAAGCTGGCGGTCTTTTTGAACCTTTTTATCACTGCTTATAATTATGCAGCGGAACCTTTCTTTTTTCGTCAGGCAGGAAACGATGTGGAGAATGCGGATCGTAAGATTTATGCGGATGCAGCACGGGCTTATTCCATCGTTGCCGCACTCGCTTCCGCGGGGATTCTGCTGTTTCTACCCTGGTTAGAATTGTTCATTGATGCGGAGGAGCGAGCGGGGCTTTTCGTATTGCCATTGTTGTTGACAGCCAACTTTTTCTTTGGCTTATATTCTAATCTTAGCGTGGCTTATAAACTTACGGATAAGACTATTTATGGCGGCGCTATGGCAGCTATTGGAAGCGGGATTGTAATCGGAGGAGGTATTCTTTTTATCCCTGATTATGGGATTACGGCGATGGCTTGGTCGATGTTGATTTGTTTTATGGTCATGTGCTTCCTGGCCTGGCTGGTTTCCCGTCGGTTCTTTCCGGTTGATTATCCTTGGGGAAGGATCATGATCTACGCTATTATGGCCAGTGCTGCAGTTTATTTGGCTACGCTACTGCCTGAGGCGATGGGCGACGTTGCGCAGGATGCAATGCTGGCTAGAGGAGCAATATTTGTGGCTTTGCTCGTCGCCTTTGGGCTAATGGAACGCCACTGGATTCGGCAGACTTTTCTTAGGTGATGCAGGAGAGTGTAGCCACCAGAGCGCAGTGAAAAATGAAGACGCCCAAGACGAGCGATGGGGTAAAGAAACGGTTGCTCAAAACCCTTCCCTTGCACCTGCGGCCGCGCCCAAATACCTCGCCACCTTGCCCCTAAAATAACTAACAAAGCAAAATTTTCAACAACCTAACCAACCAACCAATCGTTAGCCCGATATTACCCGCTCTAACCAGTAGCAAATGAAAAAATCAGGAGGCCCCGTAAAACAGTTTTCCCTCGCGAAAGAGATCCTCAAGGGCTACGCCGAGGATCAGCGTAATATGCCCTTGCCCGACTTTAGCAATACGGAAAAAACTTTTGCTCACCTCTCCGATGCTGACTTAAAACATAGCGGGCGGATGTTCAACCTCATGGGCAAAACATGGCTGACTAATATCATGGCCTCCATCGGTGTGCCAGCCGTAAAAATGGGCCTGCCCGGAGCAGCCTGGGGCGTGAAGAATACCGTTTATCGCCAGTTTGTAGGCGGAACGAGTTTGGTGAATGCCTTGCCTACCATCAATAAGCTTTACGAACGGAATGTAACCAGCATCCTTGATTACGGAGCTGAGGCAAAAAGCTCTGATGAGGATTATAATAATTTCATGAAGGAGACCCTACGGGGTATAGACTTCAGTGCCGAAGCCCCCGCAGCGAACGCCGTCGTGGTGAAGATCACCGCCCTGGCACCAGACGATCTGCTTGTACGCCTGAATGATTCGCCGTTGGATTTTGATGATGAAACCCTCGCCCAGCTGCAAGCAACCCTCAAGCGCCTTGACGCCATCTGCGCCCAGGCCGAAAAGCGTAACGTACACGTCTACATCGACGGAGAAGAAAGCTGGATGCAAAATACCATTGATCAACTCGCCGATCGGATGATGGCCCGTTATAACCGGGAGAAAATAATTGTTCACAATACTTATCAACTATACCGTCACGACCGACTTGAATTTCTTAAGGTTAGTCATGAAAAAGCACGTAAAGAAGGTTATAAACTGGGAACTAAACTGGTCCGCGGTGCCTACATGGTCAAAGAAAATGCACGAGCGAAGGAAATGGGCTATCCAACGCCAATTCAGCCGAGCCTGGAGGCCACTCACCGAGATTATAATGAAGCGCTGCGGTATTGCATAGCGCACATTAATGAAATCTCCACCTGCGTGGGTACCCATAATGAAGCCTCCGTTCGTTTGATGACGGAGTTGCTATACGAGAATGAAATCCCGCGCAACCATCCGAACATCCGTTGTGCCCAACTACTGGGAATGTCAGGTAACCTAACCTTCAACCTTGCGGCCGATGGCTACAATGCTTCCAAATACCTTGTCTACGGCCCGGTAACTGAGGTATTGCCTTACCTGGTGCGGCGGGCACAGGAAAATGCATCCGTTACGGGAGAGATGGGACGGGAATTGAAAATGATTCGCGAAGAGATCAAACGTAGGTAATCGTCTTTCAAAAACTAGAGCGTTAGCAGCCAGGGGCGCAATAACCTGAAAGACTAACAAACTAAATGACTAATTTTGCCGGCCCTAATCAACCAAATAAGATGGACGTAAAAAATAATATTCTCGAGACCATTGGCAATACGCCCATGGTGCAATTAAATAAAGTTGTCAGTGGGCTGCCTTGCCGTGTGCTCATGAAGGTCGAGACCTTTAACCCTGGTCACTCCATCAAAGACCGGATGGGCCTGAAAATGGTGGAGGATGCTGAAGCTGATGGCCGCCTTAAGCCAGGTGGGACCATCATCGAGTGTACATCTGGGAATACTGGTATGGGCCTTGCCCTCGCTGGTTGTGTGAAGGGCTACCGTTGTATATTCACCACGTCTGATAAGCAGAGTAAAGAAAAGTTTGATATACTGCGGGCGATGGGCGCTGAAGTTATTGTTTGCCCTACTAACGTTACACCGGAGGATCCCCGTAGCTACTACTCCGTCGCCGAACGCCTAAGTAAGGAAATACCCAACAGCTTCTGGTTCAACCAGTATGACAACCTGAGTAACCGTAAAGCGCACTACGAAAGCACCGGCCCCGAAATTTGGAAACAAACCGACGGCAAGATCACCCATATGATCGTTGGCGTAGGCACCGGTGGAACGATCTCGGGTACGGGCAAGTACCTAAAAGAACAAAACGCTGGTGTGAAAATTTGGGGCGTAGACACTTACGGCTCCGTCTTTAAAAAATACCACGAAACCGGCGAGTTTGATGAAAAGGAAATCTACCCCTACATCACCGAAGGTATCGGAGAAGACATCCTCCCGAAGAACGTTGACTTCAGCATCATCGATCATTTTGAGAAGGTAACGGACAAAGACGGTGCCGTTATGGCCCGTCGTTTAGCTCGCGAAGAAGGCCTTTTGCTTGGTTATTCTGCGGGCAGCGCTGTGGCTGGCCTCCTGCAAATGAAGGATGAACTGAAGCCAGACGACCTCGTCGTTGTCGTCATCCACGATCACGGCAGCCGCTACATCGGTAAGCTTTACAACGACGACTGGATGCGGGACCGAGGTTTCCTGGAAACGGAACTTCGCGTTCGTGACCTCATTGCGGATAAAAAGGAAGCCAATTTCTCTGGTATTGAGCGTACCGCAACTGTCCGCCAAGCACTGAAGATGATGAAGGAGCATGAATTCTCTCAGATGCCCGTTCTGGAAGAGGGTAAGGTCGTAGGGAGCATCCTTGAAACCGACGTGCTCAACTACCTGTTGGCCAACCCAATGGAGAATTCCGAGAAGAAAGTGGCAGACATCATGCGCGAACCCTTCCCGGAAATTACCAGCGACCTGACCCTGTCAGAACTCGGTAAGCACCTCACCAAGGAGAACCCCGCCGTTGTGGCTAAGGATGCCCTGGGGCGGAAGCATTTGATTGCTCAGTATGATATTTTGCAGGCGATTTGATGGGCCTAAGGGGGAGGTTATTCATCTTCGAGTTCGACTCCTTTGTAGATGGTTTCCATGGGGATTGTTACCCTTAAGGTCAGAACTTCAACGCTCTGGTCAAGCCGGTAGTAGTTTCCGATGCGCCAGAGGCCGTTGCTTTCTCGGTAGTAGGTTTCTACGAGAGACTTACGGCTATCAACCAAGATATATTCCTTAAACGAGTCGAGGGTTTTGTAGGCGCTGAATTTTTCACCGCGGTCTTTCTTTTCGGTTCCTTTTGAGAGCACTTCAACGAGTAGCTGTGGATTTAATAAGCGTTCGATACCGCCTTCGTCGGTGTATTCTTCATCTCCACATAAGGCGGAAATATCGGGGAAATAATATTTGTTGAGTTTGTCAACGTGAACGGCAACCTCCGAAGTCCTTACCATACACTCCCCTTTGTTCGCGTTCAGCGCAAATAGAAAATTCTGTTGTGCAAGGTTATGTGCTCGTTTCCCCCCAGCCATCATCGTTACGTCTCCGTTATCGAATTCAAACTTAAAGTCTGAATTGATTAAGAGGTCAAAATACTCTTGTTTGGTAAACTTACGATCTGATACTGTGGCGGCATTCATATTCATAGAACGATTGATTGGACAAGATAGTTATTCAATACTCACAAAACCGAACAAACGT
Source organism: uncultured Lewinella sp. (assembly GCA_964410795.1). Classification (GTDB taxonomy): domain Bacteria; phylum Bacteroidota; class Bacteroidia; order Chitinophagales; family Saprospiraceae; genus Neolewinella. Next base: position 3,076 of record CAYPIM010000121.1, on the reverse strand, counting down.
CCCTTCTCCCGAATCCAGGTTGAGCGCAGTAAGGTGTTTAAATCCTTTGTACGGAAGCGAACAGCCAGAATCGATACAAACCCGCTGTCTTTCCTGCATTTTTTCGATCCCGAACTTAACGGAATGCATCGGTTCTGGCGTGTGGCCATGTACGATAATCCGGTCGCCAAGCCAGTCTCGGTCAATCTCGTCGTACCAGTGCCGAATCCACAGCATGGAATAGGTGTCTTCTATTGGATTGAGGTGGCGAAAGTTCAGGCCGGCGTGGACGAGAAAGTAGCCCGGGGTTTCTGCATAATTACGGAGCCCCAGCATCCAACGGCAAACCTCCTGATGGTGGCGGCGGGGAACTGCGCCGGAGTGTTCGCCACGCATGACTTCGTTGGTAAACATCCGCTCGTGGTTGCCGGGCAGGCAGGTAATTTTATGGCCCTGACTTTCCAACGCCCAAATCATAAAGATCACTCCCATACCGTCTGGTCCTTTGTCAATGTAGTCGCCCAGCAGAAAGAGTTCATCTTCCTGGCTAAAGTGTATTTCGTCAAGAAGTTTGTGGAAGGTTTTAGGGCATCCGTGGATGTCGGAGATGGCGTAACGGGGCATGGGCTAACAGAAGTTCTGATCGAATAATTTAAGAAGTGCAGAATAAGTTTCGAGGCGCGGGCGCGGGTGCATTAATCGTTTTATGAGTTGGTCTCTAGCGGATATCATTTTTGCCTACCACAGAAGATTAATTCGCTGCAACCATCAGCTAATCCTCATGAAGAAAGTGTTACTTGTCACTATCTTGTAGTTGCCTTAAAAATGAAGCCATGTTAAAACTATCACACTTAATCCTGGGCTTAATGCTCACCAGTTCTGGCCTTTTCGCCACCGATTACCACGTTGCTAAAACCGGAAGTGATACAAATGAAGGCACTTTGGAAAGCCCATTCCTTACCATTAGTAAAGCAGCGAGAATTGCTGTTGCCGGAGACGTCGTGATCATTCACGAAGGGACTTACGAAGAAACCATCCGCCCCACCAATTCGGGTACGGAAGCTGCCCCCATCGTCTTTCGCTCAGTGGACGGCGATCGGGTAATCGTAACAGCAATGCAGGCCCTGGAAGGCTTTACCCAAGACGCTGGCAATATTTATAAAGTTGCCATCAATTGGGACCTCGGTCAGGAAAATTTTGTCATGAACGGGAGCACCGCCATGGACCTGGCCCGCTGGCCAGATAATACCGACGGAGATCCTTTCACCCTGAACCACCTCCGCAACGACGGAGGCAGCCCGGGTTCCACAGAGCTTAATGCTTTCCTCACCGATAGCGATATTCCTGACTTTGACTGGACCGGCGGCTCACTCCTGTTTTATGGCGACCGACCTGGATCTGGGTGGACGACTTGGAAAGCCTTCATTACCTCCAGCTCTGCAGGCCGGGTCAACTTTGACCTGGTCAAAAACCAAGAATGGATCCGTACCTTTCACCCTCCAGCCGATGGTGGTGATTATTTCCTCGAAGGCATCAAAGAAGTACTCGATTATCAAAACGAGTGGTGGTTCGATGAAACGAACAGAATCCTCTACGTCCAGATGCCGGGCGGTGAAGCTCCGGCAGACGGACAGGTGCAAATGCGCCGTCGGGGAACTGTAGCTGATCTTAAGGGGCGGAACCATATTCACCTTGAAGGCTTTGCCGTCTTTGGTGGTGGGATCGAAATCGAAGGAACGGGTAATAAGCTCTTTAAAATGTCGAGCTTCTATGGAAGCTACACCAGGGGGATTACCCGTAATTTTCATGCAGATAGTAGGGCGGTAGACGTTAAATGGAATGCTGTGAATACGGTAATTGAGCAGTGCGAAATTGCCTTCGGCGCTGGTACAGGAATCTGGGACAGCGGTACGGGAACCCGCATTGAAAACAACTACGTCCACGACTTCAACTTCTTAGGCGACTACGATGCACCCCTAATGATTCGTGGTAGGGACAACGCCCTCGTTACCCGCAATACCATTAAAAGAGGAGGGCGAGATGCCATCCAAATCATCAGCAAAAATTCACGGGTTTCTTACAATGACATTTCAGAAAGTAACCTGATCGCTGACGACTGTTCACTGCTATACACCATCGGTCTTGAACTCAATATGGAGATTGATCACAATTGGTTCCACAATGCCTATAGCCGGGGAGACCTTAAGAAAGCTGCGGGCATCTATCTCGATAATGACCCGGGAGACGTGAAAGTCCATCATAATGTAGTCTACGATACCGAATGGTCGAGCATCCAGATGAACTGGAATGCGACCAACATTGATATTTATAACAACACCCTATGGGATGGTGAGGCTGCCTTCGGAGCCTGGCACCTGGCCGGTACGGCCTTTAGCAACGTGAAAATATGGAATACGCTGACGAATATGAACTCCCTGGAGCCTCAGTCAGATAAGCAGAATAACCTAATCCTGGCGGACAACGCCACGCCTTTCAACAGCGAAGCGGCCCTAGACTTCAGCCTTGTGGATGGTACTGAGGCTATTGACTTCGGTCGGGAGATTGCTGGTATTACCGATGGTTTCGCTGGTGCTGCTCCGGATGCAGGGGCCTACGAATCTGGAAACGATCGCTGGTTGGCTGGTATCGACTGGGAGGTGTTGCGTGGCCCAAACGAAACCTGCTACTACCTGCCCGGAGAAAGTGATTGTACCCGGTTTCCGGTGTCTACGAATAATCCACTGGCGCAAAGAAACCGTATCATCGAGACTTTCCCTAACCCTACTAAAGACCTGCTTTTCTTCAAAGATCTGAAGCTGCATAATACCCTGCGGATCTATGATATGAACGGTAAGTCAGTGATGGGACTCATCCGTAGCAACGACTTTTATGATGGGGTAGACGTAAGCCATTTGGCTTCCGGAATCTACATCGTTACTGATGACGAAGGTGGCGTTGCCAGGTTCGTTAAAGAATAGATTGTATTGTGAAATGATCGATTGTTGGAATGGCGAGAGTGGGATTATCCCGTTCTCGCTTTCTTTGTGTGGCCAATGAAAGTCTTTCCGTAGGGACGCTGGAAAACTATTTATACCCC
>CAYPIM010000120.1:0-18179 GCA_964410795.1 uncultured Lewinella sp. | reverse complement strand
GCTACCTAAACTGAAGTACCAATAAACAAGCCAATTAAGCTTGCCTAGTACTATTAAAAAACAAAGAATTATAACCGCCTATTTAGTCGTAAATAATATCCCAAAACGGAGGACAAGGAGTCCCATTAAGCGTAAGCGGGTCAGGTGTATCGCCATTCTTCACCGTAGCCCGCGCCTTAGCGAAATCTCCCTCAATCTTAAAGTTGAACGCAGGTTGAGCAGCTCGTTCTGGGTTTCCCGGGTCGTGGATGGAGACGCCGTAGGTTACCGTAGCTCCGGAAAGGTAGATCGTCTCAGAAGCCAGCGCCAGCCGACGAACATCCTCCCAGGAGAAGTAAGCAAAGTCGAAGTTCGCTTTATAGAACTCGAAGGAGCGGTAGTCTTCGGGGTCAAGCGGGTAGATTTCTCCGTCGGCACCGATCTCCACACGGGTAGCCAAAGGCTGTTCGGAGGTACTGACCTTGGCCAGGTGCATGCCGCTCGACCGGGTTTTCTGAAAGCGCAGCCCGCCGTCTTCATAGCTGATGACAAGGCCGGAGAAGTCCTCCCCTTTTCCTTGTTCCAGGCTGGCGACGAATGCCTCCGCTTCCATGGCGAAAATGAGGTGATTCTGGTTGAGGGTGCCCATTTCGGCAGCCTGGACTTCGTTGCAACTCTGCAGGTAAAAACCGGACAGGGCGATCAGAACGGCAAAGGAGGAAAGGGTAATAAGGTAACGCATAGGTGTTAGGTTTTTCTCAAAATTAGGGCTTCTCGTTAGCATTCGCAATAGAATCCGTTTAAATTTTTCTAATCTGATCGAGAACTGTTCATTTTTTGCGAAGACGAGCGGATAAAATTGATGCATAGCCATAGCTACGGATCGATTTTAGCCGGGAAGTATTCGCGAAAAATGGACGTTCGTAGGTCGATTGGAAAAGTTTAAACGGGTTCTAAGTAAAAACCTTTAATATGTTTGCCCCAGCGTGTATGCTTGTTCGGCAGGACAATGGCCTCCAAAATTCGGGCCAACGGACAAAAATTCACCGCCTATAACTAAAGTTACTACCCCTACTACCCCACCCTCCCGATCTTTGTGCAATAATAGATCGCACAAATCATTCCAAACAGCAGAAAACGGACTTCACCTCACTTTGCTCTTCGGTACCGCAACTTTTCACCTGCGCCCGCGCCTTAAATACCCAGATTGTAATGAAAACCTACTTTCATCCCTAAACATAACAAGATACCGACGTTCGTCCGTAAAGTCCTATCATTCGTCCTCTCCTGATGGCGGTTTTATCGGCTTTAACTTTGTGTTTAGATACCTAAGCCCCTAACTTACTCGCATTCCAGCGGTCATCTCCGCTTATTTATACTTATTTCTAACACCCATACACATGCCAGACAACACTAAAGCAAACTACAACGAATTCCTCTCCGACGATGATATCGATCGCCTGGTTGAGGATATCCCTGAACCAGGCAAGGGCCCTTCAGGAAAACCAATCAGGGGCCTACTTACCGTAGGCTTCACCATCAAGAATTGCGCCAAGCTGATCGGTGAAAGCCTGGACGACCGGGGCGTTTTAGGTTGGTTCGTACACATGCCTCCGGCGGAGGAAAAAACAAGCCAGAAATTAAGCCTGAGTAAATTGGTTATTCGTCGACAGAACGGTGAACTAAGACTAGGCACCGCCCCCATGGTTGGCCCAGACGGTGAATCTCTTATAAACTTCAAGGTCTTTGCCCAAAACCCAGAGCCTGATTTCCCCGATGCCAACACCAACGCCCAAAACGCCGCAAGCACCTACGCCCAGTCATTAGCCTATACAGCGGGCCAACTGTACCCCTCCCCTTCCGCCCAGGTAAAAGATCTGTCTAATTACACCAACTGGTCAGGCGCTTGCTTCTTTCGTCGCTCCGACCTGAAGTTCATGCAACTTCTCCTCCTTGCCCAAGCGGACAAATACAACGACCTGTTCTTCTCCGGCGCTAAAACGCGGTACGACATCATGCACAACCCGCGCCTTCGGGTCGAACAATTCACCAGGGAGGACGCGAACGGTACGATTATCCCCGATCCGGGGAAAGCGTTCACTATGAAGGCTGAACCCGTTTCAAATCCCGATGAAACAATCCCCTCCGGTAACGCAATGATTGATTTGCTCGGTGCTACTACGGATACAGATTACAGCCAGCAGGGGGCTACTTCTGGGAATGAGATGTTTCCGGGGGCGGTGATGGCTTCGCCTTGTCCTCCTTATTGGGGTCTCATTCAAGAAATTGGAGCGAATCTCAATCTTAACACCACCAAAGCTGCTGAGAAACTAATGTCACTTCTTTCCCAGTTAGACGATTTTATTGACAGTAATGACCTTGAAAAAAGCAGTATTCCTATTAGTGATATTATTAATGCTGAGGATCGGAACTGGCTTTACGATATTTTAACCTTTTTCATCAATCTGTTCACTAAATGGAGGGATGGAGGGACAAATTAAAACAGTACTAATCAGTCTTATAGTTTTACTGTCACTGAAAAGTGTAACAGGCCAATTCATTATTAGATCGATTGGACGAGAAGACCTACCCGAAACAGAAAGTCTCCACTACGTCAGTCACACCTCCGATGGAAAGTATTGGATCACTTCCGAAAAAGCTATTCTCCGCTTCGATGGCAGTATTAGTCATGTTCTGCCTATTCACGATCCGAGTAGAGATATTCAACTCAGTGAATATCCTCAATCACCTTTAATGCTAGCCCCTGATGGGCAGTTTTGGATCACTACTTACGAGGGCCTTCACGTTTTTGACTCAAAAAAAGAAAGCTTTCAAACATTTCAATTGAAAGATGGCAATAATCTAATAACTCAAGACTATCGGTTACTACAGGTTGACCCCTTAAGTGGTGAAGCTTTACTTAGAGCGGGAAGATTCCTTTGGACCTTCCAAACAAAGACCAAAGAGTATAGAAAGGTTGCTGGTCCTACACAAGGAACAATGTTCACATCTTTAAGTCAAGATGTATGGGCAGCAATTAGATATGATGACACCCTAGAAGTTTACCGTCAACCTCCAAATGGCCTATCGTTTGAAAAAGAAGAATACATTCTTCCGGATCGAATTATGTCAGTTGCATCCGAAAACGATCACATACTTTGGTTAGGCACTAAAAGAGGTTTAGCCCGAGTCGATCTGCAATCTCCCTATGCGGAAATTCAATATGAGCTTTTAGTTCAAGGAGGAGGAACAAGATCCGTTCTTTATGGAATGGACGGCAACATATGGTTTACTTCTGGTAAAGTCGGTGTAGTAAGATATAGTCCTGTACTGGAAAAAGTACTTGATACTATATACCCTGTGAATACTTCTGAAATAATTGATCCTCAACACTTAACACAAGATAATGATGGGCGAATCTGGATAGCAAATTACGGTCAAGGATTTGATATTGTCTATCCAGAACCTAAAAATTTTGAAGAAGTAGATCTTAACTACGAGTCGCACCTTTCGGACTTACATACTCCTGACGGAAAAGAAATTCTAGCAGGGGATGGGTACGGAAACATCCAACGGTTAACAGGAACTTCTTCTCCTGTTCCAAAAACCGCAGACATCCCAAGTCAAAACAATGGAAATCACATCGCTAGACAATTACGATTTGACGCTGGAGGTCGGCAAGTCTGGGTCGGAAATCAGCGACAATTAGGTAGGTACAATCCCGTAAAAGGTGATTTCATCTGGTATGATCGTCCAGATAATTCAATCAGCGATTTTTACAGAAGCGGCGATGGATTATTAGCCGTTCTTTCACAACAAGGAATCATGTCCGTCCATCCTTTAGGTGACAGCATAAAAGTAAGCCCACTATTCCCATTCCCTCTCTCAAATGGGCCACGTTACACTGCATTATTTGGCGTTACTGATAGTACGTTTCTAGTCTGTGATAGAGGTGCTGAAATATGGCCATGCAAAGTCAGAAATGGTACTGTAACTATAAATGCTCGACTACCAATCCCTGGCCGCCCTTACGCAGCAATACAATGGAATCATCAAGTTTTACTAGGTACAAATAATGGCCTATTGGAAATTCTAGATGACACAGTCGCTACAGTTTTAGAGAAAAACCCTATGGGGGAAATTTTAAGGATCAGAAGCATGATCGCCGACGAGCATTCAGACAACCTCTACCTGGGCACCACCACCGGCCTGATCCGCTACAACCCCACCACAAAAAAGCAAACGCACTTCGGCAAAGCCGAAGGCTTGCCCGACGAAGAATTCCTCCCCGCCGACCCCGTCCAGCTGGACAACGGCACCATCTGGATGGCCACCAAGAGCGGCATCATCCGTTTCCATCCGGACTCCCTGGTCATCCCGAAGCAGCACCTGACGCCCTACGTGTCTAACCTCTGGGTCAACGACATTGCGCAACCGGACGAGATGATCGGCATGAACCTGCAGCGGGTGGAACGGGGCTACCAGAAAAACTCTCTCTCCTTCCGCCTCGGCATGATCGGCCTGCTCCCCGCCGGGGAGGGCATGGTGGAATACCAACTGAAGGACTACGACCTGGCCCCCATTCGCGTGGCCCGCAACGAGGTCATCCGCTACCCCCAGTTGCCGCCCGGCACCTACGAGCTGCAACTCACGGCCATCGACGGGCGCGGGGAACGATCGGGCGTGGAGAGCATCGCCATCGTCATCAATCCCCCGATCTGGGAAACGTTATGGTTTCGGGCAGCGGTTCTTTTGGCGCTGACGCTGGGTGCAATGTTGGTTTATACATCGCTCCTAAGGCGGGAACGCCGCAAACAAGCCCTGATCCGTGAACGCGAAGCCATGATCATCGCTGAACGGGACCGCATTGCCGGTGAAGTCCACGACGACCTCGGCGGCCAACTCTCCTCCATCATGTTCCTCAGCGAAGAACTCCTGGTCAGCGAAGCAGCTCCGGCCGTAGGCTACGAATTGGGCCGTATCAACGAACTCTCCCAACACTCCCTCTACAACATCCGCGACATCATCTTCGCCCTCGACAACCGCCGCGCCACCGTCGCCGACCTGTGCGAACAGGTCAAAACCGCCGGAGAAGAATTCTTCCGCGACCACAAACTCGGCTTCTCCTTTAACGGACACTGCACCCGCGGTGATCGCCCCCTGAACAGCCGGCAAAAACGAAACCTCTTCTCCATCGTCCGCGAACCCTGGCACAATACGATCAAATACGCCGAAGCAAAAATGGTCACCATGGACTTCGACGCCGGAGACGAAGAACTAACCATCACCATCACCGACGACGGCAAAGGAATGCCCACCGAGCAAACCAAATCCTCCACCGGCGGCTACGGATTAGACAACATCAAGAACAAAGCCAAAGCCATCGGCGGAACCCTGACCGTAAGCAGCCAGCCCGGCCAGGGAACCAGCATTACCCTACAGGTACCCCTGTAGCCAACCGAAAACCGACAACCGAAAACTGAAAACCGACAACCGAAAACTGACAACAGCCAACCGAAAACCGAAAACCGAAAACCGAAAACCAACATCCCAATGAAAAAAGTAGCCATAGTAGAAGACCGCAAGGAGATTGCCGACAGCATCGGCCGCTCCGTTGCCCGCGACAAAGACTTCACCCTCACCGGCGTCTACTACTCCGCCGAGTCTGCCCTGGAGGTCCTCGCCTCCGACCGGCCCGACATCATCCTGATGGACATCGGCCTGCCCCGCATGGACGGCATTGCCTGCCTGGTCCGCGCCAAAGAAATGCTTCCCGCTGTGAACGTGCTCATGTTCACCGTCTTTGATACCAACGATAAACTCTTCGACGCGCTCCGCTTCGGAGCCGACGGCTACATCCTCAAAGAAGACGGACAAAGCGGTGCCATGCGTGCCCTCCGCGAAATGGCCTCCGGAGGTGCGCCTATGAGCGGGTCCATCGCCCGAAAGGTCCTCGATAGCCTCCACCGAGCACCCGCCCAGGGCACCCGTGCGCTAGACCAACTCACCCCCCGGCAAAATGACATCCTCCGCCTCCTCGCCGAAGGCAAATCTAACCGCGAGACCGCCGGAGAACTCGGCCTCACCGAAGGAACCATCAAGCAACATGTACACGCCATTTACCGGGTACTGCAAGTGGTGAACCGGGTGGAGGCAGTACGGCTGTTTTTGGGAGGATAAGGTATTGGTCGAGGAGTTATACTCCGAGCAAAGCAATCCTATTCAAAGCCAATCTCCGCCAGCCCCTTATGGCTGATTGCGATGGCCTCTAGCGCCGTGTGGTTGAAGCACATATCTTGCTCTACCAGGTAGAATTCCATGCCTGATTTTTCGCGCGCGGCAAGGATGCGCTTAAAGTCAATGTTTCCTTCGCCGACGGGCGCGAAGCGCCCCTGGTCGTCCATATCCTTCACGTGCCAGGCTTTGAAGCGGCCGGGGTAACGATCGAAGTAAGCAACGGGATCAGCCCCGGCCTTCGTGACCCAGTAGAGGTCCATCTGGAAGTTGAGAACGGCGGGGTCGGAGTTTTCGAGGAAATAGTCAATCGGGACGATGTCGTCCTCCCCTGCCTTAAACTCAAAGTCGTGGTTGTGGTAGAGGCACTTCAGGCCCCCCGCCACTACTTTTTTGGCGATTGCATTGACATTGCCCATTACCATTTCGGCGCTCTGGTTCATACCTAAGGTTATCGTTGCCGGATCAAAGGTGAAAGCTCCCATGGGAGGGATGGGAATTACGAGGTACTCAAACCCGGCTTCTTTCAGGTCCGCAACCACTTTATCGGTCGTTTCGATGGTGATGTCCCCGTGGTGAGAACTGATGGGGGTAAGGCCAACTTCTGCCAGGTAGTTCTTGAACTCGGTTGGCGTCATGCCGTAAAACTTACCGTCTTTATAGCCAGCCGCTTCGATGTATTTGTAGCCCGTTGCGGCTACTTCTTTTAGCACGCCCTTGGGGTCTCCGGCCAGGGTATCACGTAGGGTGTAGAGGGCCAGGCCGCCAAAGTCGGTTGCAGCCGTGATCTCCGGCTCCGTTGCAGCTGTTTCCTCGGTTGCTTTTTCGGTAGCATCTCCGCAAGCGGCAAGGGTGAAGAGGAGGAGGAATAGGGGTAGTATTTGCTTGATCATAGTATTCGTTTTTGAAACGGTATTGTCGTCAAAAGTTCCTCTGGAACGGGCGCTAAGATAGGTTTCCGGAGATTGGTAGCTCAGCCCAAACCGTTCCACAAGAAATCTATTTAGTTACTCCCCCGCCTTCAACAACTCCTCCACCAACTCAAAAACAGTAGTAACCGGATTTTGACTGTGAGGTGGCTCACCAGCATGTAGCTCCAACAATTTCTTCGCACGCTTTATCGCTTCTTCCTGGCTAGCGTTTTCGTCTTTCTCCAGCAACTCCCGGATACCTAGACAAAACTTGGCCTTTTTGCCTTCCCGCTCGTAGTTCATTTCCCACCGTTTACTGAGCTGTTTATAATAATACGATCTCTCTTGACGGGAGTTTACATAAGTGTAATGCAGCACAAACCACAATTCAAAGGCATCCACCGAATAAGCTACCCGAATACCTGCTTTCCGGGCTTTGGCAATAGTTGCATCAAACTCCGCTAACTGTTCCTTACCCCGGGCTCGCTCATAGTCCAAATCAAAAACGACCCAAACCTGGTCGTAGCTACCGTCATCTATTTTGATCGCGTCCGCTACTAGTTTGCGGCGGTCTCCAATCTCGTCACGAGGTTCAACGCTTACGCCGCGGTCATGAAAAGACTTGAAGTAGAGCCGTTCCGTCTGTCCTTCACACAAGATCAGGAAGCGTTTGCCGCGCTTTACGGCTTTGCGGTGTCGCCGTTTATTTTTCCGTGCCATAGCTTAATCTTCCAGTATGGCGATGTTAAAATCCGTCACATCTGGCACCGCGCCGTAGCTACCACCCAGATAATCACTCTCAAAATCGGCCTCCTTCCGAATACCTTTTACGTCAGACAAAGAATAAATCTCCGATGCCCGGTCCTCCCCCTTCTCAACGAAGTCAATCTGGTCACGCCGTAGCAGTTTGTGGTCTAGCAAGTTAGTATCATGGGTAGCGAATATGAACTGAGCGTTATTCGGGTTCCCGGTGGCAGAGTTGAACATGGCCACAATCTCGCGGGAAAGACGGGTATGGAGCTTTGCTTCAAATTCGTCAATGATAAGAGTTCGACCTTGAATAATCGTTTGTACAATATAAGGTGCCAATACCAACAACTTCTGCGTTCCCTGAGACTCACCCGTTGTTGTTAACCAGCCAACAATCTCATCATCATGTTTTCCCCATTTATGCGAGGCTATCAGTGATAACCTTCCTCTTGTAGCCCGAAGTTGGCTTAGTGTATTGGGAGGAAGTTGGTGATCATCCAACGTTTCCTTATCAACAATGAAAAGCTCACTAAACTCAATTCCCGCAAAGCGCAAAAGTTCCTTCACTTTAGCTTGTACGTCTTCACGAGCTAATAATCTATAAGCATTTTGCTCAACTGATAGATTGTCAACATTCCCAAAAACCGAAATCCCCAAAAGAAAACTCACTACCCTGGGAATAACTTCCCCAACATTGAAAAGTGCAAGCGCAGAAATGAAAGAAGCGTCTTTCCGAAACAATGCATTATCTCCCCGCTCAAGCAAAGCGACACTTTCAGGATGGTCAAAATACTTTTTACCAATGCTCACCTTCTGGCCCGTTCGAGCAAAAATCTTGGCTTTTCGCACCGTCTCATCATAAAGCCATTCTTTTACGAAAGCTTCCTTCGTGACCGAAAAACCATAACGGTAACGCCGGCCATCTGCAATAAAAACCAATTCAAAAGTAGATGGCTTGGCCTTACTCTCTCGGTCAAAACCAAAAGGGTCAACGTTCTCAGACAATATCCCTGGTTGTTTTGCCGAAAGTACACTAAGTCGAAGCATAGCATACAAAGCCTTAATCAAATTACTCTTCCCACTAGCATTCGCCCCATAAATCGCCTTCACCCGCAGCGCAGATTCGTCCTTCCCCACCGGCACCGCTGCGTTCTCCAACCAGCTGAAAGCTGGCTGTAAGGCAGAGGCCGTCAGGTCTAACACCTGTTCTTCTCGAAAGGACTTAAAATTAGAAACTGAAAAAGATAAAAGCATCTATTTGCGAATTATTTACAAATATAACGCTTTAATACTCCATTTTGATTCATTACAATGGAATTAGCCACAAAACGCGCAGCTTTCTTACAAAACTCCTCCCCTATAAGACCGTTGAAGGGTAGCAACAAAGCCCATAAGGCTCAAATATTTATGAAACAGATTTCAGCACTACTCGTTTAGGAATAGGGCCGCATTACTGGACATTTCTAGCCCCCCTCTCCGTCGAGCCTTAGGCGAGACGTGCGGGAGAGGACGGGGGGAGAGGCCGAAAATCAACCTTTGAAGAAGCCGCAAAGCGAAATGCTCAGTAGTATCAGACGGAGAATAAATAAAGCGTGTTTTCATGACCTGGCGTTTAGTTAGCAAGACAACTGTTACATTTGTTCTAATTCTTCCCCTTCCCCTTCCTCTTTTTCATTCCTTACTCATGCCACTCTACCACCGACAAGGCCAAATCCCTCCAAAGCGGCACACCCAGTTTCGCCAGCCAGACGGCAGCCTTTATCACGAGCAACTCTTCGGTACGATCGGTTTCGACGGAATGTCATCTCTTCTCTATCACCTTCGCCGGCCAACCCAGGTGCGTGACATCGTCTCCAGCACCGACGTCAGCCCGAAGATTGCCGAAGCGAAACATATCAAATCTAGGAAACTCGTTGGCTTCGACGTTGCACCGGAAGACGACTTTATCGACAGCCGTAAGGCCCTCCTCGTCAACAAAACGGTACAGATTGGCGTCGCAGCTCCCCGCAAGTCATTAACCGACTATTTCTATAAAAATGCGGATTCCGACGAGCTGCTCTTTGTCCACCGGGGCACGGGAACACTGCGGACACTGCTCGGCAACATTGAGTTTGAATACGGCGACTACCTCCTCATTCCCCGGGGGATGATCTACCAGATCGAGTTCGACGGCGAAGACAACCGACTCCTATACTGCGAGTCTACTGACCCAATTTACACCCCAAAGCGCTACCGGAACCACTTCGGCCAGCTGCTGGAGCACAGCCCTTACTGTGAGCGCGACCTGAAGCTGCCCCAAGACCTGGAAACCCACGACGAAACCGGAGAATTCTCCATCAAGATCAAAAAACAGGGCGTTCTCCACGAGGTCGTCTATGGCTCCCATCCCTTCGACGTCGTTGGCTGGGACGGCTACAACTTCCCCTACGGCTTCAGCATTCACAACTTCGAGCCGATTACCGGACGAGTGCACCAGCCACCGCCCGTACACCAGACTTTTGAAACCAAATCTTTCGTAGTCTGCTCCTTCGTCCCCCGGCTCTACGACTACCACCCGCTTTCCATCCCTGCTCCTTACAACCACTCCAACATCGACTCCGATGAGATGCTGTATTACGTAGACGGTGACTTCATGAGCCGCACCGGCATCGGCCCCGGCTACATCTCGCTGCATCCCGGCGGCATCCCCCACGGCCCGCACCCCGGCACCTACGAAGGCTCCATCGGCCATAAAGGCACCGAGGAACTAGCCGTAATGATTGATACCTTCGCCCCCCTTTCCATTACGGAGGAAGCACTTAAGATCGATACCGGCGATTATCACCAATCCTGGCTTTAACCATGATTCTCGATATGTGATTCTTGATTCTCGATTCTTGATTTGCTGCCGCAAGTACCACTCTCTTCGCTACGCTCGTTCGCCATAGTGAGCAAGCGAAGCGCTGCAAACGGTACTTGCGGTAGCTAAATCAAGACCGCCTCAGACAGCAGCGTAGCTAATCGAGAATCACATATCGAGAATCGAGAATCCCCTTTCCCATGACCTACGGCATCTTTTCCTACCAAAACGAATCTCCTCGTGTCGGCATCCGCCACGGCGACCGCGTCGTCGACCTGAGCGTACTGGCCGAACTGGGCGTTTTCGACTTCGATTCGAGCATATTCTACGAGCCTTTCCTCAACGAATTCATGGCTTTGGGCCGTGAGGTGCACAAGCGGGCGCGCACGCAGGTGCAAAGCTGGTTGGAGGGCAATGCGAACCACCCCGAAGCCTTTCTCTCCACGGATGAAGTGACGATGCACCTCCCCATCCGCATCGGAGACTACACCGATTTCTACAGCAGCATCGAGCACGCCACCAACGTAGGCAAAATGTTCCGCGACCCGGAGAACGCTCTGCTCCCCAACTGGAAACACTTGCCCGTAGGTTACCATGGCCGCGCCTCCAGCATCGTCGTTTCCGGCACGGACATTAAGCGCCCATCCGGTCAGGTAAAAACCAATAAGATGGACGCCCCCGAATTCCGCCCCTCCGAGCGGCTGGACTTCGAGCTGGAAATGGCCTTCGTCGTCGGTAAAGACTCCACCCTCGGTCAACCAATTCCCGTCGACGAAGCAGAAAACTACATCTTCGGTATCGCGCTGTTCAACGACTGGAGTGCGCGAGATATCCAGAAGTGGGAGTACGTCCCCCTCGGCCCCTTCCTGGGCAAAAGCTTCGCCTCGTCCCTCTCCCCCTGGATCACCGAGCTGGACGACCTGGCTCCGTTCCGAACGGCTGGCCCTGCGCAAAACCCCACCCCCCTACCCTACCTTGCATCCCGCGGCCGCGCCCCTAATATTGATATAGAACTGGAAGTTACACTTACCCCTAAAAATGGTATACCTACGGTCATCAGCCACTCTAACACCAAATACCTATACTGGAGCATGGCCCAGCAGCTGGCGCACCATACCAGCAACGGTTGCAACGTCAAAGTCGGCGACCTGATGGCCTCCGGAACAATCTCCGGCAAAGACGCCGCTTCGTACGGTTCTTTACTGGAAATTTCTGAAGGTGGGCGTAAGCCTTTTGTCTTGACCGATGGCTCCGAACGGGCCTTCCTGGCCGATGGCGATACCGTGACGATGCGCGCCTGGGGGGAGCGGGATGGGGTCCGGTTGGAGCTGGGGAGTGTTGAAGGGATGGTGGTCTAAAAGCATGCGTAACAAACAGTCTCCAAATCTATTCCCTTCGAATTCGAAGGATTTGGAACCGTCCTGAAATCTTAATCCAAAATTAGATAGACAACCCGTACCTTAGCTTTAAACACAGATTATGTCAGACATTACAATTGGGACCGAAAATGTTAGGATAGATGATAAAAACGGTTACGTTTGTCTAACTGACATCTCAAAAATGAAAGGACCATCGAGTCTTTTTATTCAAAACTGGATGCGCAATGCGAACTCAATTGCCTTCTTTGAATCCTGGGAAAAGTTAAACAATCCAGATTTTAAACCCTTCGAATTCGAAGGAATTAAACGGGACGCTGGTCAAAACGCACACTACGTTTCCGTAAAAGACCTTACCGAGGCCGGTTGCATTGGAATAGAATCTCGTCGTGGTCGTTATGGAGGCACTTATGGTCATATCGACTGGGCGGTGCACTTCGCCAACTGGCTCGACCCCAATTTCTACGTAATGACCGTAGCTGCCTTCCGCCAGATGAACGACGCGCTATTCGGCCGTGATCACCTGGAGAAGCGCTTCGCCCGCGAACTGGCCGCCGAAACTTACCCTCTCGTCACCGGATCCGCCCTTTCCGCCCTACCTCCCGCCGCCGATGCCCTCTTCGAGAAGCGCGTCGCCAGC
Organism: uncultured Lewinella sp.; assembly: GCA_964410795.1. Lineage (GTDB taxonomy): Bacteria > Bacteroidota > Bacteroidia > Chitinophagales > Saprospiraceae > Neolewinella. The sequence goes on along the minus strand of CAYPIM010000120.1, from coordinate 5,450 downwards.
GTGGAAGCCGACATCCTCAACCTCGCCCTCTGGGGCATGACGGCCCAGGAGTGGCGCATCAAATTCCCCCAGTCCGACGCACGGAAAAATATGCGCGATTACGCAACCCCCGAAGAACTCAAAGTCATATCCGCACTCCAGATACTCAGCCAGGAGATGCACGAAAATGGCTACTCCTCCGAAGAACGGCTGGACCGTTTGCGCGCAAAAGCCGAGGAGCTTGTGCGCGTCTTTTGCGCCAAAACCGACAAGCAAGATTTACTCCTTCTTGCTCAGCACAAACGTGGGTGGGGGAAGTTTGAGTTTTAAAAAAGAATCATTAAAAGTGTCCCCCAAGTGATGGGGACGCTTAAAGCTTAACGTTCAATTCCACTCCCTACGGGCGCAGCGAGCAGATAACAGCAGTAGCAAATTTTCAATTCTAAATATTGAATGTTCAATTTTAAATCAACCCAATGACCATAAACCCCAGCGATCTCTCCCCTCGCGAAGCCTACGCCTACCTCGCCGGCGCGGTAGCTCCCCGCCCCATTTGCTTCGCCAGCACGGTTGATGCCAACGGCAATGTAAACCTGAGCCCGTACAGCTTCTTCAACGTCGTTAGTGGAGACCCGCCGCTACTGGCTTTTGCCCCCCTTTTGAGTGGTCGGGACGGATCTTCGAAGGACACACTCAACAACGTCCATGCGGTGCCGGAGGTGACGATTAACATCGTCAACCATGCCATCGTCGAACAGATGTCGTTGACGAGCACGGCCTACCCTTCCGACGTGAATGAGTTCGAGAAGGCGGCGCTGACGCAGGTGCAAAGTGAAGTAGTAAAACCGCCCCGCGTGGGGGAAAGCCCCGTATCCTTCGAGTGCGTCGTAGACCGCATCGTAGCGCTGGGGGACGGGCCGATGGCCGGCAACCTCATCATCGCCCGCGTTGTCCGTATCCACGTAGCTGACGATTACCTCGGTGAAGGTGGTAAGCTGAACATTCGCTCCCTGGACCTCGTAGGCAGAATGGGAGGAGCCGACTACATCCGCGCCGTCTCCGAAGCGCTCTTTGAGATCCCCAAGCCCATCCGCTCCCTCGGCATCGGCATCGACGGGTTGCCCGTTCAAATCCGCAACTCTACCGTTTTAACCGGCAACAACCTTGGCCGGCTTGGAAACGTTGAGCGACTGCCAACCGCCGCAGAAATCAAGGCCTTCGCAGACATGGAAGCCGTCCGGGAAGCCAAAGCCGGAGGCTCAGCACAGCTGCATCGTTTGGCCCAAGCTTACCTCGAACGCGGGGAAACAGCGGCGGCGCTGGCTATTCTCCTTGCCTAGTCCGGTTCGCTGCGCTCTCCGAGCGCGAGCGTCGCAGCCGGAGGCTGCTCTCACCGCACGCGCTCGGAGAGCGCAGCGACCAGGTTCAACTCACAAACTCTTCAAAATGAACAACATCTATACCGTAATCTTCCTGACCTTGATGTTCACCGCTTGTCAACCCCAAGCTTCGGAAGAAGACCAAAGCCCTTCAACCTCCACGGCACCTGCGGCCGCGCCTACATCAGCCTCTACCGCTGCAGACGATAGCGAGGTTAAAGAACTATCCGACGCTGAAAAGGTCCTGCACCGTACGGTAACAACCCACGGAGGAGACCACTACGGTTCGGCCAACTACAGCTTCGTTTTCCGGAAGAAAACGTACAACTTTAAAAACGACGGTACCAATTATCGCTATACCGTAACGGACGAAAAAGACGGCAGCGGTACTGTCGACGTACTGAACAATGGCAAGTTCACCCGCACGATAGGTGGTACGAAAATTACGCTCTCCGAAAAGGACATCGCTAAATACAGTGAAGCACTCAATTCCGTCATTTACTTCGCTACCCTACCCCACAAACTACTGGATCCCGCTGTCCAGCTATCGCTCCTTCCCCCCGCCAATATCCAGGGTAAGGCCTACTACACCCTAATGGTCCAGTTCCAAGAGGAAGGCGGTGGCACCGATCACGACGATAACTTCCGCTACTGGATCAATCAAAAAACCAACCGGATCGACTACCTCGCCTACGATTACAAAACCAATGAAGGTGGAGTCCGCTTCCGCAGTGCCTACAACCCTAGAAAGATTGACGGAATTATCTTCCAGGACTACATCAATTACAAAGCCCCGCTCGGCACCAATCTTGACGACCTTACGGGCATGTTCGACCGGGGAGAACTGAAGGAATTATCGCGGATTGAAACGGAAGAGGTTGTTAAGAATTAGATTGATAGATTAGTAGAAGGTAGATTGATAGGCTACCGCAAGTACCACTCATCTCGCTACGCTCATTCGCCTTGGTGAGCAAGCAAAGCGCTGCGAACGGAACTCGCGGCAGCTCTATCAATCTACCTACTATAATCTATCACCTCGAAGAAGCCGCGAAGCGAATCTACTTTAGCCTCGCCATCTGCCGACGCAGTCGTTTACACCAATCTTCTAGTGTCTTCAATGAAGCGAAGTGCTCCGGATAACGTTGCTTGACGTTGCTGCGGAAGACCGCCCGGAAGACGGGGTTCTTTAGGTTCTCTTCGTTGCTCTTATCCACTTTGTAGCCACTTCCCCGCTTCTTGCTGGCCTTGGCGAAAGCGTCAGCCTTTACACCGGGGTAACGGTCAAATACATCGCGCATCAGCTCTTCGGTCTTATCGATGAGTTGTTGGTTAATTTCTTCGTACTTCTTTTCAACCTGGGCCAACTCACGGCGGCGCTTGTCCTGCTTCTTACGGGCACGGCGTTGTTCTTCCTCCTCGGCCGCGCGGGCGGCCACCAGGTTGTCCGTAGAGACCATAGTGTGAAGGTAGCCGCCAACGTTCTGGATGTCCTTCCCGGACTTAAGTTGGTTCAGCGTGTAGTTAATTCCGTACTGGATTTGTTCTTCAGAGAATTGGTTCACCCACTTGCGCATCGTCGGCTCTTCAATGTACTGGCTTACCTGCACAAAAAGACGTGCCACCACTGCATCTTCTTCGTGGCTAACTTGTACCGCACCCAGCTCGGGGGTTTTAACGTCTACCTGGCTCGCGTCATAGCGCGGGTTGCGCATGATGATGAAACGAATCTTATGAACTTTGCGGCCTTGCTTGATGGGCTCAAACTCGAAGCAAAGGTCAGTGTGCAATAGGAGGTGTTTCTGCGCCTTCTTGAGGATCTTCTGGTTAAAACTACCGTAGAGCGGGTAATTGTCCTTCACTACGGCTTTACCCTTGGCGTTGCGGTGCATTTCTTTGGCGCCAATGATTTCCTTCAGGTCTTCAAACTCAAAAGTGCGGTAGCCAATTTTCTCATACTGCTTCAGTAGCTCGTAGATCCGTACGGAGTAGCTACTGGGCAAGTTCAGGATGTTCTTCACGTCGTAAACCGTGAAGCGCGATTTCAACTCAAGAATGTGCGGCTTCATCTTTGGGTGAAAGGTCACCTCGATGTAGTTCGTGTTTGAGCCATGAACCTGGGTGGTAGCACTTACGATCAAGTGCGTCCGGGTTTCATTCAGCCCATCTTCCGTTTCCTGAAAGATGGAGACTTCTTTCTGTAGCAACGTATTGGCTCCATCGCGAAGCAATTCGTAACTAGCTTTATCTTTGTCGAGTCCAAACTCCTGGATGATGTCGCGCAAGTAAATCCGGTAAGGCTTAAAGTCCTCATCGGCCATGCGCACCATCGTGATCATTTTGGTGAACACGCGGGTTTCCCACATATTGAACTTATAGCGGGCTTCGACCAGGGAGTTCGACTTGCGCACCATCAGGCGAACCGTCGGAATAGAAGGAACAGGCGATTTCATAAATATTGGTATCAGTACTATATCTATTCACAAGGTATGGTATAGTTAGACGCAAAACCACCTTTTTATCAACTCAAAAAGAAGTATACCATTTCTAGGAAAGCATACCATTTCTAGGAAACACCATTTTCCTATTTGCGGTACAGTTTGTCCGAATCCTGGTATAGCAACACCGGAATATGGTATAGTTAGCCCTTGATTTGGTATAGTTATCGTCATAAAACACTGATTAATAGTTACTTATGAGGGTCTAAAAGGAATAAAAGAACTAAAAGAATAAAAACAGTAAGGACCTCATCTACCTAGATTTGGTATAGTTGGTCTCCTCTTAGATAGTTATTGAACGATTAGGCTTTTTATACCTGCAATTTGCGGGTTCCTACTTTTGGTATAGTTATAGCGCAAAAAAAACATGCCCGTACTGGGGCTTGAGGCAATTTGGTCCTACAAATGGTATAATTCGCGGTTTTTGAAGCAAATCTGCCCCAGATTCTTCCGCAAGTTGTGGGATTGATAGGGTCTACCTCCTAAATCTGGTATAGTTCAAGCTAGGAAGCCCCTAAATCCGGTATAGTTCAGGGCCGATTCACTCTTCTAACGCGATTTTAAGGCAGCATCTAACTATACCATGCTTCGGACGACTAAGCGTTCAGCGACGAATTATCTTTTCTACGAGCGCAACCTAAATCTGGTATATTAAGCGCAAGTTACTGATAATCAATTGTTTATTGCTACTTGCTTAAACTTGGGTAATTCCTAAAGGTGGTATAGTTAAAGATCCAGCAGGCTTTGCGGCTGACTTTTGCCGTAAAAGCGGCCTTTTTTCCTATAAATGGTATGTTTAGCCTATGCTGGTCCTACATCTGGTATACTTACTGTGGCGAAGCTTCCAGGAGGGCTCTAGTGAAAGCGCTGTGCTGGAATTGCCAGAGGGCCTCCTGCGCCGACCTGAGAAGTATTGTACCACAAGTCGGGCCAGAAAGCCCTCCAACCAAGTATAGATGGGTTCAAAGCCCGTGCACCGAGCGCATACTTACTTCCTTAGCGAACGTTCCACGACACTGATGATGTAGTCTTTCATGGAGATCTCCTGATGGATCGATAGCAGCTTCAGCTCTTTGTGCAGACTGTGGGGAATGTCGAGCGTAAGGCGTTTGGTTCCCTCAGCGGGGTGAACCGACTTAGCGGAGCTGGCCTTGTTGCCTGCGGGTTTTCGTGCGGGTGCCCTACCCTTCTTGCTTCGCTCGGTCTCTTGTGTCTTTCTTTTAGGCGCGGCCGCAGGTGCAGTGGACGTTGGGGGAGCAGAGACGGACTTGGGCTTCTCCTTACTGGGCGGAGGGTTATCGGCTACCTTACGGACGACTTCGTCCATTTTGTCTTCACTTACCCGCATCGTCCGTTTCAGCGAGGGGCGTTTGAGGTTAGCCGCCAGGAGGTTCTTCTTTGCCATCTTTGCTTCTTTAAATCTTTAGTTCCTTAAAGGTAGGTAATTTTGGAGTAAGTGTCCGTTTCTTCTGGAGACCTAAATAGTTGCGTTTGGAGTAAAAAAGGCATTGCAGAATTTGCATATCAAGCGTGGGGGCCATTTTTTCCTGCAACCTGCAACCTGCAACCTGCAACCTGCAACCTGCAACCTGCAACC
>CAYPIM010000119.1:0-18233 GCA_964410795.1 uncultured Lewinella sp. | reverse complement strand
AAACCTTAAGAGATAACCGCAATAAACCATATAGCCTCCTTGAAAGCACCAAAAAGGGGTGCCACTCAAACGAGTGACACCCCTTAATGGAAAGTGTAATTGTTTCCTTCAGTAGAAGGAAGTATTTACTGCTTAGTGAAGACAACGCTCCAAGGCTTAACGTCAGCAACGCCACAACCACCATCATTCGGGCCGAAGCCTTCGTACTCGATGGTCCAGGTGCTGTCATCTGCAAGATCAAAAGAAGCACTGTTCACCTGAACAGCGGCGATAGAACCACCACCACAACCGGCACCGGAATCTACTGCTGTAGAAGTTACTACATCACAAGCGAAATCAAGGGTTACGTCAGCACTACCGAAGTTGTAACCAGGTACAAGGTAAGCACCGTAGTTGAAGGAACGGCGCGTAGTAGAACCAGCAACAAGGCCAAGGGTTACGGTACGGCCGATGGTTGGGCCGAAGGGCTGAACGTCAGCACCAAAGAGCGGGAATACGTCGTAAACATAACCGTACTCAACGGCGTAATCACCAACGAATGCACCGTTATCGAGCGGACAAGTAGCGTTTACGTTGAAATCGAAGATACCACCGAAGGCGTTCGTTACAGCGGGCGTAGAGTTCGTAGAAGCGAATACACGGCCATCGCTCTTTACTACCTCAGTAGTGAACTGGAAGCGATCACCAGAGATCACGTCACCAGCGTTGCCTGCGCCTACGAATGCTGCAACTTCAGAGAAGGGGATGGTTACGGTAAGACCGAGGTTCCCTTTGTCACCAATTACAGAAAAATCAGAAGGCTCGTAGGTCTTAAAGAGTGTACGCTCAGTAGACAGATCGGGCATGGGGTTGTTGTCGTCAAAGGAAACGTAGATGTTGTACTGAGCAACATCAGCGCCCTGGGCATTGTCTACGAAGTAAACGTCCATTTCGTAGACGGAACTAGACAGGTTAGCAAGGTCAAACTCCGCAGCTCTCAGTTCCTCAAGGAAAGGGAAAGCGCCAAAGAGGAGGTTGTCCTGAGTGATTACCGGGCTGAGATTCTCGTCCGCACAACTGGACAGAGCCACACATGCCGCAGCAAGAAGAAATAATACTTTCTTAAGCATATTATTATATTTTAGCCAGCCTGATTTAAAGGCCAGCGAAAGATTAAGTTAGGCTCGGATGCGGGCGGGAAGTCAGAAGCGATTCCCCGCCCGAATACCGAATTATTCAATTCAGCTTAGTAGTTACAAGAAGCATCATTCGTATCCCAGAATACGGGATCGGTGAAGCTGTTCTTCTGCTGAATGTTCTGGTTGAGGTTAACGTGTACGGATGGGTACAGCGCGGAACGGATGAATGGTCCTGGGTTAGGATCAATTGCTGGCTGAATGTTGGCCGGCAGACAAGTACGGCGGTAAAGGTTGTAGCCTTCAATACCATTTCCAAAAAGTGCGATGAGGTACTCACGCGCAACAACGCCAAGGCGCCCTTCATCAGTAGTGGCAGCATCGTACTCTGCCAGTACAAAATCTACATACTCCGCAAAGGTAGAGTCAGCGGGGTAAGTATCTTCTACAAATACGTCCACCGGAGGAGCGTTAGCAATCTGCTCAGAACCATCAACGAGGCTTTCAAAAGCACGTACCCGATCCTGAGACAGCTCAACACCGGCTTGTAGAAACGCGCGTGCATCGCCGTCAGCTCCCATTGTTAACACAGCCTCAGCAAGATTGAAGTGGGTGAAAGAAGCCTGCCAGATCGGAGCGATACCAGCACCCTGGGCACCAGTAGTACCACCATTCTGTGTGATATCATTAGAAATACCATCATCGAAACTACCGCCACCGGGGTAAAGACCGTAAGTAGTACGGAGGTTACCATCTGGTGGAATACCGGAACCGTTAGCGTGGTCACGGCCGAAGTAACCCTGGGTGTAACTACCCAAACAGTAAGGCATATCCTCGGATACGGCCTCGTAGTGAGCAGGAAGGAAATCAGGATCCGGCGTCATCGTGAAGATACAGTCGAATGCATTAGGGTTTTCCTCGTAAGCACCTACAATGTCTCTTTCCTGGCGGTAGAAGTAGTAACGGGTACGCGGATCGGGGAATCCTTTGGATTCGGCCATCAGCCACATGAACCAGTTAGACATATAAGCTCCGTCATTGTTCTCGTACCAGTTGACATAGAATGGGTGACGGTTGTCCGGGTTAGCCCGGTTGTTACCGTACTGCCATTCAAAGTTTTCGGCATTGACATCAATGAAATCACCTCCAGAGGTAATAGAATTAATTGTACCTACACCACCAGCGCCGTTCACCAGGCGGGTAGTTACTGCAGCACGAATCTTAAGCGTATTGGCGAAGGTTGTCCAACCAGCAGCAGTACCGCCGTAGAAGTTATCAAAGGCAGCAGAACCAAAGTCTCCGGAGCCATCCAACTGAACAATTGCTTCATCAAGCAGCGCAATGGCAGCATTGTAAACATCTGCACCGGAATCACCTACAGGGTTAAGGATCTGGTTGTCAGCGTTAGCGCCCTGGCCAGCCTCTCCGTTTGGCACATCGCCAAAAAGGTCAACGAGAAGCATAAGTGTGTATGCTTTCATGATCTTAGCGGAAGCAGCCTCGGCATCAAGACCTACAGGCTCAGCAAGCGCGATGAAGGCATCGACGTCCGGGAAGAGATCAGCGTAAGCCTGTCTCCAGAGACCGTCAAATTCGGTAGGGCCGTGGGTAGCCTGGTAGGTAAAACCTCCGATTTCTCCGCGCATACGGGTAAGGCCGCCAGCGAAGGCGAAAACAGCTTGGCTATTCGCAACGTTGCGGAAGTTCAGCTGTACGCTATTGTAGAGGGAGACGGCATCGGCACGCGATGGATCTACCCCGTTGGGGTTCTCGAACAATTCGTCCAGGTCCGAACATGCGGCCAGTGAAAGGACGATCATTGCCAGAGCAATTTTCTTAAACAAGTTCATATTTATTGCTTGTTGTAATCTTTATATAAATGGTTGCTTTGCAAACTCAGGGGTACTCCGTAAGCCGTCCGTTTTCGGACAACTTACGGAGACACCAGGAAGAGTTTACTTAGAAGGTCAGGCTAATAGTAGCACCGTACTTCTTGGTCGTAGGACCGGTGAGGAAGTCAAATCCACGGCCGTTACCTACACCGAGGGAAGAAACTTCAGGGTCGAAGTTTACACCAACGGGGAAGTTAGGCGCGTAGTACCACAGGTTCTCACCAGCAAGACGAAGGGAGATAGAGCCGAATGGCAGTTTCTCCAGCAGGCTTGCAGGAAGGCTGTAGCTGAGGCTTACCTCACGAAGGCGAACAACGGTAGCGTCGAAGATAGACCCTTCATCAGCACCGAAGTAACCAGCGAAGAAGTAGTCACCTGCGTAACCCTGAACCGTATTCTCGTTTCCTTCACTGTCTTCACCGGGGAGGATCAGTGGGAGGAAGCGGTCGAAGTCCGTGTCAACGGTCAGACCACGTGCAAGCATAGTAGCAGTAGATACACTGTAGATGTCACCACCGTCCGTGTAAGAGAACTGCCAGCTAAGGTTTACACCTTTGTAGCTAAGCGTGTTGAGCCAGTTGGCGGTATAGTTGGGGTTCGGATCACCGATTACCTCAATGTCATTGGTTGCTTCGTACTCACCAGCGGCGTTTACGAGCAGGCCGCCGTTGGGGCCACGAACAAATGCAGTTCCCTGCATAGCACCGAAGGGCTGGCCGGGGATAGCGAAGTTACCGAGGTTAGTGTAACCAGCGATATTGATCTGGTCTACACCGTCAGCAATACTAATTACCTCGTTCTTGTTGGAAGTAAGGTTCCAGGTCATGTCCCAGGTGAAATCCTTAGACTTAACGGGGATCAGGTTCAGGCTGGCCTCAATACCTTTATTAGATACTTCGGCAGCGTTGATCGTAGTAGAAGTATAACCACTTGCTGGGTCAAGAGAGAGACCTACTAGGAGGTCACTGGACTGCTTGTCGTAAACACTCACGTCGATACCAACACGGTTGTTGAAGAAACGACCTTCCACACCGAACTCGAGTTCGCCAAGAATTTCGGGCTCGAGGTTAACGTTACCAAGCGTGTTCGCAACGAAGTTGGTGTTCAGGGCTGCACCGCCTGGAGTCTGGCTCACGTTGGTAGAGCTACCCAGTGGGATACGTGTGTTGTAGGGAGCAGGGAAACGGGCAGAAGTACCGTAGCCAGCACGAAGCTTCAAGTAGTTCAGCACACGGCTGCCCTGAAGGCTTTCGAAAGCGTCCGTTGGTACGAAGCTGACGCTGAGGGATGGGTACAGGATCGAGCGATTGGCAGTTTCCAATGTAGAAGACCAGTCGTTACGAGCGGAAGCCGTCAGGTAGAGGTAACGGTTGTAACCGGCAGTTACACTACCAAATACACCAATGTAGCCTTCGTTCACGCGGAACTGGCTACCAACGTGCTCAATGAAGTTATCCTGGTCGAAGAGACCAAAAATGAACTGCTGGCTGGAGCTAACGGTGTTGCGCTGGAAACGGTCTTTACGATCGTTCACACCAACGGTACCACTCAGGTTGAAGCTTTCGCTCAGGTCGGTATCGAAAGACAGGTTCAGTACCTGGTCAATAATGGTGTTCGTACGGAGGTTAGTTACCATTTGGCCGTCAGGTACCTGAGAGCCACCTTTGTTGATTTCCCGGCGGGAGTTTTGCGTGTAAGTATCGACACCGATCTTGTAGCTAGCTGTCAGCCAGTCAGTGATCTGGTAAGAAGCACTTACGTTACCGAAGTAGCGGTTTAGTTCTTCACGGTCGAACATGTTGTTCAGGCCCCATAGTGGGTTCTGGATAGCAGAACCACGACGGTAGTATACCTGGGAACCGTCAATTGGGTTCTGGAAAGGAAGACCTGCAAGGTCGATAGAGCGAGGCGTGTACAGTACGTTGGCGAAAACAGAAGCACCAGAAGGGTTAGAGCCAAAACCTACGGATGCAGGAGGGCTAACGCGCGAGGAGCTTACAATGTTAAGGCTAGACTGGATCTTCAAACCGTTGGCGAGGTCAATCTTACCACCAATACCAGCGTTGTGCTTACCAAAAGTGTTCTGAGGTACGAAGCCTTGGTCATCAAGGTAAGAGTAGTTAGCGTTGAAGCTGATACCGTTGCCAAAGTTCTTATCGATGTTTACGCTGGTGTTGTAAACAGCGCCTGTACCGAAAAATTCAGTTACGTTGTCATAAGGACGGTAATCGTAACGAGCACCTTCGAATTCAGGGAAGGCAGCGTTGTACTGCTCCTGATCCAGCGGGTGCTGAACCTGACCGTTCTCATCGATACCGTTGCTACCGCGAACGTCGAAGGAAGGTCCCCAGTTAGAGAAGAACCAACCGAAGTTACCGGAGAAACCGTTACCGAAAGTGTTCTGGTAGTCGGGGAGGTTAGCAACCTCTGTACGGGCAACGCCCTGGGTTACACTGATTTCGAAGCCTTTCTTGGCTTCAGCACCACCCTGACCATTCTTGGTCGTTACAAGGATTACACCGTTGGCCCCCTGCTCACCGTAAAGAACAGTAGCGGAGAGGCCTTTAAGTACGTTGATCTCAGCAATGTTGTTAGGATCAAGGTCAAGGAAGCGGCTGGAAGCAGTAGCACCACCAGTAACGAAGTTACGGTCAGTGTTGGTTGCAGTGTTGAAAGGCACACCATCTACAACAAACAGCGGCTGGTTAGTACCAGAGATAGAGCTGTAACCACGGATGATGATGTTGGTACCAGAACCGGCAACACCGGAAGTCTGGGTAATGTCAACACCAGCAGCCTTACCACGGAGGATACGGCCCACGTCGGATTCAACGCGGTTTTCTACAGCGCCAGAACCGATAGTAGCTACAGAGTAACCGAGGGCCTTCTTCTCCTTGCGGATACCGAGGGCGGTTACAACTACCTCGTTCAGCTGAGCTGCGCTTTCAGACATCGTGATGTCCATTACGTCAGAAGCCGTCAGTGGTACTTCGCTCGTGGCGAAACCAGTGTAGCTAACGACGAGCAACTCTGCATTAGCGGGTACGTTAAGTGAAAATTTTCCGTCAATGTCAGTGACCGTACCGGAGGTCGTGCCCTTTACGAGCACGGAAGCTCCGATAAGGGTCTCACCGGACTCGTCACTGACGGTTCCGGTCACCGTCCTCTGCGCGATGGCAATGCTGCACGCAAAAAAGAGGAGCGATAGTACTAGTGAAATTCTCTTCATTCTAGTTGAAATTTAGTTGATTACTAGTCTCAAAATGGTTAAGAAATATGGTTTACAAAATAGCGAGGGCTAAACCCCGCTTAAAGCTTTGGATTTAGGTTAGTTTTTTTGGCTGACCGATTTAGATAAATGCGAGTAAAGTTTGATCCTGATACTTTGTGTGGGTAGTCTCTTTTAAATTCTTCCGGCTCAAATAAGGCTTGCCGGAAATCAGTGGCTTTTGTCTCAAACACAAAAACCTTCTATATGTGAACGCAAAGTTAAAAGATTTCGCTGCCTGACCAAATAACTTACTTGTTTATTTGTTTCCCCCTCCTTTCACCAAACTTAGTTTAGCGGCTTAGTTTAGTAAGTGCCCAAAAGTCAAATCAAGCACGCTAGCTAAATTTTGCCGAACGCCAGTGGCCCTACACTAACAGCCGTTAGCAAGTAGGCGCTTTGATCAGTCCTCAATAGAGCTTCGGTGGTGATGGTTTAAACAACAGCCAACTTCTTGAGGTACATTTGAATGGTATTCTCAAGGCCATAATATAAGGCATCAGATACGAGTGCGTGTCCAATACTCACCTCCTGCAGGCCAGGCATATTTTCTGCAAAAAAAGCCAGGTTGTCCAAATTCAGGTCATGACCAGCATTGATTCCCAGGCCTAGTGTTCTTGCGTAAAGGGAAGCACGATTAAAAGGGGCAACCGCTTTTTCACGATTAATGTGGTAGCTGTGCGCAAAAGGGCCGGTATAAAACTCGATACGGTCAGTACCTACCGCGAGGGCACCATCCAGCATCTTCTCCTCCGGATCAACAAAGATGGAGGTCCGGATACCAGCGTTTTTCAATTGGCCAATTATACCTTTAAGGTACTCCGCTTTTCCGACGGTATCCCAGCCATGGTCGCTGGTCAGTTGCCCAGGCTCGTCAGGAACGAGGGTAACCTGGTCCGGTTTATTTTTCAAAACGACCTGCATAAAGCGTTCTGATGGGTAGCCTTCAATGTTAAGTTCCGTGGTGCACACGTCCTTTAGTGCGGGTACATCGGCATAGCGAGCGTGGCGCTCGTCTGGTCGGGGATGGATGGTGATGCCCTGAGCTCCGAAGGCTTCGCAGTCTCTGGCTACTTTGACTAAGTTGGGGTAGTCCGCCCCACGGCTGTTTCGGATGAGGGCTACTTTGTTCAGGTTTACGGATAATCTTACCATACTGAAAATATTTTGTGCGAAGGTAACTTAAGGGGCGCGATCGCGGGATGCAGAGAAGGTTTTCAAGTTCGCTCTTCGAAGAAAAGCAACGGTCGAGGTAGTGCTCCGAGCAAAGCCTAAGCTCATCGCCGGTCGAGGAGTTGCACTCTACGGTGATGTGGACCAAAGCGTTCTCAATCCCCTCCATTGCACCTGCGGCCGCGCCGAATTAAACTTATGATAAAATAGGAACCCTTCCCCCCTAAAAAGACGTTACCTATATAAGGATGCAATTACGGGCTTATCTTCGCGCCCGGCTAATATGAACCAACCAAACGAAAACAAGGCTGAAAACCCCAAACCCCAGCGTAGTGGCAAGGGTTGGCGCCGTGCTCGCCGGTGGCTCATCGGTCTTCCTTTAATACTGTTTGGTATCGTTTTGATCCTACAATTACCTGCGGTGCAAAACTGGCTTGCCGACCGGGTGACAGCAAGCATGGAAAAAACCTTAGAAACCAGGGTGACCGTAGACAATGTCCGCATCTCCTGGCTTGACGAGATGACAATTGAGGGACTCTTCATCGAAGACAAGTACGGAGACACCCTACTTTATGGGAAAACTTTGGCTGCGAACTTTGACCTCTGGCACGGCCTCGTCATTGAATCCATCCTAATCGCTGATACCAATTTCAAAATTCGACGTGACCTTGGAGACGCCGAAAGCAATCTGGAAACTGCATTACAGAAACTTTTCCCTCCGAAAGATACTCCTGGCGGAACGCCTTTCAACCTTCAACTCAATCATCTCGACTTACAAAACATCACCTTCACGCAAAATGACAGTGTGCGCGGTCAGCGTTGGGACATTAGCCTGGTGTCCGGTGAAATTGAGATGGACGAACTAGATCTGCCTAACAAAATCATCCGTGTAGAACGAGCCGAGTTAAGTGCTCCAATCGTAAAACAAACGAGTTTCACCCCTACCCCTCTAGTGAATGCTTTAGATAGCTTGACGGTAGTAGAACTGGACGAACAAGTAGTTGACACCAATCAGACTTTTCTGCACGTCTTTGCCGAAAGTGTTGAAATTTACGATGGAAGTTACATCCTCGATAATTTCCGCAAGGCCCCGATTGCTGAATCAGACATAGCCGCCGTGGATTTTGCCCGTCTGGGCACCAATAATGTTGACCTTGAACTAACAGATGTTGACTTCAGTAATGGTATATTTCTGGGCAAGCTAAGGCACCTTAGTCTGGAGGAGAAATCCGGCTTTATCCTTGACCGGCTAAGTGTTCAAGACCTTAAGGTAACCTCCACGGAGCTGCAGCTTTATGACCTCGAATTGGTAACGGCGGAAAGCAAACTTTCCGATAGCCTCCGGTTCCGGTTCCGAGATGGCTGGAGCAGTTGGTCCGACTTCAACAATAAGGTTCGGATGGAGATTAACATCAAAAAGAGTAAGGTGGCCGTTCGCGATGTCCTGTACTTTGCTCGCAAGCTGCGTTTTAACCAGTTCTTCCGTGACAATCAAGCTCGTAAGATTGAACTTGGCGGAGAGGTCCGTGGAACCGTTAACAGCCTCCGTGGCCGGGATGTAGAGCTGGCATTAGACCAGAAAACAAAGTTCGCAGGCAGCTTTACTTCCCGACAGATTGCCAGCCCGGGTTCTGAGCTACTCAACCTAAAAATTGATCAGCTAACTACTGACATCTATACACTGCGCCGCCTTATCCCCAAATTTACGCCTCCGGAGAACTTTGACCGGCTCGGCAACCTCAACTTCAGCGGCCGTTTTGACGGCTTCTTCACCAACTTTGTTGCAGACGGCAGGCTGAACTCCGAGGTTGGTAGTGCAACGATGGACGTTCAGCTCGTCACCTCCGATGGGCCACAGCCAGCAACCTATTCAGGGAAACTCACCCTTGACAACTTTGACCTCGGAATATGGACGGGCAATCCACAGTTCGGGCTGGTTTCCCTGGACGGTAGTATTGCCAATGGGATTGGCCTGGACGCAAACACCGCTAAGGCGGATCTGGATGCTACCATACGAAGTTTTTCTTTCCGCGACTACACCTATCAGAACGCTATCATTGACGGACGGTTAGAGGACCGTTTCTTTAACGGGAATTTCAGCATTGCTGATGACAACATCGACTTCAATTTCCTCGGGAAAGTAGACTTCCGAGACTCTATACCCACCTTTGATTTTGACGCATCTGTTGGAGAACTAGACCTACTGGCCTTGAACCTCAGTAAAAAGCCGGTCGCCTTATCAGGAGATATTGACCTGAACCTTATCGGTACCGACTTCAGCGAGATGGAAGGCCGGGTAGAACTGGACAGTTTCCAAATCCTGGTGGACACCGTCGTTATAACTGTCGATAGCCTGCTTGCCTACTCTAACTTTAACGAGGACGGGCAAAAGGTGGTAAAGCTGGAGAGTGACCTTGCGCGCGGAGAATTAGTAGGTCGTTTTGACCTGGAAGAAGTAGCTCCCAGTCTAACAGGGTTCCTGGTAGAACACTATCCGAGTTGGGCACGAAGACTTAAGATTAAGTCTCCTCGGAACGTACCCGCCCCCAATCGCTTCAGTTTTGAGTTGAGCATTCTTGATTCCCGTGGTCTGAACCGGCTCGTCACGCCTAAATTAGGCACCTTAATCGATGTCGATCTACGGGGAAGTTACGACGGGTTTAAAGACTCTCTGGTAATGGAGCTTACAGCACCAAATGTTCGTTTTGCTGAATTTCGTTTCGTGGACTTCATCCTCCGAGCCAGCAGTGATAAAGGAGAAGGTGATTTGGGACTGGCTGTGGATTCCACCTTCGCCAACGGACGCCAGTTACTGAATCGTGTCACACTTTTGAGCCTTCTTGATGATGAGTTGATTGATTTTGGCATCACCTATGGTGGTGATGCGGACAATATTTTGCTAGACAAAATCAACCTCGATGGTGAGCTTAGCTTACCTGATAGCCTGAACTTTGAGCTTCGCTTCGATGAATCTCAATTAGAAATATTTCAGCAGCGGTGGAATATCCAGCGGGGCAACTACATCGTTTTCGGCCCTAAGTATATAGACACTCAAAACTTTGCGCTACGCAGTGGCCGCGGGGTATTAAACTTTAATGACTACCGGGAAATTCGGCTTAACAAGTTTGGAGATGAGGGGCTTAAATTGGACCTCATCAATATGGATCTTTCGCTGATTGATTCTATCTGGGAATATCCCCAACTAGACTTCAGTGGAGATATTGATGTAACCATCTCGGTGGAAGATGTCTTCCGCCAGGAAGGCCTGCGCGCTCAGTTACGTTCAGACACCTTCCTTATGAACGAAGAAGATTATGGCTATTTGCGGATAGATGCTTCTGCGCCCGACCCAAAGGGTAAACTTACTACCTACCTCAACCTCAATCGAGACACCGCCCAGCTGATCGCGGAAGCAACCTACAATCTTGCCGACCTGGTGGAAAGTGACCCCCTACCTGAACAAAAGAAAAATCACCTTGACCTTAACGTCAACATAATTGGTTATCCGCTGGACCTGGCAAAATACTGGGTCGGGGGTTCTGTATCCAACATCACCGGCTCCTTCGACGCGGAACTTAACGTCAAGGGCCCGCCCAAGAAACTTGACGTTGATGGTTACATCCATGCACTGGGCGGTGCTTTCACCATAGACTACCTTCAGACCCGCTACCGCTATTACCAGAGCCGAGTGAATATTAATAACGAGCTATTTGATATTACCGGAACCAAGTTGATCGATCGCTATGGTAACAACGCAACCCTAAGCGGAGGGATAACCCACGACCGATTAAAAAACCTAGGGATAGACGCACAAATTAAAACCGACCGGTTCCTGGCACTGAACCTCGCACCGGGGCAAAACCCTAACTTCTATGGTATTGCCATTGGTAGTGGCTTGGTGAATTTTACCGGAAATTTCAAGCAAACAGACATCTATGTCCGCGCAACCGTCGGTAAAGATTCTAAATTATCTATCCCAGTAGACTATGGCGCAGAAGCCGGTTCTATTGACGATGTACGCTTCGTCAATAAGCGTCTTTTTGTCGAGGATAAAGTTCCCGAAATCATCGGAGAACCTACTGGTGTCAGTCTCGAAATGGAGCTATTCGTGACCGACGAGGCTGTGGGAGAAATAATCTTTGATGAGGAAGTCGGCGATATTTTGCGCGGACAAGGCAATGGCAACCTTACGCTTCGAATTCCGCGCGATGGCGACCTTCAGATGTTCGGTACATTTACCATTTCAAGGGGAAGCTATCTTTTCACCTTTTATGATATCATCAATAAGGAGTTCTCCGTGCGGCCCGGTGGTACCGTTGTTTGGACGGGCGACCCATTCGAAGCCAGCATTAACATTGCTGCCGATTACGAAAACCTCAAGACCCCAATTCTAAATTTCATCCAGGAATACCTTGTCGGCGATGTAGACAATACACTGACCAACGAGGCCAGCCGGGCAACAGATGTAGACCTTTCCCTTAAACTCGCAGGATTGCTGACAAAGCCCGACATCAACTTTGACATCGGTTTTCCAAGTCTTGACGGCCAGCTAGAGAGCTACGCTAATAATAAGCGGCGTTTACTCCTATTGGATCAAAATGAGCTCAATCGGCAGGTATTTGGGCTCATTGTTGCCGGGCAGTTTTTACCTTCTGACCTGTCCATCGGCTTTGGCGATGCGGTCGTCAATACAGTGAGTGAATGGCTGTCCAACTACGTAAGTATACTTCTGAACGATCTGGTGAAAAATGCTTTCGGAGAAGACGCTTTTATTTCCTCCTTTAATTTCGATGTTGCCTACAACAATTACCGCAATGCCAGCCTAAATAATAGCACGGCCAACAGCCGCGGTTCCGCCTTTGAGTTTTCGTTTAGTCGGGATTTCAACAATCGATTTACCCTTCGTCATGACCTAAACGTACTCAATAACAATGAAGCTTTTGCTTCAGGAACCTTCGTGGGTAACAACTTCGTATTGGAGTATGTCCTCAACGATTCTCGCACCCTCAAACTAAGAGGCTATGAGCGCCTTCAACCGGATATCGCGGGCGGTCGACGTATTCAGGTTGGCACCGGTTTAAGTTGGCGGCGGGAATTCGATACGTTCCGGGAGTTTTTTGATGGCTTTAAGAAGGATGTTAAGCGTGCTGAACAGCAGCGTTAGCTTTGGGAAACTCAGAAAGGTTCACACCGCTTCTGTGCTAACGCTCGGGCTTGCCCAACGCCAGGGTAATCCGTTTAACTTCTCCCTCCAGATCTTCCCATACGCTAAGTGCGTTAAGCCCAAGCACCTGAAAACCCGCAATTTTCAGTTCCCGGTGTCGGGCACGTTCAGTTTCATCATCAGCAAGGCCAGGAAGGCGGCCATCAGGAAGGAGAACGGTCTTTTTCCCCTGAGGAGATTGGAGCACCAATGGCAAGAAAGTATCCCGCCAGGGAACATGGTTTTCGATAAAGAAATCGGGCATCTCTTTCGCTAAAACGGATCCAAACTGTTCGGCCAGCGGGTGAGCAGGAGGGTCAGACAATCCGCACCGGAGCCGGACTTCATTCCCGATTGCAATTAATGCTTCGTGATCAAACGGTTCAACCTCCGCAGCTTCTGCGGCGCGCAATAATGCCGAAGTCAGAAAAGCGCCGTTAAATCCATCGCTTAACAACCCTTGTGTAATTGAGTTGGGTGTCAGGGCGTGGAAATATCTAATTGCAGAAGCGCGAGAAATCAGTAATTCCCAACGCCCCAGCAATACTTCTTCTTCCGATGAACTCAGTACTTCTGGGAGAAAAACATTTATTTCTTGTCCAGATTGCCCGTTCCATTCCCTAAGCGAAAGCCAAGGGGTACTTGCTGAGAGTTGTAACAATACGCTATTCTTAGGCCCTACCGGAGGGCTTTCCACCTTACAAATACGCCATTTGGGAGGATACAGCAGCTGAAACGACTGACTAAACACCAAAATAGGGTCACGATACCCACTCACCGCAAAGTGTATCGCGGATTCATCCGATAGGGCCGCAACGGAATAGGCACGAGGGCCTTTGTGTTCAGGCAGTTCGGTTGCTCCACCCAGGTCCAGAAACAGGTCGTTAGGTTCTGTGTTTTGGGGCCAGGGTTCTTCCGGCGATAAGAAAATAAGATTTTCTACCCCTGGCGACTGAAATCCATCACCTCTCTCCTTCTCATTGGAAGATTGATTTACCTCCCGGTAAAACCGTTCGGGGCGTTGCTCTCGTTCAAGGCAACGCTCAAAATACCAACTACTGAAAGCCACTTCCCAATCCTGAGGAGGGAGTTCAAGAAGCGGAGCTAACAATCTTCGAAGGTGAGCGGGCTGTGCGTACCAAAAATGACGCCGATCGTAAAACATCGGGAGCTCGCCCAAGTGGCGTTCAGTGTTTCGGAGCTTATCCAGCAGGCTACCAAGTTGCTGTAATTGCCTAGGCGTAGTAGCAGCATCCGTCAGCCTAAGTGGTAGTTGGTAAAGGCCTGCTTCATCAACTTCCCTTTGCAATTCATTCAGCAGGTTTTCAAGTTCGCGTAAAACTTGCGCATCGCCATGACTAGCATTAACGGTGAGGGCATTGAGAGACAAACCGTCCGTCTTAAGCTCTCTGCCTAAAAAACGGAAGGCTGAATTTACGCTTTCTAGCTCCTTGTTTACTACTTCATGCAGGTGTTCGGGAGAGGCACCAGTTGT
Source organism: uncultured Lewinella sp. (assembly GCA_964410795.1). GTDB lineage: Bacteria > Bacteroidota > Bacteroidia > Chitinophagales > Saprospiraceae > Neolewinella. Next base: position 4,087 of record CAYPIM010000119.1, on the reverse strand, counting down.
CTTGTCCTCACTGACAGCCAGATGATTCCGCTGATAGGTTAACCAATCAGCGGAAAGCTCCGCAGTTGTCTTTTTTTGAATACGCCCCTTTAGTTTTTCAAGCGTCCCTGTTTTAATCGCCAATGCTTCCAGTGCTGCGGCACGAGCCCTAAGTTCTTGTCGCTTCTCGCTTGCCCTCGAGCGGGCATAACTGTTGATTTCTAATAAGTATCGACGGTGCAACTCCTCTCCTCTTTTCAGGTATTCCCGAAGGTGCTTTTCAATAAAGAATGTACTCTCTTCCAGACTTCGGTGCCTGAAGAAACCCGTATTTAGGTCTTCCAATCCATTACTTACCGCAGGTAATTTCTCGTAGCGTCTAAGCGCCACCCGTAGGCGTTCCTGTAGGTCAAGATATTCTGCCGGAGAAAAAGAGAACCCTTCCGTTGAGATGAACGGACTTAGTAAGTTTGAAGCTTCACTATCCCCTTTCTCAAGCCAAAGCCCTACGGTCTCTGAAAAGGAGTATTCTCCGAAGAAATTCCTTTTTACATCCTCTAAATCTCTTTTTCTAAAAAATAATTTGCCCTCTTCTTCACCAGAAATCATCGTAAATGGAGGAGTCTTTGTAACGAACGAAGAGAATTCTTCATTAGACAAAGCCCCCCCCGTTCTCACCCATACTTTACCCTCCAAAGCCAGTGCCACACTGGCTTTCCGGGCACACCACAAGTATTTTCCGGGGCCACGCACCCGACAAATAGGCCTGGTTTCTGGCACAAACCCAGCGTACACTTCAGGAAACCTTTCATTAGGAATTGAAAATACCATAATTTTATTCTGTTCGTATGAATGCAACTTTTCATACCTTTACTAAGTATAATAAGGCAACAGCAATATTGCGAAAGTACCTTTCAGTATGTTCTCATAGATGCTTTTGCCATCTCCAGTCGATAATTTTATTCTGCTTTTTCTGGAAATAGTTTGTTAATAACCACTTTGTTGACTGGACGAATGTGATGCTTTTTTTCACGGATTCCATCCGCAGACCCATATTTACATCCTGCTCGTTTGAGTTTCCGTTAAATAACCTGATATGAATCGAGTTGCCGTAATTCTAACCGACGCCAATCGGCGTATCCTCTGGGTAAACCAGGACTTTGAAGTTGTAACCGGATACAACATCGGAGAGGTAATTGGTCGTAACCCGGGTAAAATCCTTCAGGGTCCCAAAACTGAGCCTGACGCTTTACAGCGTATTCGAGAAGGCCTTGCCCGTGAAGAATCTTTTAAAGAAACAATCACCAATTACCGTAAAAATGGGGAGTCCTACTCCTGTACCCTTGTCATTCATCCTATTCATGATACTGACAACAAAATTGTCAACTATCTGGCTTTCGAAGTTAATACGGATCAGGTCCCTAATCACCACCGAATTTCCTTATTGAACATCAAAGACCGGTACCGCACCAGCAGTCTCCGTGGCCTGGAAGAAATACGGCTCTTTGAACGTATCAAAGACGTCATGGTAAAGGAAAAGCTTTACCTTAATCCAGACCTCACCCTGCGCAAGCTTTCGCTTCGTCTGGATACCAATACGAAGTACCTCAGTCAGGTGATCAACCACCACGGTGGCACCAATTTCCTTTCCTTCATTAACAGTTTTCGGATTGATGCCGTAATCAAACGAATCAAGGATGGAGAATTTCGGCAGCACACCTTCTTTGGAATTGCCCAGAGGTGTGGTTTCAAGAACAAAAGCACCTTTTACAAAGTCTTCCGTGACGTCACCGGAAATACGCCTAAGGCTTATGGTGAAAAGGTTGCTTCGGAGCTAGCTAAATAAGTAAGCTAGCAGGTAGTAACTACCCGTTTATACCAACCTTCCGACCAAGCCCAGAACGTCGTCATAAACCACCCTGCAGGTCACTGCCGTATCGTAATCAATCCCTCCTTCCGGGTCGTAGTCAAAAAAGGTAGCTACCTCTCCCTCTTCGTAGGTTTTGCGTTCGTATTTGTTTACGTAGCGGCTGTTACCGGCATCTTCCAACCAGAGCACGTTTTCGGGTAGTTCTTTCATAGCTTATACTTGGTTGCAGATTGCCTACTTCACGCTAAACCACTCCCGTGCAGATCTTGCGGGCAGTACGGTCGCTGAAATTCGACCTTCTGCTACCAGAAAATATTCTTCAATCTCTGTGGCGGGTAAAGAGGTGGTATAATTACCATCTGCTTCAGCTTGAAGTTGGTGATAGCTGAAGGTTCCGGCTCCCTTAGGTCGGCAAGCTACCCAGACTGGCTGGCCGGAGTCACCTTCTTCCAAAGAAACAGAGACTACCACCTGGTCTTCATCTTTTATCGCCGAATGGTCAGCGATGGTTGGTACCGGCTGAGCATAAAGTTTGTGTTCTTTCAGGTAAGCACCACGTTTCTTAAAAAACTCATCTACGCCAATTACTTTGCCGCCCGCTACTTCTACCGTTCCGTGGTAATTGAGGGTATAATTCTCCGTAGGATAAAGAGGGTTAGGTTCCTGGACAACGAGGGAGGATATTACATCGCGAATCTTTTTAGCCCGCTCGTCGTATAGCCCGGTAGCAAACTGCTCATCGTATATTGTTCTTAAGTGCGCTACGTACATCTTGCGGTAGAGCGGCTTATCAAACAGCCGTAGAATCAAGGGCCGGTCTTCGTTTCGTTCAGAAAAATGGATAAAGGGGCTAAGAGATACTAATTCGTCGTCAGAAAGAATTCGTTTTTTGTCTAATAAGCGAAAGCCACCAACGCTTAGGTTGAGGTCCCACACAATTGGCCGCCATACGCCGGTTTCGTCTTTCAACAAGTAGTAGTTGTGGCAGAAAGCACCAAGGTAACTGTCAAGATTAGCCAGTGCGTTATCAAAAGCCAGCATCCACAGCGCCTCGTCAACATTAAGAATTTCGTTCAGGTCCAGGTCTTCTTTTGTTACAGCCTCACTCAGGTTCATTAATTCGGCCCAGCCATAGTCGGATTTTTTCAACTCGTAACGAGCGGCGTAACAGGCGGTATCACGGCCGATATAGGCTAGGTTAGCGCCTATGCCAGGCGGGCAGTGATCCGGAGCATCCTCTTTACTCTCCGGGTCACACTTGAACATGATGCCATTGTCGGTAGCAAACTCCTCGGCCCAGAAGTTCTGATCCACCGATTCCGTTAGGTTATAAAGGCCGTAGTATTCGCCGTCTACGGTCAGCCGGGCGTAGTTACATTCTGGGGCAGCCATGTAATCGCGCAGGACCTGATAGCTCAGTGTCTCCCTGAGGTAGCTGGGGTCACGGAAGAGATTGCTCAACTTCAGGGTCTTATACTTCCCGTGTATACTCTGCTTCTTATCGGTATAGCTTACCTTAATGTTGAACGGCAGTTTTTTCTTTTCTGCTTTAGCCGGGGCAAAGTAAGAACTGTTGCCTTTCAGGCGAACCCCCACACTGTCGTAAGTCACACCGTCTACCTTCAGCGTTGCAGTTACACGCTTTTTCTGCAGTTGCTTCTTCCAGGCGTTTAGTTTCTTTTTCCAATTATCATCGTGCATTTCCAATTCAATCTCAACGATGTGCTCTAGTTCATAAAGGCCTTTCTGGGCCTGGAGTAAAGGGGGAAAGGTTAAAAGGAGTAAGGGAAAGAGTAAAGGAAGAAGTAATCCCTCTTTCCTCCTTTCCCCCTTTACGCCTTTAATAAGGGCGGGGCCGCAGGTACAAAGAAAGGTATTGAAAGCAAGGAAAAATAGCCTTAGTGCAACGCTCATTTGATCGGTTGGGTAGTTATCGGGCCGTAAGGTACGGATTGAGAGGTGGTATAGATTGATGAAAGTGATAGATTAGTTGGTTGACGGACGATCTCCCGTCAGAGCTACTCGTTCCGGGGCCTACCTGCAGGCGTCGCAAACAGGAACGCTGCCCTCTGATGATTAGTAACGTAAAGGAGCTTCGGATTATGGGTTGTGAAGGTCTAACTTACCTAAATAGGAAGTCCCCATAGGGAGATTCCTCCATTTTTCCATCCTTTTCCGTGGCGAAACAGGTGTTTATACGTGCTTATGAACCCGAGTGGTGGCTTTAGGGTTAGCCCA
>CAYPIM010000118.1:0-18302 GCA_964410795.1 uncultured Lewinella sp. | reverse complement strand
ATAAGTTTGCGGTGAATTGTACACGTCGTGCGGTGAATGGCAAAGATCCATCGGCGAATGAAACGCCCTGCCAGCTAAAACATACTACATTGCAGCCCGCTTTTTACCAGCAAGCATGATTTCACCAGACAGTTTCCCCTACTTCCTTTTTCTTTTTTCCGTCGGCATCTTCAGTGGTACCTACCTGTTGTTCACTTACTACATCGATCGGCTGCTGGTGGCCAATGCAATTATTTTATTTCTGGCGGCCATCAGAGTAGCTTCTGAGTACTACATTCAACAACTTGAAACCTACGAACAGGTAATGAATTACGCCCCTTGGCACATTTTGCCCATCAACTTATTGCTGCCTATTCAGTGGGGAATGCTACTTTTCTACGTTCGTCCGTTTAGGGGTTGGAAGTGGGAAAAAGTGATCAATAATGTTTGGCTCTTCGGCCTAGTTATCATTCCCTTCCTAGCCCATAATTACTTCTGTAGCATTGATCCGCAGTTGTACTACTACCACACCGAGCAGATTGACGGTTACTGGAAATTTGCCGTCAACACTTCTTTTTGGTATCATGGCTTTTACAGTTTTCATACCCAGTTAATTCTAGTTTTGCTTCATATTACGCTGTTGGCTGGTATTATACTTAACAAGCAAAACCGGGTCCGGCAGTCTTTCTTACTTGCCACCTACATCTTAGCTATTTTCTTGTATTACAGTATGACCCGACAAGGAGAGTGGAATATCCCTTCTACGGGTATTCTTTTTTTGCTTCATTCGCTACTTATCAGTTGGTATGTATCCCAATACCGGCTCTTTAAAAGTAATTTCAACCTCATTACCAGGAGCCAGTTTGAGTCCGTTTCGGACCTGACTATATCAACCGACCCCAGACTGAACATCACCGGCGTAAACACTAAAACAGCGGCTACTTTTTCCACGACAACGGGAAGTGTGCTGCATTGGCTGCAAGAAAATAGTGCTGCGGAGCAGGAGACGATCAGTGAAAAACTCCAACAGTTAATAAATCAGGAACTGACTAACCAGGAATTAAGCCTAAAAGATCGGTTTGGCCAAACACGAATTTTCGATTTAAAGGCCGCTCCGTTTAAAAACGGAGACCAGTTACACGGTTATACCTTCTTACTTACCGACCTGACAGCAACACGACAAAGGGAAGCAGAACTAGCTAGTCTAAACGCCAGCAAAGACCGCCTTTTTGCCATCATCGCCCACGATCTTCGTAAACCCGCCCTTAGCTTTCGTGGTATCGGGAAAAAGATCGACTACCTTATTGAAAAAAACGATGTTGACCGGCTAAAGTCTTTCGGACACTCGCTGGAAAACGCCGCTTTCTCACTTAATAGTCTACTGGACAACCTGCTCGGCTGGGCATCCCAACAACGCAATATGCTTTCTTATAATCCTCAGCTCCTGAACCTGGGGGAGATGACGCAAGAAGCTATCAGTTACACCGCAAACCAATCAATAGAAAAAGAGATAGCCCTTCGGGTAACGATTCCTGCTGACGCACTCGTTTACGCAGACCCCAATGCCGTGCTCACTATCGTCAGAAATCTAGCAAGCAACGCCGTCAAGTTTACCCCAAGAGGCGGTGTTATCACCATCAGCGCTGAAACATCTACTACTGATGTCAGGCTGATTGTTACCGATAATGGTATCGGTATTGGTCCGGAAGCACTCCAATCCTTATTCGACCTATCTAAGCAAAGCAAAAAAGACGGAACGGAAGGAGAAAAAGGGACGGGCCTTGGTTTGTACTTGGTAAAAGAGTTAGTAATAATAAACCAAGGCAGTATCTCAGTAGAAAGCACCCTTAGCAAGGGCACAACCTTTAGTCTAGTGCTACCAACCATAAGTACTTAAAACTGCCCAGAGCGTCGCTATTCAATCTTAGGCATCATTTTGCCCAACTCTGAACGACTGTTCCGGTTCATCGGAATGGTACGATCCAATATCATCACTTCACCGCTTACGAAATCAATCGCCTGAATGGCTTTCAGGTTAATAATATAGCTACGGTGTATGCGGTAAAAAGACCAATTTTTAAGCATCTCTTCCATCCCTTTCATCGTTTGTCGCAGCAGGTAAGACCTTCCGTTTCTTGTCCATAGTTTCACATAGTCACTTGCTCCTTCAACCAGGACCATGTCTTGCCGACTCACTTTTTCGTACAGCTTATTCCGACGAATGAACAAGAAATTTTCCCGGATAAATTCTTGTTTCAAGCTGTAGTCTGGCGCATGACTATCTTGCTGCAACTTATTAAACGCCAAGTCAATGGTGGTTCTTAAAGTATACTTATTAACGGGTTTAACCAGGTAGCCAATGAAATTTGTCATTAACGCTTCCTTATAATGCTCCTTAGTTGACATTCCCGTAATGAATAAAACAGGGATATTCAGGTGCCGAACCTGTTTGCTAATAGCAAGACCGTTCAGCTCGCCCTTGATGTCAACGTCCATTAATATCAGATCGATAGTGCGGCTAAAGATCAGTTCGAGCGCGGCAGCGGCATTGTCTACCAACCCTACCACCGTACAACCGACCTCCCCCAACAGTATTTCCAACTCAAGGCCAAACGACGGGTCGTCCTCAACGATCAGTACGGACAGTCTTTTCTTCACAAGAGATTCCATCATAACACAATTTTCAATCCTAAATTCCGTGAAAGAACAAAATACGTATTCACTGACCGAATTCAGACCAATTTACGCCTTTGATTCGACGAACATTGGCTTTGGTCCCTTTAACGGTAAATCTCATCGATGATCCCGCGTCATGGCCAGAGTACATTCGCGCATATCTAAGGTAAAACTCCCACAACCAATAGCCTTACGCTCCGTTCCATTCTTATGCAGCAACAAAAACTAGTAGTAGCCATCGGCGGAAGCTCCGGTAGCCTTTACGCCAAACTCCTCCTTGATCGTCTCGCAGGGCTGAAAGACCAGTGGGAAGCCGTAGGGGTAGTGCTCACCGACAACGGGAAGTACAACTGGGAACTCGAACTCGGCGAACCTTTCGATGCCGCAAATTACCCGGGCTTCGATTACTACGAGAAAAACAACTTCCACGCGCCCTTCGCTTCTGGTTCCGCGAAATATGGGACCATGCTCGTCTGCCCCTGCAGCATGGGTTTACTTGCCCGCATTGCCACGGGCGTTAGTGCGGACCTCATCACCCGGGCGGCAGACGTAATACTGAAGGAGCGAAGGCGGCTCATCGTCGTACCCCGAGAAACACCGCTCAGCCTTATCCATCTCCGCAATATGACCACGATCACCGAAGCGGGCGGCATTATTTGTCCGGCTATTCCAAGTTTTTACTCGGGGGCGGAAAGCAAGGAGGAGATTGCCCTTACGGTTATCGACCGTGTATTAGATTTAGCGGGCTTTGAGCTGGATAGCTACCGGTGGGGGGAGTAGCTCGTCGGCCGTGGCTGAGCTTTGCTCCTGACTCGTCCGACGAGCGTTTATGATTGGAATCATCTTACTTCAAACCATTCGGCGGACGAGTCAGGGCTAGCGCCCGCCTCGGCCAACGAACTACCAGCGGTAAGTAATGGCCACCCATCCGTTGAGCCCCGCCCGGCGGTGAAAAGTTGGCCGGCCGTAGATGTCTAAAGCTCCGTTCGCCGCATAGCTTGCATCCGTCAGGTTGAAAGCAAAGGCAGAAATCGCCCAGCGATTTTTGGCCCAGCTTGCCCGCGCATCAAGCGTAACAAAAGCCTCCAACTCATTATCGTTAGCAAAGTCGATATAGCTTTTGCCCTGGTAACGAAGATCGAGACCAAAAGACCAATTTCCGGGACGGAAGGCAAGCCCTTGGTTCAGCAAAACATTGGGGCTCAAGACCGGCGCAAAGCCCGTTCCATCTTGTTCAATTTTATTGTCGGAGAGTGTTCCGTTAGCGTGCAGTTCCCAGCTTTTGGCGGGGAGGTAAGTAAGCTGGTATTCCAGTCCGACGCGGTAAGATTTTGCCACAGAAGACCTTAGCGGAAGGCCATTAGGCCCAAAGGCGCCACTCAGGACGATCTCATTCTTGAAGCGGAGATAGTAAACGTTCAGCTGGTACGTGAAAAAGGATGATTTCCCACGAAGCCCTAACTCATGATCAAATACTGTTTCCGGTTCAGTCACAAAAAGAAGCGGTCCGTTATCACCAGGCAGTAGATCGTCGTTTCCGCCAAAAATGTCGTTGCGGGTCGGTTCACGGCCAGTGCTGCCAAAGCGGTAATAGAGGCTACTTTTGCCAAGCTCATAAGTAGCCGAAAGTTCGTAATTCAGGAAGGTGTTGCGCATGGTTTCAAAATCCACGCTCCCGTTGTAACCGAAGCTCACATGACGAATTTGGGCGGCGGCGCGCAGGTGCAAGGCGTTGGTTTGACGGGCAACGGACGCGACCCCACTAAAATCGTTCTTCTGGCCGGTATTCACGTACAGTTCCCCTATCCCAGCCTCGCTACCAGTATGCTGCCGGGTATGATCCTGAGCATGGAAGCCTGCTCGTACATCCCAACCGCTATTACTGTAAGAGAGGTTGGTCAGAAAGCCAAGGTTATGGTAGCGGAATGCATAGTTATACATCCCTACGCCAATGTCTTCCCCCAGAAAGTTATTGAGGTCAAAATCATAGTTACCGTCCTGGTAACCATGATAAACACTGGTGGACCACTGCGTACTAGTGGATACTAAGCGCGTATACTGTGCCTTAGCAAGTGTCGTCGTAAAATCATCGCGTTCCGCTTCCGCATTCCCACTGGCACGCGGGTTGATTTGCAGAATAGAATCCCGTACCCCTAGCCAGGCCATTTGATTTTTCTGATTCCCGCCAAAAGCTGTAAACTTAAAAAGGTCTTTCTTTCCCGTATGTCCTGCCTGAATAAATGCGGAGCGCCCCTGGTGGTCACTGTGTTCTTTATACCCCTTGGAGCCAAGCACCGTTCCCCGGCCGTAAATACTCCAACCATTCTCGGCATTCGTTCTGCGCAAGGCCGCTGATGCCAGGTAGCTCCCGAAGGATCCGTAACCGGTTGAAACCTCCGTGAATGACTTCCCCCCAATAGCGGGAGACAGTAATTGTACCGAGCCAGCGTAAGCCGCCGTTCCATTTACCCCCACATTCACCCCCGGCTGAACTTGCACGGCCCGAATGCTGGAGAGCAGATCTACGTAATTGTTAAAGTAAAACCCCTGATCCTCCGGCTCGTTAAGGGGGACGCCGTCTAGCGTGAAATTGAGGCGCGTCTGATCAATGCCTCGCAGCCGAAAGTTCGCATAACCAAAGCCAGAGCCAGCCTCCGTGAAAGCGGTAACGGAAGGTAAACGCTCAAGCAGCAAAGCTGGCTCCTGGCCGTAGTAACTGTCCGACAAGCTCCGGCGGCCAATGGCCGCCACGGGCCGAATGTCGGCGCCAACCGCCCAGGTCGGTGCCGTAACTGTTACTGGAGCAAGGTCAAGGCTGTCCTGGGCAGAGGTAAAAATAGAAAGGAAAAGTATTAATAGGGTAAGTGTATATCTCATGGACGGGTCGGTTGTCGGTTGAACAAAGGTAGGCTTTTAATCTTAGTTTAAAAACAAAGCTAAGTGTTTTTATTTCTTTTCCTCTTTCTGTCACCTACGGCTGACGATGAAACCAATCCGTTAATCTTAAAATTCGTGGGGCTTGCAACCCTTGCCCTAACTTCGTCGTCACTTAGATACCAGCATTAAGGGGCGGCTCATAAATAACTGTCCTGATAATAATTAAAGTCACTGCAAAATCATCATTTCTCTTAGGCTAGACTCCGATTTTCTCACCCACCTAGTGAGCATTAGACCTACGGAGTGACCAGCTCAGAAAAGTTAAACCCAATTAGTTTAGTTTTTAGCATTGAACCCGTTTAAACTTTTCTAATCTGATCGAGAACTGTTCATTTTTTGCGAAGACGAGCGGATAAAATTGATGCATAGCCATAGCTACGGATCGATTTTAGCCGGGAAGTATTCGCGAAAAATGGACGTTCGTAGGTCGATTGGAAAAATTTAAACGGGTTCATTAACCAAAAATCCCCTAACCAAATGAAAAACCTAGTTTTCTCCCTCCTTGCTCTTTTCGTCCTTTCCACTGCACCCGCGTCCGCGCATACTCCATCAGAGAATGAGCCACTCATTGTCCGGAGTAAAGTAATGGAAGGTGGTCTTGAAGTACTTATTGCTAACCTACAGCAGAGCAAAACAGTCCTCACCCTTACCAATCTCGACACGAAGCAGGAGATGTTTTCAGACCGTGTCCGGAAGCATAATGGCTACAGCTACAACCTCAACCTGGACAAGCTGAAGCAGGGTCGTTATCTTCTCTCCGTCACCAAAGGCAAAGAAGTTCGCCAGCAGGTGCTGCTCGTTACCAAGAAAGGAGTGATGTGTAGTGCCTGGAAGTAAGCTTTTAAAGTAATTAGAAGTTAGTAGTTAGCATTTAGTGCGTGTTGTCATGCACTAAATGTTAATCGCTAATCGCTAATAACTAAAACCTTCCCGTGCGTTATTTCTTACTACTCATTCCAGCATTCCTGTTCGTAGCCTGCGGCTCCGGCGAGATTCCCATCCCCAAGCCCCGCTCGTACCCAAGGGTGATCTACCCCGGTCAGGAATACGTGAACGCTAAGCCTATCTACTGTCCGTTCAGTTTTGATAAGCCCGTATCTGCAAAGATCAATAAGGAAGAAACCTATTTCGAAGACAGCCCCCCGAATGACTGCTGGTTCGATGTCCGCCTTGCGGAATCACTCAACGGCAGTATTCATTTCTCCTACTACCCCATCAGCACTTATTCGGATTTCGAGGCATACCGAGACCAAGCCTTCAAGCTCACCGGCAAACACATCGAACGCGCCAGCAACATCGAAGAGATCGTAATTGACCGACCGGAAGCCAATGTTCATGGCATCGCCTTCGATGTAGCCGGGCCAGCGGCCAGCCCCTTCCAGTTTTACCTGACCGACTCTACCAATCATTTCCTCCGCGGCGCCCTTTATTTTGACGCGAAGGTAAATCCGGACTCTATAGCTCCGGTAGTCGCTTTTGCCAAGGAAGACATCTTTCGACTCGTGGAGTCGTTTGAGTGGCGGTAGCTCGTCGGACGAGTTCGCGCCGTCGGTTTCGAGCTAGTCTCCCTTTACCTCCTCCGCAGCATCCAACAAATCCTGCGTAGCCTTCTTCAGCTCTTCGACATCTTTCTTCGCCTGGTCAACAGTCTTCGTTTTAGTACCGGCTTGGGACTTAGCTTTTGACTTAGACCGGCTCCGCTTGCGTTTCGGTTTCGTAGCAACTTCTTCCTTTTCTTTTGCGGCTGCTTTGGCCTTTTCTTCCAGTACAGCTTTAGCTTCGGCGGCGGCTTCAGGATCTACTTCCGCAGCTTTTGCTTTGGCCGGGAAGGGCTTCTTACTGAAGTTCAGCTCGTCTTTACCCAGATCGGTGTAGATGGTATCTCCGGCGACAAACTTGCCGGAAATCAGGTCTTTGGATAGTTCATCCGCGAGGTCAGCTTGTAAAACGCGCTTCATCGGGCGAGCGCCAAACTGAGGATCATAGCCGCGTTCGGCGAGCCAGTCCAGGGCACGGTCACTGATCTTCAGCATCATTCCCTGGCGGGCGAGCATTTTCTCGGTCTTGCGCAGTAGCAGGCGGGCAATCTTTTTGATTTCCTCCAGGCTCAGTGGTGTGAACATAATTCGCTCATCAATCCGATTCAGGAATTCAGGGCGGAGTTCTTCTTTGAGGTATTCAAATACTTCTTCCTTGGTGGTAGCGATGATGTCAGCACGGTGTTCAGGCCCTACACTTGCCAGGTCTTCGAAATTCTCCAGAATTTTGTCGGCGCCCATGTTGGACGTCATGATGATGAGTGTATTCTTGAAGCTCGCTACGCGGCCGCGATTGTCCGTCAAGCGTCCGTCGTCGAGCACCTGCAGCAGGATGTTGAAGGTATCCGGGTGCGCCTTCTCAATTTCGTCGAGCAAGACGATGGAATACGGGCGCTGGCGGACGGCTTCGGTCAGCTGGCCACCTTCGTCGTAGCCCACGTATCCGGGAGGTGCCCCAACCAGGCGGCTCACCGTATGGCGCTCCTGGTATTCGGACATATCGATACGCGTAATGGCGTTTTCGTCATTGAAGAGCACTTCCGCCAGCGCCTTGGCAAGCTCCGTCTTACCGACACCCGTTGGGCCGAGGAAGATAAAGGAACCAATGGGCCGGTTCTCATCCTGGAGGCCGGCACGAGAGCGGCGGACGGCGTCGGAGACGGCGATCACGGCTTCATCCTGACCGATCAAACGCTTATGCAGTTCATCTTCCAGTTTAAGTAATTTCTCCCGCTCACTCTGCATCATGCGGGTAACGGGGATGCCCGTCCAGCGGGCAACTACCTCGGCGATGTCTTCAGCCGTTACTTCTTCGTTGGTAAAGCGTTTTTCGTCGGGCAGTTGCTCCAACTCTTTGTCAGCATCATCGATCTGTTTCTGGATATCGGCGAGTTGGCCGTAGCGGATTTTAGCGACGGTTTCAAAATCGCTGGCGCGCTCGGCCTGTTCGGCCAGGTGCTCCAGTTCTTCCATCTGCTTCTTAAGGTTCTGGCTATTATCAACCAGGTCCTTTTCCATCGTCCAGCGCGCACGCAGAGAGTCGCGGCCTTCACGGGCATTTGCGATTTGCTCTTCAATGATTTTGAGCTTTGGCGCACTGCCTTCGCGCTTGATGGCTTCGCGCTCAATTTCGAGCTGGCGGACTTTCCGGTCCGCCTCGTCGATTTCTTCAGGGACACTGTCCAGTTCCAGGCGGAGCCGGGCTGCGGACTCGTCAATCAGGTCAATTGCTTTGTCGGGCAAGAAACGATCAGCGATGTACCGATTACTCAGTTCGGCGGCAGCGACGAGGGCTTCGTCAAGAATTTCGATCTTATGGTACACCTCGTAGCGTTCCTGGAGGCCACGCAGGATAGAAATAGTATCCTCCACGCTGGGCTCTTCAATTCGAACCGTCTGGAATCGACGGACGAGGGCTTTGTCTTTTTCGAAGTACTTCTGGTATTCGTCTAGCGTAGTCGCACCGATCGTCCGGAGGTCTCCACGGGCCAGTGCAGGCTTCAGGATATTTGCTGCGTCCATTGCACCGTTTCCGCCACCAGCACCAATCAAGGTGTGAATTTCGTCTACAAAGAGTACGTAACGACCGTTGCTGTTGGCCACCTCTTTAATGATACCCTTCAGGCGTTCTTCAAAGTCACCTTTATACTTTGCTCCGGCGAGCATCCCGGCGATATCAAGCACAAAAATGCGCTTTTCCAGCAGGCTTTCGGGCACGTCTCCTTTTACAATTCTCCAGGCGATGCCTTCCACAATGGCGGTTTTACCGACACCGGGTTCACCGATCAGGAGCGGGTTATTTTTCTTACGACGACTGAGAATTTGCAGGAGGCGACGAATTTCTTCGTCGCGGCCTACGATGGGATCCAGCTTACCATCCTCAGCACGTTGGTTAAGGTTGATGGTGTATTTTTCAAGGAGATTGTAAGTATTGTCATCTCCCGGTTCAGAAACCGTTTTGCCCTTACGTAGTTCCTTGATGGCATTGCGAATACCCTCATTGGTAGCGCCGAGTTCTTTCATGATCCGGGCGCCTTTATCACTAGCGCCCTGGATGATACCGAGTAGCATCAACTCAATAGAAATATACTGATCGCCAAAATCCTTGAGCATCTTTTTAGCCCGGCTCAAGGCGCGGTTAGCGTCGTTGGTCAGGTACTGCTTCGTAGCCCCTTTTACTTTGGGGTAATCAATCAGCGCTTCTTTGATCTCGCGGCGAACAGCTTCTCCGTTGAGACCAACTTTTTTAAAGATAAAATCAGCGACGGACTCATCAACCGTCATTATACCAGCCAGCAAGTGGGGAGTATCCACTTGTTGCTGGTCCATTTCTTTAGCAATCTTCTGGGCCTGAATGATGGCCTCCTGGGCTTTCGTAGTGAAATTTTCGTAAGTCATAGGGACGCAAGATAAGGGGTGGCGGGTAAAGGGAAAAGGGTAAAAAGGGGAAAGGACTCAGGTACTCGGCTTAGGGGCTTTTTTTCCCGACTTGTGCTTGGTTTTGGACGACGAGGAGGAGGATTCTCGATTCTTGGTTCTCGATTTTTGATTTCACTCCGTGCCTGCTTCGCGGTGGCTACCGCACGTTGGAGGTGGGGCAGATAAGGGATAAGCGGTATGTGATAAGGGATATGCGATTGGGCTGCCGCACGTTGGAGGCGTTTCAGGTGGCGCGGCCGCAGGATGCAAGGGGAGGTTTAAGCTCCGGGCCCTAAAAAACTCACCCTGCACCAGCGGCCGCGCCCACACCTCAAATAGTCGCGAAGCAAAAAGAGTACAACGCCAAAAGGCCGAAGCTCAATTCTGAGCTTCGGCCTTTCATTTCCTGCATCAGGAAAGAAAATTAATTACTGGAGACCGGGTACACCTGAACCAGAAACGGCAAGCGCTGTAAGCACGCAGAGCGTGAAAAGTGCCGCAGCAAGGCCCCAGGTGATCTTTTCGATCATGTCCGTAGAGCGGGAAGCGCCGAGCATTTGATTGGCTTGTGAACCACCGAAAGTGGAATCAATACCGCCACCTTTTGGGTTTTGGACGAGGACAACCAGCATAAGGAGAAGGCAAACGAGGCCGGTCAGGATGGTAAGAAGGTTAACCATGGGGATTATAATTTTTCCTGCAAATCTTTAATAAGGCCTGCAAAGATCGTCTTTTTTTCCGGATAAAGCAACTCAAGGCGGCGGTACATCTTAATGGCCCGTTGGTACTGCCCTTGACGGACCAACAAACTGGCCAGCGTTTCACTGGCTACATCATCTTGTGTAACCAGGCTACGGCGCGCGATTTTGCGGACTTCCATTTGCTCATCCGCTAGTTTTTCGCTTTGGCGCCGGCGAATACTGCGCAAGCGATCTTTAAGCGACTGCCCATACTCCGGTCGTTTACCTTCCGAGAACCTAGAAACGGGCTCGGGGGCAAAAGCTTCGGGAGTTTCTGACTCAGTGGTTAGCACTGGCTCAGAAGTCCATTCCGGAAGCACCGAAAGAAAGTCTGCAGCCGCCAAGACCCAGGCACCAGGGATGCGGTAAGGTGGAGCAGCCTCTTCTGCGGGACGGCTGATGGCTGGTTCAGCGAAAAGTACTTCTTCCACCTCTTCACCTTCAAATACGGGGGGGGCTTCCTCATAGCTCAAGCTATTCTCAGGTACTACCTCATTCCCTTCCGCCAACAGGGCCGCTTCTTCAAGGGCAATTTCATCGAGTGTACGCAGCTCCAACACTTCGGTGTCTTCTGTGGGTTCTTCGTTCGTTAATAGGCGTGCATCCTGAAGTAAGTCATAAATAAAAGCTCGATCAAACGAGGCGGAGGCACAGCGCTCAAGGTAGTTTTGTTCATCAGGGTGTCCCTCTAAATGGGTTTTGAGCAGGAGGAGTAGGCGAAGGTTGGAGGAATAGGGATACTCCATAGCCAAGCTTTGCAATTCCGCCAACGGAAGTGCATAAAGCATTTGGGGTTGATCCAGATAAAGCTGAAAATCTTTCGCGTTCATTCTCCGTGGTCTACCGCCAAAGGTCGGGATATACTTCCGAGAATGCAAACCATATACAAATACCTCTGGCTAATCAGCTGCTCAATACAGTTACAGTTGCCCAAATACAGCTTTATGAAGTCTTGATGGAGTAGAAATAAAACAAAACCCTAGGTTTAGAAGGAGTAGACCATCAAAACCACGGCCAGCACGCCTTGGCAATGGTCAGTAGATTCGACTTGATCCAAGTTTTAACATTCAAAAAATTAAAAAGGCTTGTGGGGATTGCGAAAATTCGCTATCTTTACCATTAGAAATGAGTTTAATACTTTTTTCGACAAAGATTTTGTGTTGTTCATAGTGTTTGTTATGTAGCCTTTGACTTTAAAAGTCGAAGGCTTTTTTGTTTCTACATCCAAGCGTTTCCACGCATTCGGGATATATTATTTATTTTTGTCTGTGTTTCGGCTTAGTAAGCCGTCGAATTTTTTTCGAAAAAAGAATCTAAGGATAATGGCCAAGCATAAGAAGGAGCGTATTGTACTCCATCAGGGAGATGAGGAAATCAACATCAGCTACGACAGTTTGCGCAGCGCCGTTTTGGTGCTTCGTGCCATCAACCATGATCTAAGGCGCAACATCGTCAACCTTCTTGAGAGAGAGGACCGCATGACGGTAACACAGATATACATTAAGCTTCGCATCGAGCAATCAGTAGCTTCTCAACATCTTGCCATTTTACGCAAAGCAGGTATTGTACAACCCCACCGCGAAGGAAAATACATTTATTACAGTCTTGAAAAGACGCGACTGTCGCAAATTGCGGACCTGGTTACAACATTGTCGAACTAACCGCTTTCAGTCACAAACAAACCGTTTTCTCCCAAAAAAGCACCGTTTACACCTAAAATACTTGTATTAACCAAAAATTTATACGATCTTTGTCTTGAGCAATAAGGCGATCTCTTGTTGTTTGTCATCCCCAGATTTTAACCGCCGGCAGGGCTATAGTATCCCATTAATTCATAACTAAATAAGACGCCCTTAGCACCATCGCCCTCCGCCGGCACAGTATTAGATTAAGTAATAGAGATGGAGCTTTTAAACACTTCTCAGATTCAACAGCGTAATCTGGAAATTTCTTCTGAAATTCTTCGGGCCTTGGCCCACCCTCTTCGTATGCGTATCCTTGAGTTTATTGATCAGCACAAATTGATCAATGTAAACAAGATTTATAGTTCGCTTAATTTGGAGCAATCCATCACCTCCCAGCACCTCCGCATTTTGCGCCAGGCGGGTCTGGTCGAAACAGAACGTGAAGGCAAGTTTATTCACTACAAGCTCAGTTATGCCCGGCTGCACAATACCGTAGAGGCCATTAAGAGCTACCAGCGTGCAATTGGAGAAAGCGCATCTTCAGTGCAGGCTTTGTAACAATTATCGGGTCAAATTACTCCTCTTCCTCCAAGGCTTGTGGCTTTCTTTTTCTTAACACTATAGTGAAGTAGAAAAAGAGCAATACAATCACCCCCACGGAGATTGCGACATCTGCCAGGTTGAACACTGGTCGGAAGAATAGGTATGCGCGCCCACCTACCAATGGAATCCATTCTGGATACGTTCCGTAGAACAGAGGGAAATACAACATGTCTACTACGCGCCCATACAACAATGGTGCATATCCTCCTTCTTCGGGAAACATCTCTGCAACTCCTCCATGAAAGGAAGACTCAGAGAAGATGTAGCCGTAAAATACACTATCGAGAATATTACCTAAAGCCCCTGCCTGAATAAGGGCAAAGCCAAGTAACAACGTTCTTTCCGCCTTTTCGCGAATCAGCCGAAAGAGGTAAACAAATAATAGACTCACGGCGGTAATCCGAAACAGGGTGAGCAACAGCTTGCCATAATCAGGCCCTAGGCTTAGGCCAAAAGCCATACCATTATTCTCAACGAAGTGGACCAGAAAGTGAGCCGAACCGAAAAGCTGAAACTCTTCACCGTAGGCCAAATGAGTTTTCACCCAGATTTTCAAGCCCTGATCCAGCAAAAGAACGATACAGAGGACAAGGCCAACTAGAAGTTTCCTATTCATGGGCATAAAGGTACGCTGACAGTTATCCAGTTTTACCATTTTTACGAATACATTAGATTGTAGTCTTACCCGTCAACTACCATTCCCCTGGTGTTTAGCACATCAGTGACAAAAGAAGCTTCCGATCAAATCAAACCTAATAGTAATCAATCTATTTTTTGTACTCCCGGAGCCGAATAAGTTACGTAGCTCACGGGTACTGTTTTAGCTTTGTCATCATGCTTCAACGAGAAAACATCGGGCTGATCACAACTGCCCTCTTCCTGCTCTCCGGCATCTCCACAGCCCAGGAACAGCCCAACATTCTATACGTGCTCACGGACGACCAACGTTACGATGCTATTCCGGCCTTCAACCAGATGTTACACAATCGGGACAGCAGCGCCCTGGGTTACGTAGAGTCTCCTCGGGTGGATCAATTAACGAAACAAGGGACCACTTTCATTAATACTTATTGCCAGGCAATGGGCTGTGCGCCTTCAAGAGCTTCCTTATTCTACGGACGCTACCCTTTCCGGTCCGGCATCTATGAATTTGAATACCACAACAATAAAGCTGAGCACTGTGCGCCTTCCCTTCCCGAGCAGATGGCCGACCTCGGATACCAAACCATGCACGTCGGCAAATTAGGGCTCCGGATTAAGACGATCAAGAACGGCCGCACTGTACCTCATAAAGTTTTTCAAACCAGTATCTACTTCAAAGACCTGGGGAAAGACGGACTTACAGACTGGGGAAAAGACTGGTTCCACGAATTAGACAGCATCAAATTTCCTACTCCGATTAAGAACATGGAGTACCTCGTAAAGCCTTCCGGTGAGTTCATCTATTTTTCGGATGAATTAACCAAGTATACCGATCGTTACGCCCAGGAAGCAAAAGCTGCACCTACTACCTACGATTGGCTCAGACTATACCCACCGGGAAAAATGCACTCAGGCAATCGGGGATTGATTATAGCTGGTGTAAGTTCCCAGCCGGCAGGTAAAACTCGTGATGGCTACTATGCTCATTTTTTCTCGAAATACCTGAAGAACGAAAATACGGAGTTCAAGGCTGGAAGCCGTGTCTTCCGTGGCGTGAACCCGGAAAAACCACTCTTCGCCCATATTGGCTTCGATTTTCCGCACACTCCCGTTCTGCCCCCTGCAAGTTATCGAGAGCGATTTCAAGAAGAGACATACAAAGTACCCGAAATCACCCAAGAAGAGCGGGAAAAAATGCCCGAACAGCTGCGGGCAATTCTCAGGAACAAATCGTCCGATCATCTCTCTTCTGCGGAAAAGCAAAAAATGATTCAAGACTACTACGCCTTCTGTGCCTACGGAGATCGACTAGTGGGACAAACAGTAGACGATTTCATTGCGTATAGTGAAAAGTACGACCAGCCCTGGCTTATCGTCTATGTATGTGGAGACCACGGTTGGAAGCTTAACGATCACGGCGCCGTCTCTAAGTTTTCTACCTGGGAAATAGACTCACACAACCCGATAGTTGTTGTCTCCTCCAACAAGAAAGCATTCCCCGCCGGTAAAGTAATTAGAGATTTCACCGAATTTGTAGATGTTGCCCCAACCATCCTCAGTGCTGCCGGGGCACCGATCTCTTCGGAAGCCTTCAGTTACCTCGACGGCGAAGACCTGGCGCAAGTGGCTGCCGGCAGTGTAACCGCAAGAGATTATGTAGTTGGCGAAAGTCATGCAGTGACAGGGCCACGAGCTTACCTACGCACCCGAGAATATGCATTTTCTATGCGTACCCGCCCCCACAAAAACCGAGGAAAGGAATTTGACTGGGCCCGGTCTGCGACTAATGAGGCGCTTGACCTTGCACTCTACCAAACTAAGCTTGACCCCAAAGAGGTGAAGAATATTGCTTATGATCCTGCCTACCAATCCATCGTCGAACAGCTACGCAAAAAACTAACCGATATCGTCCTCGGAGATGGTAGAGTCGAAGTAGAATGGGGTAAACAAGCTGATGGCCTTAAAGTGTATTATAGCAACTTTGCACCGGGGGCACATGATGGGGTACTAAAACTCAAGTAACCCCAGCCTTAAGAAGCCCACATCGTAAGCCGTTTACGAACTCCCCGCCTCCGTTCTCACATTGGTTGATGCATTTTATAAACAAAACACGGCCTTTCCACACAAGTGAAAAGGCCGGTCTCTTTGCAAAATCGACTTATAGATCTTCTAGCAGGCTGTATATGCCTTGTCTATCTATTCTGCTTAGCGTGAATGCTTAATGTAGTGTGCGGCACGATTCGGAGCCGGTCTTTAGAAATGAGTTTTCCGCTCACCCGGCAGATGCCATACACCTTGTTCTCTATGCGCAGCAGCGCATTCTCTAGGTGTTGCACTAGCTTACGCTGACGATTGGCCAGGTTATGGTTGTCCTCATTAGCCATAGTACCCGTGCCGTCGTCCAGGCCTCGTACTTTACCATCTTCACTATTTGTTTGCTCCGCTAGGCGTTGGAGGTAGAATTCGAGTTGTTCCCGCGCTGCGGACAGCTTGGTCTCAATAATCGTACGGAACTCAGCGAGGTCTTCATCGCTGTAGCGCGTCTGCTCGGTTGTTTGCATGGTAGATTGATTGTGCTTCTCTTAAAGTTGTAGGAAATTGAACAAGTGAATATGACCCCTAGATGTAAAAAATGATCTTATCGTATGAACTTACAGAAGAACGGCACGAATAAGAATCGTACAGTTCAGGATCTAATGCACCGCAAAGATAACAAACGAGTTTCCCATGTTCAGGTATTTCTGAACGCTTTTTTCATTGAGCGTAGTAGGATCAAGCTCCAAAGCACCCGCCAGCAGAATATAATTTGGAAAAATATACAGGGGATAAGTGACGTCTACTTTTGCCACTCAGTGGTTACAATGAGCGGAAGCTGAGACCATTCTCGCTGTCGCTTCATCCGGTTTGCTCTACGGCACTTTTCCTTGATGGTAAAAGTTCGTTGAAGGACATACTCTCCGCCCTTAAGTACCTGTTCGTCAACGTATTCCACGTCAAACACACTAGTAGAAGTACGTAGCTCAACCTGATCAAAAGTAGTGCTCCGGTCTCCATCCTTATCGAATACCGGCCAAACCCCAGGCTTGTTCGACGGGAAGAACACCCTTTGGATTTTTCCCGTTTCAATTGGTACATATCGCTGAGCAGTGGTAGAGGCATCAGGTCGTACAATAACAGCCGAAAAATTGGTATGAAAGACTAATTCACTCCAGTGAAAAAGTTCACGCCCTGGAGGAATTCGAAGGGTAAAACGATCTCCTTTCTGCAAAAACGGGCTATAATAAAGACCGTCAGAACGAACTTGATAGTTTGTATTCTCGTTGTTTATCTGAATAAAGTCAGGCAAATCATTTCCCTTCGGAGCGGGGTTGATCCGAAAAGACAAATACCCCGAAGCTGGAACCTCTATGGACCAGGATTCAGGTAACGAGCGTGGGCCTGAAAATATGATCCCCGTCATTTCGGTAGCCGGAGTAGTATAGTCCTCTCCTGCAATCATTTTTGAAACCTGAAAGGCGTGATCTTCAGTTCGCTCCCAGCGCTTGGGATGAAAGTACCCGCTAAAGGGACCAACATTACAGGCTAAATCAAAATAAAGATAATTATCATCTACGCTAGCTGGTCTTGAGAGAATAGTAGACATTTCCGCCTGTGCCACTACAAAACCGCTCCCCGCCAGTAAAGACAGAGAAAAAACAAAAAACCACTGGAAAAACCGGGTAAAACGTTGTTTCATAGCATCTGCTGCTCTCTTGCAGTCTTCAATTTCTAAAGGTCTTAGACGAATACTTGTTACAAAGATAGGGAATGCGCAACAAATCGAGAAAACGGTAGCATTTGATTACGAAACGGCGAGAAAGAACAAAACGTTTATCCTTATCAAAATTTTAATGAACCCTTTAGCCGAGAAGCCCTTTAGGCTTCAGACAACTGCACATAACTGAGGTCCATCTCCCCTTCTTCATTTGCCGCCTCCTCTTCATTTTAATCTAACTTCCATGACTCCACGTCGTCTTGAATTCACCACCATTGTCCCCTTGCCGCTTGCGGAGACCTGGGCCTTCTTCAGCCGACCGGAAAACCTTGAGAAGTTAACGCCGCCGGAAGTAAGCTTCAACATCAAATCGCCCGTAGCGGGCGTAGAAATGTACGAAGGGATGATTATTCAATACGCCATAAGTCCTGTTGTCGGAATTAGCCTCGATTGGGTAACAGAAATCACAAAAATTGTTCACCATGAACATTTCATTGATGATCAACGCGTAGGCCCGTTTGCGCTTTGGCATCACCAACACTGGTTCAAAGACCTCGGTAACGGCCATACCGAGATGACCGATATTTTACACTACCAGGCACCATTGGGCTTCCTCGGGACCATTGCGGACTGGCTTTTCGTGAGAAAACAAGTGGAGGGAATTTTTTCGGCAAGAGAAGATGCCATTGCAAGAGGTGTACTAAAGTGAAAGGAAAAAAAGGTTAAGGGACAAAGGGAGCTACTGAATGCTTATTGGGTAGTTGCAACTACATGGTCAGTCTGTTTCTCCACAATGAAACACCTTCTTCCTTCTTCCCTTACTCTCTTC
>CAYPIM010000117.1:0-18347 GCA_964410795.1 uncultured Lewinella sp. | reverse complement strand
TAATTCTGGCACGCTTCGAGCGTTCGGACCGACCACCTACGCTAGAAAACTGACGTCGGAGCGGAGGAGGTCGGAACGATAAAAATAGCCCTAACTCGCTGAGAGCGAGACTAGGGCTATTTTTTCGGTCCGAACTCTCGTAGCGCAAAGTTCGGGATGACTCATGTTACTAGCTTTCTAGTCGCTAGTTGGTATCGGTATTACTTCATCGTAATCGGCAGGCGAGCCATGGTGTCTTCCCAACCAACTACAAGGTGGATGTTCTTGTCGTCCTTCTCAACAAAAGTCATAGAAAGAGCTTCTAAGGTTTCGGGCGTCTTCTCTGTTTTGGCTTTGACCTTTACGACAACGTCTTCTTCGTCGAAATTGGCGTGGCCCCAGCTCTGCACGGCTTTGTGAACGATGAACTCCCATTCACCATCATTAATCTCAGCAAAAAGACCGTAGCGGCCAGCTTTTACTTCCGTTTCGCCTATCGTCACGTCGTTGAAGAAGGTTACTTCAGTTGTCTGGTTTGCACCTACGCGCCACATAGAGCCAAACTTAAGCAGGTCTCCAAAAATTTTGCGCCCTTTCATCTGTGGCCGGCTGTACACAACGCGAACCTGAGGTTCGTTCGCAGCCAGATCTTCCTTCTTTACAAAGTTACGCAGACGGCTCATGTTGGGGAACTGAACGAGGTCCATCGGGCTGGCATCATCTCCGGAAAGATTAGGAGGAGACATATTGATGGGAAGCATCGCGCGGGTATTCCCCCACTCCATTAGCATGTGAACGTTATTTTCGTCGATGTCCTGGAAGCCAATCGCGAAAGATTCGCGCGTATTTGGTACCTGGACTACGGGGATGTCTACGTGGACGATGTCTTTAGTCACATCACGGTCCTGAGAGCCACCAATAAAGCGTTCGGTGGAGAGCTTAAAGGTCCACTTACTGGCGGAGTGTGGCTCAGCAAACATCGTGTAGGTACCAGGAGCCACACGTACCATACCAATTTCAACTTGCTGAAAGAAGGTAATTTCAGACGCTTCATTAGCACCAAGCCGCCAGTCTTTACCGAAAGGAACGAGTTCACCAAAAAGCTTGCGGTCTTTCTTAAGCGGGCGACTGTAAAGTACTTTTATCTTCTGGTTGCGCACTGGGTCATCATCTTCGAGGTAGTTCGCGAATGCGGAGTTGTTTGGGTAGTGTGCAGCGTCCATCGGGCTTTTGTCAAGGCCACCGAATTTCACCTCCTGAGCGGAGGCAACAAAGCTTGCCAGCATCAGCAGACAAAAGAAAAAGAGTTGGTTGGTTTTCACAGTATTTAGGTTTGGTTATTTGTGAGGCGCAAAAATACTACATTTGTCGGACTTCTTGAAAGGAAGCATTTTTGAATGCGCGGCCGCAGGTGCAAAGACAGGGTTTTAAGGGGCAAGGATTGAAAGTCCTGAACGGTCCTGAAGCCCCGTAAAACCTTGTCTGCATCCTGCGTGTGCGCCAAAATAAAACGTCGCCACCGGGATATGTCCGATGACGACGTTTAGTCTTTTAGTGTATGCATAAGGCGATTAGCCAATCACATAGTCTTCGTCTGTGATTACGACGCCTACTGCATCCGTCGTAGACTCAATACGGTTACGCTCCTGAATTACCTCACGGTTTTCTTTCCAGGCAGAGCCTTCCCAAAAGAAAGCGATGACGCCCCAAAGCAGTAGAAAGGTCGGCAGCAAAACGCTCATCGCCAAGCCTTTGACCTCGTAGGCCATGTGCATGAATTCATAAATAATGAAATATGCTTTGTAAACGGAAAGAATGATAATGAGTACCGCCAGGAGAGAGAAAAGCCATCCCAGTTCCTTAGCCCAATCCTGAGCTTTGAGGAGTGAGAGTACTACTTCGATTACGGTTACCGCAGCAAGAAGGCCCAGGCCTTTCCATACCGCTCTTGTTGATTCTTCGTAGCTAAGATGATCAGCCATGATGTTATTTTTTCACCAGAATCTTCTGGTAGTTTTTTCTAAATAGTAAGTACTTGAATCGCAAAAACGCGGAGCGTTTTCCAACTAAGTCCCTTTCCCGTGAACAGGAGTTGGGGAGTGGGTTCTACAGGAGGTAGAAAACCAGGAATACGAACACCCAGACAAGGTCTACAAAGTGCCAGTACAAGCCAATTTTTTCAACCATTTCGTATCCGTTTTTACGGCCTGCGTAAACACCACTGCCGGCATTGATCAGGATGATCAACAGGAAGCCAACGCCCGTGAAAACGTGAAAACCGTGAAATCCGGTGATACCAAAGAAGAGCGCGCCGAATGCTACCGGACCGAAGTCCTGCGTCTTAATGGCTCCTTTGTCAAAACCATCCTGTACCAGGTACTTGCGGTGGATGTAACCACGATCATCAACCATGTAACCGGCAGCATCAGTAGCTTCGGTTGGGTAGACAAAGTGCTCACCATCATCATGCCCTCCGCCGTGGCTTTCGCCAGCTTTGTGCATCAGGTAGGTTTCGCCAGCAACTACCGCTTCATCGGTAGGCTTTCCGGTTTCAGGATCAAGGTAAACTCCGTTCTCGGTGTAAGTACCGAAAGGGTTGGTGGTTACCGTCATGTGCTCAACGTTGATCAGGTTGTTCCACTCCCAGGCCTGACAGCCAAGGAAGCCTGCTCCGCCAAGAACGGTAAGCAACATCCAGAATACAACACCACGCTTGTTTTCGCGCGCACCTTCCTGTACCGCCCGTACCATCGTGCCGGAGCTGATAATGAGCAGGAATGACATGAAAGTAACGAAAATCAGCGGCGCATGACCACCAGGAAAGTATTCATGAATACCGAAGGGAGCTGTAGCGAAGACCGCATCCGGTACAGGCCAACTGGGGCTACTGATACGAAGCGTTCCGTAGGCGATGAGGAATCCGGCGAAGGTAAAAGCATCGGAAAGCAGGAAGTACCACATCATGAGCTTCCCGTAGGAAGTCGCAAATGGTTTCTTATCACCGCCTTCCCAGCCTCCTTCCGGATGGTGGTGATCAGCGTGCGCTTCGTTTTCGACGAGAATGTCCGTATCTGCGGCCATATTATGCGTATTTATACTCAGTTCAAAATCCCCGTGAGTGAAGGGATGTTCTCTTTAAAATCAATTAGCGTTGCAGGCTCAGGAAAATAATCAGGTAGATCCAGAGAATGTCAACGAAATGCCAGTAAGTCAGCGTCAATTCCAACCGAAGCTGGCGAGCTGGTGTACGTTTTAGTTTTGTTGTAAAGGCTATCACCAAGGCGACGGCAAGTGCTGCAATTCCCCCCAAGACGTGTACTGCATGAAGGCCACTCAGGGCGTAGACAAAACTAGTGGAGGGGTTGATCTTGATGTCCAACCCTTGCGCCTCCATTTCGGCCCATCCCATCAACTGCATTACTACGAATGCAATGCCAAGGAGGAAGCTTACGCTAAGTAGTAATTTGTAAGCACTACTTGCTTCACGTTTGAAGGCTGCGTAAGCGGCGTGCAAAGTTATACTACTAGCCACTATGACCAAAGTATTCACGTAAAAAATGGTCGGGATGGAAAACTCCAGCCAGTTACCGGCCGCCCGGCGGACGATGTAAGCACTCGTAAGTGCAGTAAACATCATAACCAAGCTAACGATAGACACCCAAAGAAGCAATTTCTTAGGGTGAATCTTGTTATGCCGCGTTACGGCTTGAATATCTTTTTTGACTGTTGTATCCATTGCGCTTAGGTTAATAATAACTGCCGGCCGAGCCATAGCACCGTGAAAGCCAGGGGCAGGTAAGCAAAGGAAAAGAACATCATCCCGAGGGCTGATTTACGCTTGGGATCTGCGCGAAAAGCCAACGCAAACCACAGAAAAACAGCACTGAGAAGTACCACAATCACTGTTGCCCATAAAGAAGTAGCCCCCAGTAAATAAGGAACGACAGCAAGTGGGAACAAAGCAACACAAGCGAGCACAGAATCTCTTCCAAGTGCAACCGTATCAATATTATTGTTCTTCTCAGGCACGAGCTTGAAGCCCGCTTTGGAATAGTCTGAATATCCAAGGTAGCCGATGGCGTAAAAGTGTGGTAACTGCCAGAAGAACTGAATTGCAAACAGTGTAAGACCAAGCGTTGTGATCATACCTTCTGCCGCTGCACATCCGATTAAGGCAGGCAATGCCCCAGGGATGGCGCCGACTAAAACAGCGATCGGCCCTACCCTTTTAAGTGGAGTATAAACGAAGGCATAGCTAATCAAGGAAACCATGCCCAGAAAAGCCGTCCAAGGGTTAAAGAGCGCAAGTAAGGTGATACCAGCCATGCTGGAAAAACCTGCGATCAACAAGGCGTCGCTACTACTCAGACGGCCTTCAGCCAACGGCCGGGTTTTCGTCCGTGCCATCATCTTATCATAATCCTTTTCCAGGAGTTCATTGAGCACATTGGCTGCAGCAGTCGTCAGGAACCCACCAGCGGTAAGCACGCATATCGCCCACCAGCTGAAGCCGCCAGCACCAAGCGCAACCAAGTAAGCTAGTACTGAGGAAAGTACCACCGTAGCTGAAAGCCGAAACTTTACCAGTGCCCCAAGATCATTCAGCTTTCCGCTGATACCCTGGGTGCTTTCCCGACTTGTGGTGACCTGCTGTTTCACGCAGTTGAATTGGATTAAATGAAGTTCGTTGGGTTAGTGTGCCGGAGATTCATCTTCGCTCACAGGCTCAACTTGGGAGATGAACTCACGTCCGTCCTTTCCGTAGTCATAAGCCCAACGCTGAACGCTTGGAAGCTTACCGGGCCAGTTGCCGTGGCCCGTTTCAATCGGAGTTGTCCATTCCAAGGTGTTCGCCTGGTATGGATTCATCGTCTTCATCTTACGCCCTTTCCAGATGCTGTAGAAGAAGTTGATCACGAACAACAGCTGGAACCCGAAGGTGATAATAGCCGCAATGGTGATGAACTTATTGAGCTCCGCAAAATGCATAAAGGTTTCAAATGTATCGAACTTGTAGTAACGGCGGGGTACACCGGCCATACCGATGTAGTGCATTGGCCAGAAGACACAGTAGGCACCAATGAGCGTACCCCAGAAGTGGAACTTACCGAGGGTTTCATTCATGAAGCGACCGTACATCTTCGGGAACCAGTGGTAAACACCAGCGTACATGCCAAAGAAAGCCGCTACTCCCATCACAATGTGGAAGTGAGCTACTACGAAATAGGTATCGTGAAGTTGAATGTCAAGCGTAGAGTTACCCAACCAGATCCCCGTCAGGCCGCCAGAAATGAACATCGATACAAAGCCGATACCAAACAAGCTGGCGGGGTTGAACCGAATACTTCCGCCGTAAAGCGTAGCGATCCAGTTGAACACCTTTACCGCTGAAGGAACGGCAATGATGAGCGTGAAGATCACAAAGAAGTTGGCAATGAATGGGTTTACACCAGACATAAACATGTGGTGCGCCCATACGATGAAGGACAGGAAGGCAATTGCAAGAATTGAGAAAACCATGGCCTTATAACCAAAGATTGGCTTACGCGCATTCACAGAAAGCACCTCAGATACAATTCCCATAGCGGGAAGAATAATGATGTATACTTCAGGGTGCCCCAAGAACCAGAACAAGTGCTGGTAGAGGATCGGACTACCACCGACGTGGTCAAGCGCCTGACCACCTATATAAATATCAGAGAGATAAAAGCTGGTACCAATACCGCGGTCAAGCATCATCAAGAAGAAAGCCGAAACAAGAACCGGGAAAGAGAGAAGACCAATAACGGCCGTGACAAAGAAAGCCCATATCGGCAATGGCAAGCGCCACATGGTCATCCCCTTCGTACGAAGATTAAGTACGGTGGTAATGTAGTTGATACCTCCAAGCAGTACGGAAACAACAAAGAAGACCAAAGAGAGCGTCCACAAAGTCATACCTGCTTTCGAGCCGTCCATCGCTTCCGGCAACGCCGATAACGGAGGATAAGCTACCCAGCCACCAGCAAACGGGCCGGTACTGAGAAACAGTGAGGCAAACATCACCATACCTGAGATGAAGAAGAACCAGTAGCTCATCATGTTCAGAAGTGGAGAGGCCATATCACGTGCGCCCACCATCAGAGGAATAAGCAGGTTAGAGAACGTTCCTGAAAGGCCCGCAGTAAGTACAAAGAAGACCAGTATCGTACCGTGCATCGTCACTAATGCGTAGTAAAAGTCTGCCTGAAGCGTACCGATGCCTTCAGAGTTAATGGTGATCCATTTGCCAAGTACTGGCTTCAACCATGCAAGGCTTTCCTCAGGAAAGCCGAGTTGCATCCGGAAAACCAGTGACATCAAACCACCAATGATGGCCCACATCATTCCTGTAATCAGAAACTGTTTGGCGATCATCTTGTGATCCTGGGAGAAGATGTAGTGCGACACAAAGTTCGACTGGTACTTATCCCCGTGATGGTGCTCGTGAAAGTGGTCTTCGTAACCCAGTTCCTGGATTAGACCTTCCTCACGGGTAGTTGGAGTAAAAATTGCTGTAGCCATAATGAATCAGCTTTTAAAGGTTCTCTCTGTGATAGTTTACTTGGATGGATTGGTATCCACCATAACGGGTAATGCGGGTAAAACGTCCCGTGTGACGTACAATTCGGTACGACGGTTAGCCTGACGGCCTTCTTCGGTACCATTGTCCGCAACGGGAATAGTAGATCCGTATCCGGCGCTGGCCATACGTTCCGCATCGATACCACCATTCAGGAGGTAAGTGCGTACTTGAGATGCCCTACGATCAGACAGGGTAATATTAGAATTTGCGTTTCCGGTATTGTCGGTGTGTCCCTTCAGCAGCACGTTAACGTCGGCATTCTTCTTCAGGAATGCAATCGCATCGTCCAACTGGTAAGAACTCAGTTCGGTGAGCTGAGCGCTACCGGTTTCAAAGGTCACGTACTTAAGAATGAGCGTGTTGTCATCATCCTCCGGAGTTTCAAGGGCCGTATTTGCCTCTGTGTTGAACTCCTGACGACGCTGCTTGATTTCTGCGGGGAAAAGCATGTTTGCGTTCGGGTCACTCTCCGTTCCGCGGATGTTGGATAGGTAGTAAGACTGCTGTTCTGCCAACCAGGCTTCGTACTCATCCTCTTCCAGGATGGTAACCGTCTTCTTCATTGACCAGTGCCCGATACCACAAAGTTCTGCACAAGCCAGTTCCATATTTGTAGTTTCCCAGAACATCTTTTCCGGATCAGTTGGGGAAGGAACCTGGTATTCTTCGTACGCACTCAGTTCCTTTCGCCACTCCTTCGTAGTTTTAGTAGGTGTAAATACAAAGTAGGTAGGAAGACCCGGTACGGCATCCATCTTAACCCGGAACTGTGGCAGGTAGAAATCGTGCAGCACGTCTTTAGCCGTAATACGAACCCGAACTTTCTTGTTTACCGGAAGTACGATGTTGTTGACATGAATGTCATCAGCATTCTTAAGGTCTGTCCAGTCTTGGCCAAAACGATTCGTTCCTTCGGTAAGGCGGAAGTCTGTCCGGCCCAAAAGACCATCTTCGCCAGGGTAGCGCAGCTGCCAACCAAATTGGTAGCCCTGGGCTTCGATTTCCATATACTCATCATCCGCACCAACGTCGCCCATTATATCGTTCCAGGCGTCAAGGCCTCCAATTACCAGGAAGGTCATAACGATGGCGGGAATACCCGTCCAAACGATCTCCAGCGTATTGTTGTGAGAAATGAATTGAGCTTTAGTTCCTGCTTGT
Source organism: uncultured Lewinella sp. (assembly GCA_964410795.1). Classification (GTDB taxonomy): domain Bacteria; phylum Bacteroidota; class Bacteroidia; order Chitinophagales; family Saprospiraceae; genus Neolewinella. The sequence continues at coordinate 10,603 of CAYPIM010000117.1, read as the reverse complement.
TTACGGTACTTGAAGGAGTACCAGAAAAGTAGTACGTGGGTGATTACGAAAACCACAAAGGTGACCAGGAAGGTCACGTGCATCATACTGTCAATCTGGCTACCGTGAGCGGAAGCCGATTCGTGCGGGCCATACCCCAGCATGTAGTTCTTATAGTAAAGCATGGAAACGGTGCAAATCACCAGGAAGGCCACCATGAAAAGGAGCATGTAGTAGCCCGTCATCTTGGTGTTCCGTGCATCCACTTCTTCGGCTCCACGAAGTTGCTTTGCCAAATCCCGCACACGGGCGATCTGAACAACAACCAGAAGCAAAAGCGCAATACAAATAAATACGATTAATGTAGACATCAGCTTTAAGTTAGCTTATTTTTAAAATCCGACAACCTGTTTACCAGGTTTACGCAAATTTAACTAGATAACACCAAGAGTGTTAAAGGCAAGCACTCTCTTTAGACCTCGTCTAAACAAGAGCTTTTCTTGCCTTAAGTGTGGTGGTGCAAACTCTCTTCGAAGTAAGGATCTTTCTTCGGTTCCAAAGGCGCTTTAGCCAGAGAACTGAAGACGAAGAACAAGAAGCCGCCCAGGAAGCCCAGGAAGATACCAATCTCTAAGAGCCCCGGTACTGTATACCCTGCTTTATAAGGTAGGAATACACGAGTACTTGCATGTTCTTCACCGTGGCCAGCAGCAGCGTGGTCGTCGCCATGACTACTGTCGTGCCCGGCAGCCGCATGGTCATCGCCATGGTCAGCAGCAGCGTGGCTATCATGATTAGCAGCTGCGTGGTCATCACCATGGTCAGCAGCAGCGTGGCTATCATGATTAGCAGCTGCGTGGTCATCACCATGGTCAGCAGTGCTCATCGTAGCGTGCTCTTCATCTCCGTGGCCCGCATCGTGGTGCGTCATATGCTCTAAAGATTCACGTGCAGCGGGCTTAATCATGTTGAAATAATCGAACCAGTGGCCAAAAAACACGATGGCCGAAGCAAAGAAAAGTGTACCAAACTTCCGCTTAGTGTCGTTGCGCATCAGGATAAAGAAGGGCGCGATGAAGTTAAGCAGCAAATTCCCCCAGAAGAGCACGGGATAGTTGTCCATTCTCGTTCGGAAGTAGATAGTTTCTTCACCAACGTTTCCGTACCAGATCAACATAAACTGGCTGAACCATACGTAAGTCCAGAAAATAGAGATGGCGAAGAGGTACTTACCAAGATCGTGGAAGTGCTCTGCGTTGATGCCAGGGAAATAACCACGGCTCTTGAGGTAAATCAGAATCATGATCGTCAGGGCCGTCATCGCTACGAAGAGCGAAGCTGAAGCATACCAAGCAAACATTGTTGAGTACCAGTGCGCATCCAGCGACATAATCCATTGCCAGATACATGCAGCGGTGGTAAAACCGAGGATGATCAGGAAGGGAGCAGCGTATGCCTTAATCTTAGCGTGATGCTTGTAATCTTCGGTACCATTCTTGTCTTCATCAATACTGATCTGACGGATGCGGCTGATAAAGAAGTACCAGATGCCCATGAAGATCACCGTAGCACCGGTGTACCAGTACTTATTCAGAAAAGCAGACTTGTGGTTCAGGATGGCATCGGTAGCCACCGCTTCCTCATCGTTCCAGTGATACATATGGTGACTGTGCAGGAACAGGCCAACAATGATGATTCCCATCAGGAAAAGTCCGGGCAGCAAGAACATGCCAAAGCTTTCCCAAACACGCTTGAACTGAACAAACCAGCCGGCGTAGGCCGTAGTAAAGGCTGCATACGCGAAACAAGCCATGAAGGAAATCCCGACGAAGAACACGGAGTTGTGCAGGAGGTTGGTCCAAAAGCGCATGTGGTGTCCCTCGCCGCCGTCTACGAAGTAGCTGGCGATCAGCAGTAGCAATCCGAAGATTGCCGTTCCGCCGGTTACTGTTTTTGCTTTGGATGAGAATACAAAGTTCTCCATCTGATAGTATTATTTCGGGCCCGAAGGCCTAAGTTTCTTAGTTGGGTGGTCTGGTTCTTACTTCTTGCTGGTGCTTTCACCGTGGGCATCATCTCCAGGATGTTCGCCGTCGTGGTGGCCACTGGCCTCCATGTGGTGTTCGTCTCCATGCGCTGCTTTAGCAATTTCTGCGAACTCCTTGCCCGGAGTACCGAAAGCTGCGTTGAGCGTATTCACCATTGGTGAGTATTCTTTTCCAGCTGCTTTAGCCTGTAGCTCGCGGATGTAGTGAATTACCTGCCAGCGTTCTTCGTAGTTGATCTTATCAGCGTAAGCGCCCATAACATTGTAGCCGTGCATAATCGCATTGTAGAAGCGACCATTAGATGCCGACACCAGCTCACCTTTGATGAAGTTAGCGGGTAAGTTCGGGTACTTTGCATTCGGGTTGGCCTCTTCGTTGTAGAGGTACCCAAGCCCGTTACCTTCCTCTCCATGGCAGATAGCACAGAAGATGTTGTAGAGGTTTTTACCCCGCGCCAATCCATCTTCCGTAATGGGGAAGGGATTATCAATCAGTTCAGCAATGGCCTGTAGACGCCCTTCCGGTGTATCGTCGAAGTAATAAGGTACAGAACCATTTGTAGGTACGCTGATGGCGTTCATGCTATTAGCATCTACCATACTTCCACGCATCATCGCCGCATCGTCCAGGCTTTGCGGGGCTTGTGCACCAGCATAACCACGAGGAACCGTTCCGGCAGGAACCGTACGGGGGTAAACCAGCTTGGCCAGTGATACCGTAGATTCGTTGTCCCAGGTATTGTAGTAGTAGTAATTGTAGGTATTCGCCTCAACGGCCAACGAGTGAGCCATGTCAGGCATGTACTCACTCCCCGTGAAATTTTCATCCGGGTAGGAACAAGCGGTCAGGACGACGGCCAGCGTGAGGGACAATACCAGTACGCGCAAATCTTTCATGCTAAATACTTCGATGGAGATCAATGCATCTCCGTTTTAAATAAAGTTTCTTTAGGCGGGGCCGCAGGTGCCAGGTAAAAGTTGAAGGGAGTAAGGGATGAAAGGTGAAGGTTTCTAGCCTCCTTTAATCCTTTCTCCTTTAAAACCTTTGTCTGCACCTGCGTTCGCGCCAGAAAATTGTCCTTTTTTAAGCAGGAACAACTTTGGTGTGAACGCTCTCGGCTCCGGTCTTGGAGAAGTAGCCTTTTAGTTTCTCAACGGCGTCATTGCCAAGGTCCGTAGCGTCGAACGCAATACAGAATTTGTCATCCGTGATCCGGTCGTGCAGGCGGCGGGGTTCAGCACCAGGGCCGAGGCCACAGATGATGTAAAACACCAACACCATACCGACAGAAGCAAAAAGCACCGTAAGCTCAAAAGTGATCGGGATAAAGGCGGGAACAGACCAGTACGGCTTACCACCAAAAATGACTGGCCAGTCACGCGTGAAGACCCACGTCATGAAACCGAAACCGAACAGGCAACCAATACTACCGAAGATGAATCCGGCAATGTGCAGGCGGCTCTCTTCCAGACCGAGCAGCGGATCTAGTCCGTGAACGGGGAAGGGCGTGTACACATCGTCGATGTCGAGGTGATCAGCGTTGGCCGCTTTCACCGCATCGAGCAGTTTCTCCTCATCATCATAGAGTCCGAAGAGTATGTTACGTTCTGTTGACATTAATTCTGCCATGATTTATATTTGATGGTGGGCGCTGCCCACCTTTTTCTTATTGTCGAGACTGGGTTTCCCCTTCTTTACGTCTAGTGAGTTTCGCCTTCGTTGCCGTCACTTCCCGTAGCAGCCGGAACGTGGTGTCCGTGGCCATGAGCGTGTGCCTTGTCGCCGATGTACTGATCGCCAGCGGTCTTCAGGATACTCTTGACTTCAGCAATCGCTACTACCGGAGCAACGCGCGTGAAAATCAGGAATAAGGTGAAGAACAGGCCAAGGGTACCAATGAAGATGATGATCTCAACCCAGGTAGGAACGTAGTAAGACCAGCTGGAAGGGAGGTAGTCACGCGCAAGTGTAGTTGCAATGATCACGAAGCGCTCGAACCACATACCGATATTGATGAAGATCGACATGAAGAAGGTCCAGAAGAGGCTCCTGCGAATCTTCTTGCTCCAGAAAATCTGAGGACTGAGTACATTACACAACATCATCCCGATGTAAGACCAGTAGTAAGGGCCGAGTACACGGTTGAGGAAGGCAAATTGCTCGTAGATGTAGCCGGAGTACCAAGCGATGAAAAGCTCGGTCAGGTAAGCTACACCAACAATAGAGCCGGTCAGCAGAATTACTTTGTTCATGGATTCTACGTGCTCGAGCGTAATGTAGTCTTCCAGGTGCAGCACCTTACGGGCAATCAACATCAGGGTAAGTACCATCGCAAAGCCGGAGAAGATCGCACCTGCTACGAAGTAGGGAGGGAAGATAGTTGTGTGCCAACCGGGGATAACGGAAGTTGCAAAGTCAAAGGATACAATCGTGTGTACGGAAAGTACCAGCGGTGTTGCAAGACCAGCAAGGATGAGCGAGAGACTTTCCCAACGCTGCCAGTGCTTAGCAGAACCGTTCCAGCCGAAGGAAACAATGCTGTAGATTTTCTTACGCATGCCTTTCGCACGGTCACGAACCGTAGCCAGGTCAGGAACTAAGCCGGCGTACCAGAAAAGCAGCGATACCGTGAAGTATGTAGAGATGGCAAATACGTCCCAAAGCAGTGGCGAGTTGAAGTTCACCCACAGCGGGCCCCGTGTATTGGGGTAAGGGAAGATGAAGATCGCTAACCAAAGGCGCCCCATGTGAATAAGCGGGAACTGGCCGGCACAGATTACGGCAAAAATCGTCATGGCCTCCGCCGCACGGTTTACACCAGTCCGCCATTTTTGCCGGAAAAGCAGGAGAATGGCTGAGATCAGCGTACCGGCATGACCAATACCGACCCACCAAACGAAGTTGGTGATGTCCCAACCCCAGTTAATCGTCCGGTTAAGGTTCCAGGAACCAATACCGACCCAGACCGTCCAGGCAACGCCGAAGGCAAACATGCCGAGGCACATCACCGAAAGGATAAAGGTGATGACCCAGCTAAGCGAGGGGGCCGTTTCCGTCGGGCGGCAAATGTCCTCCGTGATCTGGTGGTAGGATTTACTACCCGTGATCAACGGCTTACGAACGGGGGCTACATGTCCACTCATATTATTTGATTCTCGATTCTTGATTCTTGATTCTCAATTCCTGATTTTGGCCAGGTTTCGGGATTCCATTCCTCAATCCTCATTTTATAATTTTCCGCTTAAGCGGTAATTCTATTTTTAATTGTCAATCTCTACTGGTAAATCAAGAATCTAGATTCGAGAATCACCAATCAAGAATCCATTACGCTTCCAGTTCTTCAAGCGGGTTGTGTACACGCGCAGCGTAGAAAACACCACTCTGGGTGTTGACTTCCTCCAGTGCGAGGTAGTTCAGTGGGTTCCCCAGCTTGCTGGAAACATCTCCCTGCTTATTGTTACGATCACCAAAGGTGATGGCGCCGGTTGGGCAAGCAGTCTGGCAAGCGGTACGAACATCTGAATCGCGCAGTGCACGCTTTTCGACCTTCGCCGCAAGCTTACCTTCCTGAAGACGCTGCGCACAGAACGAACACTTCTCGATCACACCGCGGCTGCGGACGGTCACGTCGGGGTTCAGTACCATTCTCGTTAGGTTGTCTGCACCGAAAGCCATTTCTTCATCCTGAACCGTTGGTTCGTTGGAGGCGAAGAGGTCACCCGTGGTGTAGTCCAACCAGTTGAAACGGCGAACTTTATAAGGACAGTTGTTGGCACAGTAACGGGTACCAATACAGCGGTTGTAGATCATCTGGTTCAGACCTTCGTCGCTATGCTGGCTGGCGTTTACCGGACAAACATTCTCACAAGGAGCGTTGTCACAGTGCTGGCACATCATTGGCTGGTATACAGCACGCGGGTTTTCGATGTCGCCGTAGAAGTAACGGTCAATACGTAACCACTTCATTTCGTGGTGGCGCCATACTTCGTACTTACCTACGATCGGAACATTGTTCTCCGCAACACAGGCTACTTCACAGGCTGCACAACCGATACAAGCCGTAAGGTCTACGTGCATCGCCCACCAGTGGCCCTGGCTGTAGATTTCTTCCTTATACTCGTCGTACGGGTACAGGGTCTGATCGTTGAGGTGCTGGGCAGCACTACGCTTTTCAGAAATGTGTTCTTTCAGGTCACCAAGGCCAGCAAAAGTGCCCTGGTAGATGATGGAGCGGTCTACAAGGCCGCCCTGCATTCCTTCACCAAGTTCCATTACCGTCTTTTCGTCGACGTTGTAAGGTTTGATGTACTTCTTCTCTTCTTCGGTAGTTGGAGCTTCGTAGCTGAGAACACCAGTACGGCGATCAACCCAGGCCATTTTGCCGGATTCGTCCGTCGTCGTCAGGCCCATCGTATGGTGGTACTGAACGCAGGCGAACTCTTCTTCAACATCAGCAGCACCAGAGACCGTAGCCTGGTCCGCAAAGTACTGCACGTAACCATCTTTAACGGGCAGCCAGGGGTAAACGTTGATGCCAACATCGTGGCCAATAGCGCGACCGGAAACACCGGTAACAGTGCGGCCGTAGCCGAGGGCGAGACCAAAGGTCTCGGGCAACTGACCAAACTGGCGGACAGCCGTTACGTTCTGAGGCGTACCGTTGATGGTAACGGTCACGATGTCAGCTTTTCCTTTGTATTCTTCTGTATTAAGGCCTTCGTAAGCGGTATAGCTGTTACCACCTTCCCACTGAACGGGGATGCTAAGGTAGTTGCCCCAAACCGTGCGCGTTACGGGGTCCGGTACTTCCTGTAGCCAGGGGTTATTGGCATAAACACCGTTACCGATGTTGACCGTTTCGAAGAAACTTACCTCCTGACCGGAGCCCGGCGCAGTTGGCTGGCCAGTTACAGATCCGTTGTAGGTAGCAGCTCCGGCACCTCCGGTAGCGAAAGCACTGCTTGCGGGCAGCGTAACGACACCGTCCTGCAGTGAGCTGTCCCAAAAAGCACGGAAAGAAGTAAAACCAGACTGTGCTCCGAATGCAGTAGCTTCCCAGTTGTCAGCGACGAACTGCATGTAGGGCTGTTCGGCATCCGCTTTCAGCATACCGGAATTGGCCCAGGTAAGAAGGCTTTGACCTTCCTGACGGGTGCCGTGACGGCCAACGCTGGCAAAGATTGGAGTAATGGTTGGTTGGATGAGGCTCAATTCGCCCTCAACAGCTTCTACATCGCCCCAGCTTTCCAGATAGTGATGGTTAGGTGCTACGTAAGCACACTTTAGCGCCGTTTCGTTAGGTACACCGCTCATGGAGACGGAGACCTTAGCTTTACTCATATGTTCACCGATCTGCGCAGCCCACGGGTTGTCCCAGCAAGGGTTCGCTCCGTCGAGAACGATTACAGCATCGACATTGCCTCCGGCGAGGTCCGTCGCAAATTTGGCGATTGCTTTGTCAGAGCCTTTGCGCTGCATGCTCCACCGATCAGTGGTGATCGTGGTGCCGTAAGCGCCAATAGCGTTATTAATGGCGTTGACCATCTGCTGCTCAGCGAGATTGTTGCTACCGCTGACAACGAGTGCGTGGCCGCTGTGCGCCTTCAACTCTTTTGCAACGGCTTCAATTTTTGCTTTTGCTGCTGCGGGCAAGGTGGCGTTGCCACCACCTACGATAGCGCCGTAGAGTGCCGCGATGGCTTGGCCTTGTTCGGAAGGCTTAACTAGAATACGGTTGTCTGCATTAGAACCGGTAAGGCTCATGGCAGATTCGATCTGTACGTGGCGACTCATCTTCTTTCCGCTCGTCTTACGCATCTTAGCGTAGTCGCGGGCGAACTGAACCGGGCTGACCCAAGTACCGAGGAAATCACAGCCAATGGCTACGATGACTTCTGCTTTATCAAAGTGATAACTAGGTACTGCGCGCTTACCGAAGTCGGCTTCGTTAGCGTCGAGGAGTGCTGCACTAGAGACGGGGTCGTACTGAACGTGCGTTGTATTGGTGTAGCGGCCTTTGAATGCTTCGACTGCAGCGAGGAGCGATGGGCTCATCACCGTATGTGAAACGATGCTGACGCGCGCGCTGGCGGGCATCTTGCCTCCAATCTCAGCGTCAATCACATCCCAACCATCGTTGTCGGCGTGGTTCTTTTTAGATACGGCCATTCCGTCAACAACACGGTAAGGACCATCGAAGCGGCTGGTGTCGTAAAGTCCGAGTACAGAAGCCTGTACACGAGCACTGGTTCCGCCACCGGTGATGGGACTCATGCTGTTGCCTTCGACCTTGATCGGGCGGCCTTCGCGGGTCTTGACCAGAACAGGGACGTAGTCACCACCCTGAACAAAAGTAGAAGCATAGTAAGTAGCTACACCAGGTACAATGCTATCCGGCTTGGAAACGTAAGGGATGGCCTTACGAACGGGGATATCACAGGAAGCGATGGTAGCAGCCGTCATACCAAAACCGAGGTACTTCAGGAAGTCACGCCGGCTGGATTCAAGCCGGGGGCTTTCAGCAGCCTCGGGCATACCAATTTCGTTATCCGTTGCTTTGAGGTACTCCGGGCTAGACTCGAGTTGATCGGTACCTATCCAGACTTTGTTGTTATTCTTGCTCATTCCCTGGGGAAGTTATATTCTTGATTGAATAGCTCGGTCGTTAGAAACTAAAGAGCTAAAGGACTAAAAGACTAACGGACTAAATTAGTAGTGACAGCGTTGACAGTTCAGGCCACCGACATCTTCAACGGTTACGCCTTCGCGCTCCCCATTTTTGATTTCTTCGTGGTAGCGCTCATAAGCCTTATAGTAGTCGTTCTCAGCGAACTCGACCTTCGTCTGGCGGTGACAGTTCACACACCACCCCATGCTGAGGGGGCTGTACTGGTACACAAGTTCCATTTCCTCTACGGGGCCGTGACAGTTCTGGCACTTCAGGTTACCGACGGTAACGTGCTGTGCGTGGTTGAAGTAAGCGTGGTCGGGGAGGTTGTGGATACGAACCCACTCAATGGGGCCAGCGATCTTATCGTCTCCCGTCATTTCGTTGGTCAGGGCAGACTCAATGGCTCCGAGTTGCTCGTCGATTACGTCCTCCATCTCGTCGAGGTCGCGCTCGTCCTTGATGTACTCCTGGGCGATCCACTTTTTATAGACCTCCTTTACTTCCTCGTTGGAGTAGTTTTCGTAGTCCTTAATATATACGTCCTCGATGGGGTCGTAACCGATGGCGGCGTAAATCTTGGTGATTTCGGCCGTGCCGTAGGTGCTGCCCTTCTTGATGGCGCGGTGACAGTTCATACAAGTATTAACTGCAGGAATGACGGAGTGCTTGGAGCGACGGGCTCCGTCGTGACAGTACTGACACTCAATCTTATTAAGGCCAGCGTGCGTTACGTGGCTGAATTTGATGGGCTGTTCGGGTTGATACTCTTGCTGGCGGCCCAACTCAATGGCGTGGTTCACGGTCGTGTAACCACCAAGTACTACCAGTGCGAAGACAACAAAGGCAATCATTCCCTTACTGGTAAGGATGTCTACCAGCGTACGACGGGTAGTGGTCTCACCTTCTTTGGTGCCAACCATGTACTGCATATTACTGGTAACCCGGGCAAGAATGAGAGAGAGCAATAAGAGCGCTCCACCGAGAATTACGAATAGCCAGGTATTGTCGGTTGGTTCTGCTGCTACTCCTAGGCTACCAGCTGCACCAGCGACAACTGGTTTACCCACTCCAGTGTATTCTGCCTTAACAAAGGTGAGTAAGTGCTCTACATCACTGTTCGAGAGGCCGGCAAAGGTGTTCATCACCGATTTGTCATACTCCTCAAATACAGCCTTAGCTCGCTTACTATCGCCAGAACTGATCAAGGCCTGAGAGTTTTGTATCCAGCGGTAAAGGTGCTCGCGGGGCTCACTGGCCCAACGCTCCTGAACACCACCAAGGGCGGGGCCAGTAGACTTATCCTTCATGTTCTTGTTGTGACAAGAAGCACATTGATTAGTATTCCAAAGGGCCTTACCCTTTTTGTAATCACCGGCACCGGGGGCTACATCGCCTTCTGCGGCGGGAGCCGAATCAGCCTGAGCAGTTGGCTCAGTGGCAGTATTCTCAGCCTCTTCCCCCTGTGCAAACAAGGAAATGCCGCCAAAAAGAAGGCAACAAACGAGAAGGAAAGATTGTAAAAACTTCAGATGGTATGTCATTAGGAATTGACATTTAGTAAGTTGTGCGAAAAAGAGGAGAAATTACCCCTTCTCTTGTGGCGCAAAGATACTTTCATGACATTTCTTTAACAAACTTGTTCGCAACTGTATCTCTTATTTAGATGATGTCTAATTAGTAGTTGGCGCGGCCGCAGGTGCAAGGGGAGGTTTTAGCGTCTATGCTCGCTCCGCTCGTAACCTCACCCCCGGCCCCTCTCCTTGGGAGAGGGGAGCAAACCATAGCTGTGGGCATGGCCAGAAATTGTGCCGTGCTATTACCATAAAACGGAACACCCTAGGTGCAGCCCATTCGGCCGACGAATTAAAAATCTTCGCCAACAATGAAATGTTGGACACTCCTACCT
>CAYPIM010000116.1:0-18758 GCA_964410795.1 uncultured Lewinella sp. | reverse complement strand
GTATTATTTCCATACCAGAAACACCGTCCTTTCCTTGGTTCATCATATCCAGGCGGCGGCGGGTGATGTTCATTCCCAAAGAGTCTGGCTTGATCTCTTCCCCGGGGTCATACCCTTTACCGTTGTCTTCGATTATAACGATGAGGTTATCCGCAGTGCCCGTAAAGCGAAGCAAAATCCGACCGCCTCGTTTCCGGTCTTTCAGTCCGTGGAGGATGGCATTTTCCACAAAAGGCTGGATCAATAAGGGAGGCAAAATGACTTCATCCTTTGGGAGCGTAGGATCCACCTCGACGGTATAGGAAAAGCCTTCTTTAAAGCGTAATTTCTCCAGGCCTAGATAGGTTTCCAGCATCATAAGTTCTTCGTTCAGGTGGTGCTGGCCATCTACCGACGAACGAAGCGTCTGACGAATAACACGGGCGAATCGCGACAGGTAGGTCGCCGCCTGTCTGGCATCATTCTCTAGTACAAAATTCTGAATAGAATTAAGCGCATTGAAGACGAAATGGGGGTTCATCTGGGCGTGAAGCGCCGCGTGCTCCATTTGGGTGATTTGCAAGAGCAGGTCTTGCTCTCTTTTTCTTCGTCGTTCTCGAAGGAGGAAGAAACCACTAAGCACGCCAATAATTAGAAGAATACCGCCAATCTGTGCCCAAATGGTATTGTACCAAGGGGTAGCAACTACAATCTCCAAGGCGATACTTTCGCTCCATATTCCGTCCTGGTTCTTACTCTGCACCTCAAAGCGATAGGAACCGGGGCTAAGATTTGGGTAGTTTGCAGTGCGCTCTGTGCCTATTTGCCAGGCATCTGATTTGGTGAGTCGGTATCGATAGAGTACTTTATCTCCCAAAATAAAGTTGATCGTGCTAAAGCTAATGCTGACGTTGTTAACTCCCGGGGGGAAAGTATAAGAAGTAGAATCTGGCAATTCATCCCCGTTCAGTACTATTCTACGAATTACCGGTGGTGGAGATAGTGTAACAACTGCTGGCGCTTCAAACTTTACTATACCAGCACCGGTGGCCAGCCAAACTTCGTCTTTATAAGTATCTGTCTGATAAATTTCCTCACTGGGGAGGCCGTGCTCCTTTCTGAAGGTACGAACCTGGTACTCCTTCCCACCATTTTTAAAGTTTAACCGACTCAAACCGTTAAGGGTACTCACCCAAATGGTCCCATTATCACTTATATGTAAATCTCGAATCATGTCTGAAGCAAGCCCATCACGCTCCTGAATCAAGTAGTTTGTATCCAGTCCTACGTATACCAGTCCATTTCCCCGGGTGCCAAATAATAAATTATCGTTGCCTAAGTCTTTAATGAAGTCTATTTGATTTGACAACTCAGGTATTCCCAGGTTATTGGGAACCATAGTTCTATCTTTTTTGATTTCCCATAGTCCCGTTAATGTCCCAGCGAGTTGAATACCACTTGGGTGGGGACTATAAACATGTACAAGCTCCTGTATGTGACGCGAATCCATACCGACTTCCACGATGTCTGGTGAATCTATATCAATAATCGAAATATAATCAACGTTCGACGCATATATCTTTCGTGGATCCTCATCATACTGCTCGTTAAAATACCTGAACCATCCGCGGTTTCCGTTTGCTTCTTTGAACCAACTAACACTAGAGGCCCTTAATTTTTCACCCCCCTTAACTGGGTGGGTAAATGAATAAGACGGAGAAAACACCCGGGCAGTTACTGAATCATAATGCATATCAAAAATCTGATGCGGCATTATTATTTCATCTGACTGGATTGGCTGAAGACTTTGAGAATCGTTCCCGTAATGAAAAATAGTTCCATTTTCATAGCCAGCATAAAAGTCATTTGACCCAGTAATAACTACAGAAAGGCTCCCCCCACTCTGCATCTCATTATTCTTCTGGTAAACCAGCTGTTTAGGATATGGACTATAAAACACCCCAGCACTAAGCGTAGTTACCCAGAACCCTCCGTTCCTATCTTGCAGTCCAGAACTCAAGGACTGACCTCTAAGTTGGTGCGAAATTATTGGCACCTCTTGATTCGCTCTAAAATCATGATACTCTAAGCCTCCTCCATGGCTCAAAAAAGCCCAATAGGTCTCCTCTTCCAAACCTGGCATAAAATAAGTATAGTGGCTAGACGAAGCAAGATAAGTGTGTTTGAAACTCCCATCTTCATTCAAGATATTGATAAGGTTTCTATTGGTTATTACACTCTCCTTTTTACCATTTGCGTTAAAAACCGCAGAGAAGGTACTTCTAGCCGAACCAACTGCATAAGATTTTGATTTTCCGTACGCGCGTTGTTTACCATCTTGATTCACTAAATAGATACCAAGATTATCTTCAATTGATGCTGAATTTCTATGATAAAAGCCATGAGGCTGAGGACAGGACGTCAAGCGACCACCCTCATTCCTCTCATACAGATAGATATTGCGTAGCACTTTCTTTACGACCCATTCACTACCTCCTGCCGAGTTCACTTTTAAGATTCCACCATACTGAAATCCTAAAAGAAGACTTTCGTCGGGTGTGACATCAAGTAAAACTCCTATCCTGTTCAAAGACTTAGCTTTTTCCACAACGGCACTGTGTACATACGGATGAAACCTACCGCTTTTAAAAAAATAGATTTTCCCCGAGTGGGTTGATATCCAAATTCTACCTTTATCATCTTCCACAATTCCGAACACAACCATATCCTCAAGGCCATCATCTGCATCAAAGACCTCAAACTCATACCCATCAAAGCGAGCAACACCGTTATCAGTTCCGATCCAGATGTAACCGGAACGGTCCTCAATGATGGTATAAGTCTCAGAACTGGGCAAGCCATCATCCGTATCGAAGTGCCGAAAATCAAGTTGGGCGGGTTGGGCATAAAGACGCATCCCTAACCCCAAAAGAGCAAGTATAAGAACACCAATACCACGCTTATGAAAGCTCATTGTACTTACCATTTTAGGGCGCGACCGCAGGTGCAGCGTCGGTTAATGGGCGAATAAAGAGGGTGACACGTGTTCCCACTGGGGTGCCATCATGAGAGAATAAGGGTATTATTTCCATACCAGAAACACCGTCCTTTCCTTGGTTCATCATATCCAGGCGACGGCGAGTGATGTTCATTCCTAAAGAGTCAGGCTTGGCCTCTTCTCCGGGGTCGTATCCCTTACCGTTATCTTCAATAATAACGACAAGATTTTCCGCAGTGCCCGTAAAACGAAGCAAAATCCTCCCGCCTTTTTTCCGGTCTTTCAGTCCATGGATGATGGCATTTTCCACAAAAGGCTGGATCAATAATGGAGGCAAAATGACTGCATCCTTTGGGAGCGCAGGATCCACCTCGACGGTATAGGAGAAGCCCTGTTTAAAGCGTAGCTTCTCCAGACCGAGATAGGTCTCTAACATCATAAGCTCTTCGTTGAGTCGATGCTGGCCATCTACCGACGAACGAAGCGTCTGACGAATAACACGGGCGAATCGCGACAGGTAGGTCGCCGCCTGTCTGGCATCATTCTCTAGTACAAAATTCTGAATAGAATTAAGCGCATTGAAGACGAAATGGGGGTTCATCTGGGCGTGAAGCGCCGCGTGCTCCATTTGGGTGATTTGCAAGAGCAGGTCTTGCTCTCTTTTCCTACGACGTTCCCGGAGGAGGAAAAAAGAAACAACTCCCATGAGTAACAAAAACACCCCTCCAAAACGAACTCCCCAGGTGTCATACCACGGAGTTGCGATACTAAAAGATAAATGAGTAGGACCACTCCAATATCCATCTGGGTTTTTACTCTCTACCTGAAAATCGTAGTACCCTGCTCCTAAATTGGGGAAATCCGCCAGCCGGGCCCGCGTATAACGCCAGGGGCTACCATCAGCAAATCGATAGCGGTATTCGATACTCCCGGCTTGAATAAAGTTTATTGTACTAAAACTAATACTTACGTCCTGCTTGCCAGCTGGGAGTTCAAAACCGGAGACCGACATTTGCTTTACTCCGTTAATGACTACCGATCTTATCTCCGGAGCCGGAGATATACTGTCCAAGGCAGGTTCGGTAAACTTCACAATCCCGGCACTAGTCGCCAGCCAAATCTCTCCACCAAAAGTATTTGACCGATAAACCTCATTACTCGGCAAGCCATGTTCCATACGAAAAGTCCGTACCGATGGTACGACACCATCAAAGGTGACTTTTGAAAAGCCCGTAAGGGTACTGACCCAAATATTACCGTCGTCGTCTTGGTCAAGATTACGAACCATATCAGAGGCCAAACCATCTTTTTCCCGAATCAGGAAAGAAGTATCCTGGTTGAGAAAGACAAGGCCGCTACCTCTTGTGCCATAAAGCATTGCCCCACCCGGCAAGTTTTGTATATCAACTACTCTACCATTAAGCGCTGGTATGTCAGCATTCATTTTCTTCCATTCACCCTCCGGAGTTCTGGTGAACAGTCCATGAACTGTACCCATTTGGAAATTGCCATCCCAATCCACTCCCAGCACTTGTATATCAAGCCTTTGCCCGTGATCAACAGCTAGCGTATCACTCTTAAAGGAATCTAGGTCGACAACCTTTAATTCGGACTTACTGGAAATATAAAGTTTTCGGGACGTAATAAATTTAGACCGATTAAGCTTTCTATAATTAAGGGCATTCCCATAAGGATTACGATACTCTCTGACGGAAGGGCTATTTGGAGGTAATCGATATTCATTCTCTTTTGAACTTAGGTGATCAAAGTCATTGTAAGAAGAATAAAGCCTTTCGGCCTTCGTGTCAAAGTACAAATCAGCCACCCGGCCTGAAAAACCATTATCAATACGACTTACCAAATAAAGACGTTCATCTCCTTCGTGGTAAACAAAAACAGATCCGTCGTCATAACCTGCGTAAAAACTCCCTGTCCCGAAGCCTGCAACACAGGTAGGCTTAGCATTTTCCAATTGGTTAACCTTCGTATAAACTCTTTGCGGAGGAGCCGGGACGTAAAACAAGCCTGCATCCAGTGACGTAACCCATAACCCCCCTTTCCTATCAAAAAAACCAGCGGAAAGCGAATGCTTCTTAAAATAGTTTAGGTATTTTGTAGACTTAGTCTCCGGGTCGTAAGTATAGTAACGGAGACCTCCTCCGTGCGCCAAAAAGGCCCAATACTCGTTTTCTATACTTGAAGGAATGACAAAGTTGATGACAACATCTTCGCCTGGCACACCAATTACACGGGTTTTACCATGCTTGATCGAGTAGATTAAGTTAGCGTGCACGACAATAACCTCCTGTTTTTCTCCTTCCCTTTCAATAGCTGTAAAATAGGGGATTGAAATGTAGCGATTACTTTGAAATAAAAGTCTACCTACATCCTGCCAACGGCCTTCGGTATAAGTACTAACTAAGGTAGAATCCTTTGAATCAAGACTTCTAAGCAAAGCGTAATTACTTGCTATTATGCGGTGCTCAGTAAATTCTCCTTGAACTGATTCATAGGCGTATAAATGGCCTCTATCATTTTCCGTGAGTTTCTCTACCTTGCCTACTGAGTTAATAGTAAATATACCGCTATGGCGGAAAACCAGTGAGCCATCAGGCGTTACGTCAAGAAGATGAACAAGCGCCCCGGTCTTTCGAGTAGCATTCAATTCAGCGTTAAAGGCGTAAGGAAAAAAACGGTCATCTTCAAGGTAAAAAACCCTTCCTGAAAGCGTAGAGGCCCACAGCCGATCCTCATTATCGATCAAGATACTAAAGACCACGGCATCCTCAAGACCATCATCAACGTCATAAACAACAAACTCATAGCCATCAAAACGAGCGAGTCCGTTGTCCGTGCCTAACCATATATAGCCCTCAGCGTCTTGAATTGCGGCATAAATTTCCGAACTCGGTAAGCCATCATCCGTATCGAAGTGCCGAAAATCAAGTTGGGCGGGTTGGGCATACAGATTTAGCCCTACCCCAAAAAGAGTCAACATAAGAACACCAATAATCCGCTTATGAAAGCTCATTCTACTTACTGTTTTAGGGCGCGACCGCAGGTGCAGTATCGGTTAAAGGGCGAATAAAAAGGGTGACGCGTGTGCCTATTGGTGTACCATCATCGGAGAATAAGGGGGTTATTTCCATTCCAGAAACACCATCTTTTCCCTTATTCATCATATCCAGCCGACGGCGGGTGATGTTCATTCCTAAAGAGTCGGGCTTGATCTCTTCTCCGGGGTCATATCCTTTACCGTTGTCTTCGATAATAACAATAAGATTATCCGCAGTGCCCGTAAAGCGAAGCAAAATTCGACCACCTCGCTTTCGGTCCTTCAGTCCGTGGATGATGGCATTCTCCACAAAAGGCTGTATCAATAATGGTGGCAAAATGACTTTACGCTTTGGGAGGATAGGATCCACCTCTACGGTGTAGGAAAAGCCTTGTTTAAAGCGTAGTTTCTCCAGTCCGAGATAGGTCTCTAACATCATAAGCTCTTCGTTGAGTCGATGCTGGCCATCTACCGACGAACGAAGCGTCTGACGAATAACACGGGCGAAACGGGACAGATAGGTCGCCGCCTGTTTAGCGTCGTTTTCCAATACAAAATTCTGGATAGAATTAAGCGCATTAAAAACAAAATGGGGGTTCATTTGGGCGTGAAGCGCTGCGTGTTCCAATTGGGTAATTTGAACAAGCAGATCTTGCTCTCTTTTTCTGCGACGTTCCCGGAGGAGGAAAAACCCCGTAAGCATTCCAGCCAATAAAAGCACACCCCCTATACTCGCCCAAACGGTACCATACCATGGCGTAGCGACTGTAAAACTTCGAATCGTGGAGGCACTCCATATGCCATCCTGGTTTTTGCTCTCTACCGAAAATTGATAGGTTCCCGGACCGAGGTTAGGATAATTCACAGTACGTTCACGGCTATATTTCCAGGGCGTTACTTCACTAAAACGGTATCGGTAAAGGACCTTATCTTCTAAAACAAAATTGATCGTTCCAAAACTGATACTGACATCCTGGGATCCCGGCGGAAAGGTATAGCTACTCGTATCGGGTAATTCTACTCCGTTGAGAAGAACACTACGTATCACGGGGCTTATTGACTCCTTTACAATTTCTGGTTGTACAAATTTCACAACCCCTGCACTGGTAGCTAACCAAAGTTCATCTCCGTAGGTATCCGCTTGATAAACTTCATTACTGGGCAACCCATGCTCCATTCTAAAGGTCCGTACTTGATAATGTTTCCCTCCAGGAGAGATCTCTAACCTGCTTAGCCCATTGAGGGTGCTGATCCAGATGATTCCCGTTTCACTCAAGTGTATGTCTCGAATCATATCGGAGGCCAGGCCGTCGCTCTCTCGAATTAAATAGGTGGTATCAGAACTCATAAATACAACTCCGTCTCCTCGGGTACCGAAAAGTCGTTTGTCATCTCCTATATCTTTAATAAACTCGACACGCTTAGATAATTCCGGGACACCAAGATTATTCGATACGATTGTGCCGTCATCCTTCAATTCCATTAGCCCAAGCAGTGTTCCTATCAGTCTAGTCCCGTCCGGAAGCTCGCCGAGCACATGAGCACTTCCTGGTAATTCCTTTGTATATGATTTCAATAATGAAATCTCATCAGTATCCAAGTCAATGGCAGCTACACTAGAGATATTCGACCCGTATAGTTTACGAGAATTCTCACCTTTTATCTCATTGAAACGCCTGAATCCAAAGGGAACTTTAATCCCCGCTCTAAAGTAGTCAAACTTGTTCACCATTTCCGCTTTCAGCCTTTTCCCTGCAGGAACTGGGTGCTTAAAAGAGTAGTAAGGAGTTAGTACCCGAGACTTAACCGGATCAAAGTACAAATCAAAAAGACGATCAGAAACAAAAAGTTCTTCCTCTTGAACCTGCCTGAATAACGCCGTTTTTTCATCGTAATGAAAGAAACCGCCATCATCGTAACCAACGTAGTAATTACCCGGACCAGTCAGCGCTATAGAAATTGCTTTGTCATTTTTAGCATTTTCTTCTTTCCGATAAATGAGTTGTTTGGGATACGGGCAGTAAAAGATACCGTCATCAATTGAGGTAATCCAAAATCCTCCGTTTCTATCGCGTATACCAGAGGATAAAGAGTGGCCAACAAGCTGATGAGAGATCTTTGGTCTGCTTCCCCCCTCACGAAAATCATACCCTTCTAAGCCTCCACCACGCACCAAAAATGCCCAGTAGGTATCCGGGTAGAAACCCGGCATAAAATAATTGAAATGGTTTGAAGAGATCGTATACATGTGTTTGGTGTCCCAGTTACTGTCGAGAATAATGAACCTCCTCCTGGTTGTAACAACACTCTCGTTCTGGCCATAACTAGTTCGGAACATTCCAGAAAAACCGCTTCTTCCTAATCTGATCTCATCGTGTTTGACGGCCTTAACTGATCTTAATTCGCTCCCCTGCAAGACATAAAGGCTGGTGCGACCAAGAACAGATACACCTAAGGGATGAAAAAAACCGTGGGGCCGGGAAGCAGAAGTGAGTTTGCCCTCATCAATAGACCTGTACAAGTAGATATGTCTATTCTCAAAGTTGGTCAACCATTTAACCTCCCCGGTAGAGCTTACCCTAAGAAACCCCGCATTTTTGAAACTAAGGATCAACTCATCTTTGTCGGTTACATCAACAAGCACTCCCAGGTGCTTAGTACGTTTAATGTCCTCGAGAATGTTATTATGCGCAAATGGGTGGAAAGTGCCGTTTTCAAAAAAGTATATTCTACCAGAAAAAGTGGAGATCCAAATACGGCCATTACGGTCTTCTTCTATTCCAAAGACCACCATATCTTCTAAGCCATCGTCAGCGTCGAAAACTTCAAATTCGTAGCCATCGAAGCGGGCCACACCATTGTCGGTCCCAATCCAAATGTAACCTGTCCGGTCTTCGACAATAGTGTAACACTCAGAGCTAGGCAAACCGTCATCCGTATTGTAGTGCCTAAAATCAAGTTGGGCGGGTTGTGCCTTAAGACACAAGCCCGCCCAACAAAGAGACACTATAAACAAAACAAAGACGCGTACACAGTAATTCATATTGGGTTACATCCATTAGTCATTGACTGCGAGCAAAAATAGGGCTAATAGGGGTAAAATACGATAGCCAAAGGGGCTGGTGTTAAAGACTTTTAGGCGTTTACCAGTCTTCCCGAAGAAGGCAGACCGGAAGGAATTCAGGTGTAAAACAATTTCAAGGTGTAGGGTAAAATCTAAACTTTAATGATGCCAGTTCGTGGCAGTTAATAGGATTTGTACAGCAAATATGAAGGCTAAAAGCCCACCATCCAAGCCCGTTTAAAATTCGGTAGCGGTGAATGTATATTCGGAGAGAAACAAGTTTGAACACGTAAATTTTGGAGCAATAAAGACCATATTACGTTCCTTTCAACCCGCCTTGCACCTGCGTTCTGCGCCTTCAAAATGCCCACTCACCAATGATCTCGGCTAAGCAGCGACAGTAAGCGTTCGCGAATTCGGCACCCAGAAGATGATCTTCAAAGAGGTGCGTAACATGCAGGGCAAATTAATTAGACGAAGTCTAAACAAAGCCGCCTTAGTTTTCCGCTCCCAACCCTTTCGTTAGTCTGCGTTTTTACACTTAAGTTTGCCCTGTTTAGCAAAAACTACTCTATATGAATACTTGGTTCGGTCGATTCATCACTTCCAGCATCGGCAAAAAGGTGGTGATGGCCCTCACGGGTTTGTTTCTGATCACTTTCCTGATTGTACACCTGGTAGGTAACTTACAGCTTTTGAGCGGAAGTGGTGGTCAGGCATTTAACGAATATGCTTACTTCATGACGCACAATCCGGTTATTGTAGCAACCAGTTACGGGCTTTACGCCTCCATTCTACTGCACGCTATCCAGGGGTTATTCCTCTGGCGAAAGAACAGCCAGGCCCGTGGTGGCCAGGGGTACGCCGTAAAGGTTAACCGGGTAGCTGGGGCCAGTAAGGCCTCCGTACGAATGGGTGCTATTGGCACCGTCATTCTTATTTTTCTGGGCATTCACCTTGCACAGTTTTGGTTTCAAACCCACTGGGGGAGCCAAATTGAGGAGGTCACCTATGCAGGCTGGGACCACCCCATCAATGATCTATACTCGCTGGTGGCTTTTACTTACACTAATATATGGATGGTAATTCTCTATGCTGTCAGCATGATGTTCGTAGGGTTTCACCTCTGGCATGGTTTTGAATCTGCCTTTCAGACGCTTGGCCTTAACCACAAAAAATGGACGCCAATGATCCGTGTTGTCGGTAGGGGCCTATCTGTACTCCTGGCCATAGGCTTCGGCATCATTCCCATTTTCATGTACCTGAACCAATAAGATAATACTTCACAAAGCACAATCATGGCATTACAATCCAACGTCCCACCCGGTGAACTCGGTGAAAAATGGACCAAGTACCGCTCTTCGATGCCGCTGGTGGCGCCGAACAATAAGCGCCGCATTGAAGTGATCATCGTCGGTACCGGCCTGGCCGGCGGCGCTGCCGCTGCAACCCTGGGCGAACTCGGTTACAAAGTGAAGGTATTTACCTTTCACGACAGCCCCCGCCGCGCGCACTCCATTGCAGCCCAAGGTGGCATCAACGCGGCAAAGAATTACCAAAATGACGGTGACTCCGTTTACCGTCTTTTCTACGACACCATTAAAGGTGGCGATTACCGCAGCCGCGAAGCCAACGTCCATCGTTTGGCGGAAGTTTCCGTCAACATCATCGACCAAGCCGTTGCCCAGGGCGTTCCTTTCGCACGGGAGTACGGTGGCCTGCTGGCCAATCGGTCTTTCGGCGGTGTTCAGGTAAGCCGGACGTTTTACGCCCGTGGCCAAACCGGACAGCAGCTTCTACTCGGCGCCTACCAGTCCTTAAGTCGTCAGGTAAGTCTTGGCAACGTAACCATGTATAACCGCCATGAAATGGTAGATGTGGTTAAAGTGGATGGCAAAGCCCGCGGCATCATTGCCCGTAACCTGCTTACTGGCGAACTGGAACGCCACGCCGCTCATGCCGTCGTGCTTGGAACCGGTGGATATGGTAACGTTTTCTACCTCTCCACTAATGCTATGAACTCCAACGTTTCGGCCGCCTGGCGTGCCGTTAAAAAGGGCGCTTACATGGCCAACCCCTGCTTTACGCAGATTCACCCCACCTGTATTCCCGTTTCGGGCGAATACCAATCGAAGCTTACCCTGATGTCGGAGTCTTTGCGTAACGATGGCCGGGTATGGGTACCAAAGAAAAAAGAAGACGCCGTTGCCATTCGCGAAGGCAAAAAGACAGGTCTTGACATTGCCGAAGCCGACCGAGACTACTATCTGGAGCGCCGCTATCCGGCCTTTGGCAACCTAGTTCCCCGAGACGTTGCCAGCCGCGCCGCGAAGACTGCCTGTGATGAAGGACTGGGCGTAAGCCCAACCGGCTTGGCCGTTTACCTCGATTTTGCTGATGCAATTATGCGCTACGGTAAAAGCCAGGCCATAAGCCTGCACGAACCAAATGCCTCAGAAGCCAGAATCAAGGAACTCGGCACAGGTATTGTCGCAGAGAAGTATGGTAACCTTTTCGAAATGTATGAGAAGATCACCGGCGAGAACCCCTACGTGATGCCGATGAAGATTTACCCCGCCGTTCATTATACCATGGGTGGCTTATGGGTGGACTACAACCTGCAAACCAACGTGCCTGGCCTCTTCGCCGCTGGCGAAGCTAACTTTAGCGATCATGGCTCTAACCGCTTGGGCGCTTCTGCACTCATGCAGGGGCTAGCCGACGGTTACTTCGTACTACCCTACACGATTGGAACCTTCCTGGCGGACGAAATTCGCACGCCAATGATCGACCCGAACGGGAAGGAATTTATGGATGCTGAGAAAGAAGTTGCGGACCGCGTCGCCAGAGTAATGGCTGTGCAGGGCAATCAATCCGTCGAAAGCTTCCACCGTCGCCTCGGGCTGACGGTCTGGGAATACTGTGGCATGAGCCGCAGTGCCGAAGGGCTGAATAAAGGACGTCAGATAATTCGTGAGCTACGCGAAGAATTCTGGCGCGACGTCTTCGTTCCCGGAAGTGCCGACGAGTATAACCCCGAATTGGAAAAAGCGCTTCGAGTCGCCGACTTCCTGGAACTAGGAGAACTGATGATGGTCGACGCTTTAGACCGCAACGAAAGTTGTGGTGGTCACTTCCGCGAAGAATACCAGACGGAGGAGGGCGAAGCGCTGCGCCGCGATAAAGAGTACGCTTATGTTTCTGCCTGGGAATGGGACGACGATGAACCCATCCTGCACAAGGAAGAACTTGAGTTCGAAAACGTTGAACTGAAAACCCGTTCGTACAAATAATTCACCGCCGGTTCTACTCCGGCCTTCCTTCCTCATTCGGCCTTTTCGGCGCGAACGCAGGTGCAAGGAAAGGTTGGCGAAGAGCAGGGTTCAAAAACCAAGAAATTATGAGCGCTGACAACATGAAGCTCACCCTTAAAATCTGGCGGCAGAAAAATGCAGACGCCAAAGGTCATTTCGACACGCACACACTGGAAGGCGTAACTTCCCACATGTCCTTCCTCGAGATGCTGGACGTGCTTAACGAAAAGATCATCCACGAAAAGAAGGAACCCGTTGCCTTTGAGCACGACTGCCGCGAAGGCATCTGCGGCACGTGCAGCCTGGTCATCAATGGTTACCCTCACGGCCCGCAGCAGGGCACCACTACCTGCCAGTTGCATATGCGCCATTTCAATGATGGTGACACCATTACCATCGAGCCCTGGCGCTCGGCGGCCTTCCCAATTGTGAAGGACCTGGTCGTTAATCGCGATGCCTTTGACCGCATTATCCAGGCCGGAGGCTACATTTCCGTGAATACCGGCCAGGCGCAAGACGGCAACGCCATTGCTATCGAGAAAGACCTCGCTAATGAAGCGATGGATGCTGCAACCTGTATCGGATGTGGTGCTTGCGTAGCTGCCTGCCCCAATGCTTCGGCGATGTTATTTACCTCAGCTAAAGTCAGTCACCTTTCCCTTATGCCTCAGGGCGAAGTGGAAGCTAGCCAGCGTGCGCTCCGCATGGTAGAACAGCACGATGCTGAAGGCTTTGGCCGTTGCTCCAACATCACCGCCTGTGAAGCAGAATGCCCTAAGGAGATTTCGGTAGAGCATATTGCCCGCCTTAACCGGGAATACCTTAGCTCTGCGGTTGGTAGTAGTAAGTAGGGCGACCTACTCCGCTTCCTCCGTACGATCCACTCCCCTCTACTCCCGGACGTTGTCCGGGGATATTAGAAGGGTATATCGCTACGCAACTGCTTTGCTTAAAAATACCTTGGCTGAATTTCAGTCAAGGTATTTTTCTTCCCAAAGGATTCCAGCTTCGGTTAGTAGTCTTTTCAGCTCGGTCCGGTAATCTTCAGTTTCTGTGGCTTCCTTGTCGCCGTGGTGTGTGGCCTGATTCTTTACGTATTCGATCAGATCGAAGCGAGCGTCATACGAATAAGTGGCAATGAAGTAACCCTTTTGCCAACCGCCCCAGTTTGAAAACAGTCCCATCTCTCGAAGCCACTTAGACGAATCCTGCTTCAGCTCCTGAATCAGCTTGCTGGGCGTAATCCTGGGAGGTATACTGGTAATGATGTGCAAGTGATCAGACACACCATTGATTCGAAGAACGTGGCAGTTATATTTTTTCAGAATAACGTATAGATATCCATACAGCCTTTTCCGATTCTCTGGAGTCATCGTTTTTCTGCGATACTTGGTCCCCCATACAATCTGATAGGTGGTGTTATGAAATGAATTCATGGTTGCTACTTTTAATGAGATACTCCCTTACTGGTCGCGTAGCGACTCTCTCCTCGGATATCCCCGGACAACGTCCGGGGAGTCGGAGTCCCCCCTCCCTAAGTAAGAATAGCCCCTAACGTAAATTTCCGGAACGCGCAGCGTGCCGCCCAATCGATTCCTACGACGGCGGTAGCGAAGCTCTCCTCGAATAAGAACCCGGTCTCCGGGGTATAAATGTTCGTGAAGATCCAATGCGGCTGGGCCCCAAGCCGTACAGTGGTGAGCTTCCTGACGTTCTCCAGAGATGGTTCGCAGTTCAAAACGAGTCAGGTCAAGCCCTTTCGGCGTACAGTGATAAGTTGGCAAAAAAGCCAATTGGCCAATTAGAGTAATTTCATTCATGGTGGTATAGTTTAGCGGTGGTAGGATTAGTGACAATTTGCAAACGGTCTCGATCAAGAGGATTCAGGCTTCGAGGTGCAAGGCTTTTCGCCAAACGCTTCCCTACCCCGTTCACTCTTTTTTAAGGATGACTTTATCAAATGATAGTGCTCAAGATGGACCTCCGGACGAAGGTGGTTTATTCCTTCTTGCTTCCAGGTTCGGATACGTAGCCTACCAATAATAAATAAATGATCTCCCCTAAAGACGGTTTGGTGAAGAGACTCCGCCACGCCTCCCCAAGCTACTATGGAGAAAGCCATAGATGAGCGTTCGCCAGAATGATTGGTAAAGGATTGGTACAAACGCAGCCGGGCCATCATCGTACCATCAGTCATGGTAAAAAGCTCGGGAGGATGACCAGCCCGTCCTGACAATTGAACCTGGTTATGGACGTATTTCATAGTGGGAAGTTTGTTTTCTTCCCTTAAGATGCAGGCTGGTTAATCTACTAGTCGTCTTTTATACGTTTACTTGCGTTTATAAACGTTTAAAAACGGATAAATAACCGCTAAAAATAACGTAAACTACTGATAATCAAATACAAACATCAAGTATTCTTTTTTTTCAATCAACTTTCATTGCACCTGCGTTCGCGCCTTCCACAAGATGTTCCTCAGGCCAATTTCATTCTTAAGTGGAAAAGATTTTCTGACAAAAGTCAGCTGCA
The DNA here is from genome assembly GCA_964410795.1 of uncultured Lewinella sp. Lineage (GTDB taxonomy): Bacteria > Bacteroidota > Bacteroidia > Chitinophagales > Saprospiraceae > Neolewinella. The sequence continues at coordinate 3,819 of CAYPIM010000116.1, read as the reverse complement.
GTATGAAATCAGCACCAAAAATCCTGCATACCTATAAATAATTCCTGTATATTTGGATTGAAATTTAAGCCCCCAAACCTACACTTTTGGTTTCTTTGGAATACCTGACTTAAGTCAAGTTACTGTGCCTGCTTTCCTCTTGAAAGCCTGGCTATTCCATGCCTTCTCTCTTCAAAATCCAATATCATGTCCTCCCTAACCTTGCCTGCCCCGACAGCCGTCGTTTCCATATCGCCGTACACGGGCCCATGGACCCGACTACAAGCTGGCCACCTTCTTCGCCGTGCGACTTTCGCCCCCCTGAAAGCTGAAATTGACCAAGCTATTGGTCTTGGGCTGAGCGGTACGATCAATAAATTATTCAGCGCTAACCCGCTCCCAGACCTACCCGTTTATTACGATTATGAAGACCACCCTACTGCTGGCATTGGCGACTCCTGGGTAGACCTACCGGTAACCGAAGTTGATTCTATTGCTGACTCCAACGCTCGCCGCCGCAGTCTTGATGCCTGGTGGTTCGCAACCCTTGCCAATGACCATATTTCTATTCGGGAAAAAATGGGATTCTTCTGGCATAACCACTTTGGTATAAACGGGCCGGGAGATGCTCGTGCCATATATCAGTTCGTAACAAAGTACCGGGAATTTGCTACTGGCGACTTCAAAGAACTCGTGAAGCAAATGACCGTTATGCCTTCCATGTTAGCCTTCCTGAACGGCAACAGCAGTACCGAATCCAATCCTAACGAAAACTTTGCCCGTGAAGTATTAGAACTCTTTACCATTGGGAAAGGGCCTCAGGTAGCTGATGGTGATTACACCAACTATACCGAACAAGATGTAACCGAACTTGCCCGCGCTTTTACCGGCTGGCGTACCACAGGGTTCAACACCAATACCGAAGGAGTGGAGCCCGCAGGCTACTTCGTTTCCAGCCGTCATGACACGACGGATAAACAACTGAGTCACAGGTTTAACAACGCAGTGATCGTCAACAATGAAGAGAATGAGTACAAAGATGTGATTGATCTCATCTTCCTTCAAGACGAAGTCTCTCGTTATATCTGCCGCAAACTATACCGCTACTTCGTCTACTACAAACTAGACAGTACGATTGAAACCACCATTATTGAGCCGATGGCTCAGGCACTACGCGACGCAAACTACGTAATCAAGCCTGCTTTAGAGTTACTCTTGAGCAGTGAGCACTTCTACCAGACAACCATAATCGGTGACGTTGTCAAATCTCCTATTGATGTCATACACAGTATTTACCGCCCAACTGACTTTCTCAATCAAGGAAATGTGGTTGATAATTACGAGGCAGCCCGGAGGGCCTACAACTCAACCCGGGACGCTGGTCTTGAGCTGCGCAAACCGCCCAGTGTCGCGGGTTGGTCAGCCTATTATCAAGAGCCTGGTTTTCACCGTTTATGGTTGAATACAGCTACGCTGCAAAACAGAACCGACGTACAGAACCGTACCCTTAGCCGTAATGGGTGGTATTGGGGAGGTAATCCTCATCCGTTCAACTGGCTGGCGGCCATAGAACGCTATGATAACCCATCAGATCCGAACGATCTGATCACTGAGATGACCGACGAGTTCGTGCCCCAGCCTTTGAAACCCGTTCAATTGAGCGCGCTAAAAGACTTGCTGCTACCGGGCTTAGAGGATTTCGTGTGGACGAACGAATACTTTGACCTCCAGGCCAACCCTAACGACTCTGCACTCCGGGTATCAATCGAGAACCGTCTTAAAGACATGGTAAGAGGAATGCTCCAACTTGCTGAATTTCACCTACACTAAGCACCCGTTTCAGGTTATAGCCCCTACCGGCAGCCTGTAACATGAATTCTCCTATCATGAACAGAAGAAATTTCCTTCGCGCCTCTGGTGCTTTAAGCCTTCCGGCACTCCTTTCATCGGGAATTGCAGCCGACCCTGCCAGCTTTTTTACGCAATTTATCAACCCCGATAGTGATAGAGTGCTCGTCTTGATTCGCCTGTCCGGTGGTAATGATGGTTTGAACACTTTAATCGGTTTAGACCAATTAGACAATTTAAACATGGTCCGTGGCAACGTAGCCCTAGGGGCCTCGGATGTAATTGGATTAAACGCCACCACGGGCCTTCATGGTAGCATGACGGGCATGAAAGCCCTTTACGACGATGGGATGCTCGGTGCCGTCCAGGCAGTCGGTTACCCGAATCAAAATCGTTCTCACTTCCGCAGTACTGATATTTGGACTTCCGGATCTGCGGCAAATGAAACAGAGACCACTGGCTGGCTGGGGCGTTATCTTGAACTTGATCATCCGGATTTCCCTACTGGTTACCCCAATGATCAATTCCCATATCCTCTTGCCATGACGATGGGCAGTGTTGTTTCTTCCACCTGTCAGGGTACACTTTCTAACCTTAGCGTTGTGGTAAAGAATCCCTACAATTTCTTATACATTGCCCCCGGTGGAAATACTTCGCTACCCGCAGGAAATTACGGGGATGAAGTCAACTATGTACGTGATTTGATTGGTCAAAGCAACCAGTACGGACAGGTAGTACAAGATGCAGCCAACGCCGGCAATACCATGGCCGTTAACTATACGGATGGCAACCTTTCTGAGCAACTTCAGAATATTGCTACGCTCATTGCAGGTGGTCTACAGACCAAAATCTATGTGGCGACCATTGGTAGTTTTGATACCCATAGTAGTCAAGTCAATGGTGAAAACCGGCTTGTTGGCCGCCACGCTGATCTTCTGACCGAGCTTAGTGACTCCATAAAAGCTTTCATGGACGACCTAAAACTTCTCGGTATCGACAATCGAGTAATGGGCCTGACTTTCAGCGAATTTGGCCGCCGTATCCGCTCCAATCAAAGTGGTGGCACAGACCACGGAGACGCCGGGCCGATGTTCCTATTTGGCAACTGTGTCCAGCCTGGGGTATTGGGCCAAAGTCCGGAAATTGACACCCAGGTAAGCCAGTCTACCGGAGTTCCCTACCAATACGATTTCCGCGATGTCTATGGTTCTTTGCTCGTAGACTGGTTCGAGGTACCAGAAGCAACCGTACAAACGCTATTTTCCAGCGGTTTCACCTATTTGCCGATTGCCAATGGGTGCAACAGCGCCCTTGCCACCGTTGTTGACGCCCCCGTAGCGATCGCTTATGATGCTAACATCAATCTTCTTTGGGTCGATCATTCCGTGGACCGCACCAGGGGCTTTCAGCTCGAACGTAGTGAAGATGGTCGAAACTTCAGGGTGATTACCGAAGTCGCAGCAACAGAAGGAGAAAATGGTGTTGCAAACTATTCCTTCTACGACGATAGGGTTCAGAAAAACAAGCTTTATTATTACAGACTGCAGCATGAAGACCGTGAAGGTGTCATTTCCACATCTGGAGTACAAACAGCTCGCTTACGGGGCAGTAACCTCGGAGATTGGTCCGTTGGTCTCCCACGTCCCAACCCTATGAGCGACGAGGGAGGCTACGTAAATACCTACGCGCCAACCGATTCAAATGCGGACTGGACAATTACAGACATGTCAGGAAGGGTTCTTCGCAATGGAAGTGTAAGCTTGCTTGGAGGGCGGGACAACCGCGTCCTTCTTCAGCCCAAAGGCTTACCACCAGGCAATTATGTGTGGCAATTACGCACGAACAACGGACAGCGGTTCTCACGGAGAATGATGAAGAGGTAAGGTAAAAGATGGGAAAGGAAAAACAGGAGTTATCCCGAGCACGAAGTACAGCGAAGCTAATTATTGGAATGAATTGCCATGTTTTGTAGTAGCTGGTAAGAATTTTAGC